>NZ_ANNI01000009.1 GCF_000466745.1 Campylobacter concisus ATCC 51562 | reverse complement strand
TGAGTCAGAGTGGATCTTGAAAAGTTTTTCTTTATCGTTTACTGCGTTAAAAATTTGAAGGAGGGTTAGGTGTTGGGGAGTATCACTGACTTGAGATGTGGCGTTTGTGGGGCTGGGGTGCTTAGGTATCAAATAGTTATGTCAAGCATATGATGTTCGCTAGGCACTATTTCCTCATTATCTGCTATATTATCCAAATTTTCCTCGTCACTATCTCTTGAATTTTGTTTTTTGCTCTCAAACTCACTTGCCTCTTCTTCATTTTTTTGGCGTTCATGTTCCTTTTCGGGGTCTATTTTATAAGACTCTTCCATCGGACGCACCTCTTTGATCTCTTCACTTTGTTGCGAGGCAAGCTCAGCTGCCATTAAAGACTGCATATCAAATCTAGCTTGCTGATTTGCATGTACTTGCGATACCACTGGAGCATTTTGATTTATAAAGTTACTATTTCCTAAAGGTGTTACAGCCATTTTTAGCCTTTATTTATGATGATAGTTTTATAGTTCGTATAAGTGACATTTGCACTGTTTTCACGCTTTAAATTTTCACGCTTAGTGTAGTCTACCTCGTATCTACCAGCTCCTTTTACGCTAAATTCCACGCAAAATTTAGCAGCCATCTCTAGCACGTCTTCTGGCACTTTGCTCTTGTTTGTCTTAATAATGACATGAGCGCTTGGGGTATCCTTTAGATGTAACCATATATCGTCTTTTTTGGCAAGGTCAAGCAAATTTATATTGCCTTTTTCGTTTCTACCAACTAGTATTTTAAATTCTCTAACGTAAAAAATTTCAGCATTTTCACTCACGTCTTTTACGTGGCGTTCTCTTTGTTTTGCCTTGTTTTTTGGGCTTAAAATTTCAAGCTCATAAAGACTGTTCGCTTCTTTTAAAAGAGATTTTAATCCTTCAAAAAACTCGATCTTTTCGCTTAAATTTCTCTTTTCTATCTCCACGCCAATGGCTTTTGCACGAAATTTTTTTGATCTTGTGTAAAACTCATTTGCGCTGTTTTTTGGTGTATCGCTAAGAGTTAGTTTTATCTCATTGCCATCAAAATCTTTTAGACAAATTTCCCTCTCGTAGCCCTTAAAATTTCCCAGATTTGCAAGCAAAAGCGATCCTAAATTTGCAGCTTCTTCACTCTTTCTCATTAGCTCATCTTTGTCTTCAAGTGAGTTTAAAATTTCGCTCATGCTATCTATCTTTTTTTGTACGCTTGCAAGCTTCGCCTCTTTTAAGCCAGCTATCCTGGACTCATTTACTCTGGCCGCTTCACTTCTAAAAAACGCCTCAAAGTCAGTTATGGGCTCGCACGGTTTTTCTTTGATAGCGATGGCTGGAAGCTCCCTTAAAACTTCGCCGGTTTCTATCTTTCGGTAGCTATTATCGATGTGTCTTAACGCTTCGATGATTACGTTATTTTCATCAGTTATCACAGCATTTGTAAAGCGCCCAGTAAATTCAAGATAGAGGATAAAATTTTCACTTTTATATGAGCCACTTTGCGTGCAGATAAATTTTAAAATTCTATTATCTTTTAAGCACTCAACGCTTTTTATATGCGAGGCGTTAAAGCGCTTTTTTAGCACATTATCAAAAGGCGCTTGATAAATTTTTGCTTCTTTTAGCTCGCCATCTTTGTAGATAGCAGAGTTTGATTTGTTTAGATCAAAGATGATCTTCTCGCCATTAAATTCGATCAAAATAGCCATATCATTAATGCGTTTTGCTTGGTTTATCTTTGTAAAATTTGATAAATAACTTGCTATTTGAACTAAATGTGCGTACTTCATGTGGGGATTATATCAGAAATGTTGCAAAAATGTTTTAATAAAAGCTTTATCGCTGGCTATGAAAGAATGGTAAAAATCTGTTTTCTGATCCATGTTTAATTTTTCCAAATGTTTTATTTGTAATGTTACTAAAATATAAATTTTTCGTAAATTTTTTTCATAAAAATTTAAAATATATTTTTATATAATGATAACTATTTTTATAATATTAAAAATTTTTTAAGGGATGATAAATGAATAAATTTCGCATTAGTGCGGTGCTTTGTTTTGCTATTTCTGCTTTAAATGCTACTGATGTAAGCTTAGATGGGATCAGTGTAGAAGATAGCGCAGACGATGGTTACAGAGCCACAACGAGTGAGGTGGGCAAGACAAATACGCCAATTCTTGAGATACCACAGACAGTAAACGTCGTAACCCAGCAGCAACTAAAGGATAAAAAGCCAGAAAATTTAATGGAATCGCTTCAAAACGTAAGTGGTGTTAGCTATGCGAATACAACTTCAGGAAATTTTGATGCGGCTTTAAAGCGTGGCTTTGGTGGCGGACGTGACGGCTCTATAATGCGTAATGGCGTATCAGCTGGTGTGACGCACAACTTTAATGCAACTGTACAAAGCGTCGAGGTGTTAAAGGGCCCAGCAAGCTTGCTTTACGGCGTTCAAGATGCCGGCGGTATAATAAATTTAGTAACTAAAAAACCGCTTTATGAAAATAGCAATGAAATTTGGCTTGGCACCGGTAATAAAAAGTATAGAGATTTTGGCTTTGATTCAACTGGAGCTTTGGGTGAGAGCGGTTTTGCATATAGATTTATATTTGATTGGTCGGGTAAGGATTATTGGAGAGAGTATGGCGAATATAAAAATTTACTCATCGCTCCAAGTATAAGTTATAAAGGCGACGACTATCGTATTGATGCTGCCTACTCCCATACAAAATACACCGACCCCGCAGATCGCGGCATGTATATGCTAGAATCAGGACAAATTTTAGACATAGATAAAAAAATCAGATTAGATGAGCCATTTAACGAAATAGACGGCAAAGTAGATACTTTTGATCTAAGTTTTGAGAAAAATTTTGGCGAGAATTGGCTATTAAAGGGAGCTTATGCATTTTCACGCTCACTACATGAGTACGGACAAGCTCGCATTATGAATATAAATTTAGCTAGCGGAATCGCAAAAAGACGTATGGAGTGGTATGAAGATTTTGAGCATAAGACCCATGCTGGATCACTTACATTAAACGGCATAGTAGAAACTGGAAGTATAACTCATAATCTCTTATTTGGAGTAGATGCTAAAGAGTATCTAAGACAACGTCCAGAAGCTCGTCAGATCGAAGCAAATGATGCTAGAAATAATATAAATATCTACTCGCCTATTTATGGTAGAGTTACTGCAGATGACATCAAAAGTAGAGGTGCTAGCAAAAAGACGCAATACCACAAACTAAAAACGATCGGTACTTACGCACAAGATAGTATAAATTTAACTGATAGCTTAATATTTGTAGCGGGACTAAGGTATGAATACTATAACCAAATAGTAGGCGATCAAAATAGATATGCCGCTAGACCTGTGCCATTTACAAAAAGTATAGATAAAAGTGGTGGTAAGCTGCTTTATAATGTCGGACTTTTATATCTACTAACTCCTGAGTGGTCAGTTTATACTAGTCATTCTCAAAGCTTTAAGCCACAAACCTCTATCGGCAGCAAAGGTGCTGTCTCGTTAGAGCCAGAAGAGGGAAAATCTATCGAGTTTGGAACAAAATTTCAAAACAATAGCATAACCGCAATGGCAGCTTTATTTAATATCGATAAGAAAAATATTATAAACAATGTAAACAATATATCATATACGAGCGGTAAAGCAAATTCTAGAGGAGTAGAGTTTGATTTTAATGGACGTATTACAGATGGACTTAGTGTAAGTTCAAGCTATACCTACACCAAAACTAAACTAAAAGAAGATAGAAATATGGCTTGGAAGGTGGGTAAGCCGCTTGAGGCTACTCCAAAGCATCAAGCGAGTTTATTTGCTAATTATGATTTTACTCATCTTGGCGTAAAAGGTCTAAGAATAGGTGGTGGCGCCAGGTATTTTGGCTCTTGGTATACTTATAATCAACAAAATAGCTCAGCAGCTTATGGAAGCTTTTATAAATTACCACATGCTATTACTTACGATGCTTTTGTTAGCTATACGACTAAAATTTCAGGCTATGAGACAAATTTTGCATTTAATGTGAAAAACCTAACTGATAAACTTTACTACGTAACAGCATCATCTGGAACTGACTCTTCAGTGCTTCCTATTACCCCAGGCTATGCTCGTCAGTTTATGCTAACAGCTAGCGTTAAATTCTAAATTTACTAAGCCTTTTGGCTTAGTAAATTTTCTTTAAATTTAGCAATTTTCGTTAAAATCGCCTCAAAATTTAAAGGAAATTTATGAAACAAACTATCACCGAGAAAATATTTTCAGATCACGTTGGCAAAGAGGTAAGCGCAGGAGAGATCATTGAAAGCAAGATCGACATGATCATAGGCAACGACATCACGACGCCTATCTCGATCAAGCAGTTTGAGCGAAGTGGTGCTAAAAAGCTAGCCAACCCAGACGGCTTTGCCATCGTTATGGATCACTACATCCCGACAAAAGATATCCTAAGCGCAAATCAAGCCAAAATTTCACGCGAATTTGCCTACAAACACGACCTTAAAAACTATTTTGATGAAAAAGATATGGGCATCGAGCACGCGCTTTTGCCTGAAAAAGGGCTAGTCATCCCAGGCGATGTTATCATAGGAGCTGATAGCCATACCTGTACACACGGCGCTCTTGGAGCGTTTAGCACTGGTATGGGCAGTACCGACCTAGCTTATGCGATGATCACTGGCAAAAACTGGTTTAAAGTGCCTGAGAGCATCAAAGTTGTCTTTAAAGGCAAACTTGATAAGCACGTCTACGGCAAGGACCTTATCCTTGAGATCATCCGCCAAATAGGCGTTGATGGTGCGCTTTACAAGGCGCTTGAGTTTAGCGGTGAGGTGATAGATGGCCTTAGTATGGATGATAGATTTTCAATGTGTAACATGGCTATCGAAGCTGGCGCAAAGAGCGGTATCATCGCGGTTGATGAGATAACAAAAGAGTTTTTAAAAGATAAAAATTTGCGCAATAAACCAAAATTTTTCTACTCAGACGAGGGTGCAAAATACGACAAAATTTTAGAGATAGATGTGACTAATCTTGATCCAGTCATCGCATATCCATTTTTGCCAAGCAACGGCAAGAGCGTAAGACAAGCGGTTAGTGACGATCTAGCTATCGATCAGGCATTTATCGGTTCATGCACAAATGGTCGTCTAAGCGACCTACGTATCGCAGCACAAATTTTAAAAGGTAAAAGAGTAGCCCGCAAGACAAGGCTCATCATCACTCCAGCGACGCAAAAGATCGCAAGAGCTGCCGAAAAAGAGGGCTTAATCGACATTTTCATCGAAGCAGGAGCGGTTGTGAGCAATCCAACTTGTGGCGCTTGTCTTGGCGGATATATGGGAATTTTAGGTGCAAATGAACGCTGTATCTCGACAACAAATAGAAATTTTGTCGGACGTATGGGCGATAGAACGAGTGAAATTTATCTAGCCAACTCAGCAGTTGTAGCGGCCTCAGCCATAGCAGGTAAAATCGCCGATCCAAGGGACTTATAAAAAATAATATGGATAGTTTGATATCTGACTTATTGAAAATAATACTTGGTGCAGTCCTAACAATGTGTGCGCAATGGGTGTACGCTAATCTAAACACGAAAAAAGAGAAAAATAAACTCAGGCGACAAAAGCTAGAGGAAGCGTTTATTATAGTTGGGGATATTTTAGGGGGAATACATTACAAAGTAGCTTTATTAATAAATCCAAATTTAAATATAGAAAATCCAAAATTTGAAATTGGTAAATTACACTCGCTTATCAGTTTTTACGCACCAGAACTGGAAGAGGACTATAAGGATTTTATGTCTACATATCAAGAATTCGGTTCGCTTATCCTAAACAAATTCAGAACTTTAGATAGTGATGACAAAAGAATAGAGGCAACAACTGAGGAGCTAGTGCAAATGATCTTTTCGCTAAGCTCAAAAGACAATATAATTAAAGAAAAGTTAGCCAAAATAGCGCAAACACTATAAATTAGTTGTTGCGGCGAAGCAAATAATATTTTATTGTAAAATCGCCACAACAACTAAATGGTGCATTAAAACGCTGTTATCGTAGCCAAAAGACCAAAGATTATACCTGGGAAGTTTGCAGCAGAAAGTGGATAGTCTTTTTTAGCTTTTAATAGGCCGTAACTTGTCCAGATTGTGCAGTTTAGTGCGGCTGCCAGTGGCTGTATAAAAGGCGTCTTGTTGCCGTCAAGGTTGCCCATTATTTGTGGGATGTATGAAAAGTACATAACAACTGATAGACATGTGCCGATCCAGCCTAAAATTTGTAGATTTTTTTCGCTCATTGCTTCTCCTTAAATAAAGGCGCCATTATATCTTTTTTAATCGTAGCAAGCAAATGGATAAAATGGCCATGATTTTTACTGCGATTAAGATGGTTTTAGTAAAATTGAGCATTTTAAAAGGATAAAAATGCCAGATATAGTATATGACAAAGCAAAATGGCACTGGGGTGCGAAAGATGCGCCGACTGATATACCGCATGAAAATGGTGCGACACACATTGCATTTTTCTTTCGCTGGTGCATGGAACACAAATTTTATTCAAAGGAATTTGCGGCAGATTTTGCGGACGATATAGCACAGATGGATGAAAATTTTAACTATCGTCAGTATCTTTTTGACGCTATGGACGGCGTACTTGGAAGTGCGGAGCTAAATACTGCCGGTAAAGCCTTTGCAAAAGCTTACTATACGACTGATCGGACAAAATTTGCCAAAATGTATGGTTGGTATTTGCAGGATTATACGGATTTTGTTTCGAAAAAATTTGGTGAAAAATACTTTGATAACGCCTATTTTTATATAGAAAACTCACAAGAAAACTATGCCTTGATCAAAGCTATCATTGATCGTCGCTATGAGGAATTTTTAACAATGAAAAGGGTAAAGCAGGCTTAAAATTTCACAAGTAGCATAAACAAAAATAAGTTTTTATCGCATATTTTTGGTAGATCAAAGCCGCTTTTAGCTAAATTTAGCCTCATAACTTTCTTAAGGGAAAAGATGCAAACTTGCGTGATTTTAGCAGGTGGCAAAAGCTCGCGTATGGGGCAAGATAAGACACTTTTGCCATTTGGTGGTTTTAAGACGCTTACTCATTATGAGGTTGCGAAATTTAGCAAAGTTTTTGACGAAGTTTATGTAAGCTCAAAATTTGAGAAATTTAGCCCGCCACTAAAGCTTATAAAAGATGAAAATAGCGATAGCTATTCGCCAATGCTCGCACTTTACTCCATTCTTAAAAATTTTGATCATAGCATTTTTGTGATACCAGCCGATATGCCATTTTTTGATCTTAAAAGCTTAGAGAAACTTGCTAAATTTAAAGATGAATTTGATATGGTTGTGGCTAGTGATAATGAGCACATTCACTCGCTTTGTGGTTTTTTTAGCCCAGGGCTTGCCACTTTGGCCCATGAGTTTTATTTAAAAAATGAGCATAAAATCGGACTTTTGAGAAAAAGCTGTAAATGCAAAGTAGTAAATTTTAAAGATAGTGAGCAGTTTTTTAACGTTAATTTCCCTGACGAATACGAAATGGCAAAGAAAATCCAAGAAAAGAAGATAGATGATGAGTAAAATTTTATTGTTTTTAAGCCTTAGCCTTAGTTTTTTGATGGCAAGTGGGCTGGACGATTTTAAAAGAGCACAAGAGCTGGAGCAAAGTGGCGACATAAAGGCTGCGATGCAAATTTATAAAGAGCTAGCCAAAAGCTCTTTGAATGAGCAAAATGTTGTGCAAAATGTGCAAGCAAGCGAGCCAGTACCAAGAGAGGCGAAGCTAAAGCAATCTGATCTTTTAAGAGAAGATAAAAGTGGTAAAAATTTACAAAATGCACTTGGTATCGAGCTTTATAAATTTAACTACCTTTTGCCAGTAACTTATGCTAAAAATGTGCCAGATGATGAGCGAAAAAGCGTTGAAACTAAGTTTCAAATAAGCCTTGCAAAGCCGTTGTTTTATGACCTATTTGGGCTTAGAGAGAGCCTTGTAGCAGCCTACACGCAGACATCTTGGTGGCAGATAACAAGAACTTCAGCGCCATTTCGTGAGACGAATTATCAGCCAGAAATTTTTCTAAATTTTGCTTCTCCAAAATATTTGGATCAAATAGGTGTAAAAAACCTAAAATTTGGACTTTTGCATGAGTCAAATGGACGAGATGGTAGCAATTCAAGAAGCTGGAATAGAGCTTATGTGCAAAGTGATTTTGTTTTTGGCAAGCTTAGCATTTCGCCAAGAGCTTGGATGGTAGTGGGCAATAAGGGCGATAATAAAGATATATTAAAATACATCGGGCATGGCGATGTAAGGCTTAGCTACAACCTTAATGATCACATTTTTAGCCTGATGCTAAGAAATAACTTACATTTTGATAAAACAAACAAAGGTGCGGCTGAAATTTCATATATGTTTCCTATCTTCTCAACCGGAGTTTATGGCTATTTGCAGTATTTTACGGGATATGGCGAGAGTTTGATTGATTATAATAGGCATACTGATAAATTTGGTCTTGGTTTTGTTATTTTAAAATAAGCTAAAAATTTTAAACTTATAAAATGGCTAAATTTAGGCAAATAATCATAAATTTACTCAAATATGTCAAAAAAATTTAATTAATCAAAAAACTTAAAAATATTAGAAAAAATACAAGCAAATTTTGCTAAAATCTTAAGCAAAATCTCAGAGCAAAGGAGTTTTTATGAGCGGAATCTCACTAATTGTCTGTTTTGTTGTAGCTATCATACTTATGATCGTTATGATCTCTAAGCTAAAAGTGCATCCATTCTTGGCACTTATGAGCATTTCTTTGGTTCTTGCAATCGTCGCAGGCATCGATCTATCCAAGATCCCAGCGATGATAGGTGTTGGATTTAGTGGCACATTTAAGAGTATTGGTATCGTTATTATCTTTGGAACGATCATCGGCACTGTGCTTGAAAAAACGGGAGCTGCTTTAAAGCTAGCTGATATGGTCGTAAAGCTAGTCGGACAAAAGCGTCCAGAGCTTGCTATGCTCATCATGGGCTGGGTTGTTGGCATTCCGGTATTTTGTGATAGCGGATTTGTCGTTTTAAACTCTATTCGCGAAGCGCTTTATAAGAAAATTTCAGCAAGCCCAGTCGCGATGTCAGTCGCTCTAAGTGGCGGTCTATACGCATCTCACGTCTTCATCCCGCCAACTCCTGGTCCAATAGCAGCTGCAGGAACACTTGGTCTTGGCGGAAATTTACTCCTTGTCATCATCATGGGAACAGTCGTTTCAGTGCCTGTGTTGATAGCTGTTTATTTCTTTTCAAAGAGTGTTGGCAAAAGCGTGACTATCAGCGACAAAGATGCTGACGCTACTATCACAGCTACCTACGAAGAGCTTTTAAAGAAATTTGGTACGCTACCTAGCGGATTTTTGAGCCTTGCTCCTATCATCATGCCTATCATTTTTATGGCGATTGGCTCTATTGTCGATGTTTTAGCAAAACAAGGCATGTTTGATAAAACGGCTCTCTTGCCAAAGATACTTTTATTTTTAGGAAATCCTATCATTGCTCTTGCAATCGGCGTGATCTTTTGCGTATTTTTATTAGTCGAAGCCAGAAAAATAAGAGAATTTGACCACATTACGAACGAGTCTTTAAAGATTGCTGGACCGATACTCTTTATCACTGCAGCTGGCGGTGTTTTGGGCAATGTCATCACTGAGGCCGGCTTTGTAAATTTCATAAAAGAAAACGCAACCGCCATAAAAGCAATAGGAATTTTCTTCCCATTCATTATCTCAGCCGTACTAAAAACCGCTCAAGGAAGCTCGACCGTGGCTATCATCACGACAGCATCTATCATGGGCGCATTTAGCGCTGATAACTCGCTCATGCATACACTTGGCTTTACGACCGAGCTTTCAGCTGCACTTTGCGTCATGGCAATAGCATCTGGTGCGATGTGCGTATCTCACGCAAATGACAGCTACTTCTGGGTTGTGACAAATTTTAGTAAGATGAGCGCAGAACAAGGATATCGCACACAAACAGCTATGACGTTTATAATGGGTATCGTTGGTATAATTAGCGTTTACATATTATCTTTGGTGCTTTTATGAAAATTTTAGTTGCGATTGATTCATTAAAAGGCTCGCTTAGCTCGCTTGAGGCGGGCCTTGCTGTAAAAGAAGGACTAGAAGAGATCGGCTGTGAGGTCGTTGTCAAGCCTATCGCAGATGGTGGCGAGGGTAGTGTAGAGGCGATGGCTGATGCACTTGGTGCGAAATTTATAGATACGATAGTTAAAAATCCACTTGGAATTGAAATTTTAGCTAGATATGCACTAAAAGATGACCTTGCAATACTTGAAATGTCAAGTGCTTCGGGCCTTACACTCATAAATCCAGATGAGAGAAATCCACTAAAAACTAGTACATTTGGTTTTGGTCAGATGATAAAAGATGCCATTGCTAAAGGCGCTAGAAAATTTATCATTGGCATCGGTGGAAGTGCGACAAATGACGCTGGTACAGGCATGCTTAGCGCACTTGGCTTTAAATTTTATGATAAAGATGGTGCTTTACTTGAAGGAAAAGGCGAAAATTTAGCCAAAATTTATGAGTTTACAGATGAAGAGGCACTAAAAGAGCTAAAGGAGTGCGAATTTTTAATCGCCTGCGATGTAGATAATCCGCTTTATGGCATGAATGGAGCAGCCCATGTTTATGCCCCTCAAAAGGGTGCAAATGGCCGTATGGTAAAAGAGCTTGATGATGGGCTAAAACACTTTGCAACTCTTGTAAAGGAAAAGACTAATAGTAAATTTCACACACAAAAAGGTGCTGGTGCCGCTGGCGGACTTGGCTTTGCATTCGTGGCATTTTTAGGAGCGAAACTTCGCCCAGGTATTGAGATCATTACGCAGACTATTGCACTTGAAGATGAGATCAAAAAGGCTGATCTAGTCATCACTGGTGAAGGCCGCATGGACTTTCAAAGCTCAATGGGCAAGACACCAACTGGGGTTGCAAAACTAGCCAAAAAGTATCATAAGCCAGTGATCGCATTTGCTGGAAGCGTGCAAAAATGTGCCAAAGATTGCCACAAAAATGGGATTGATGCCTATTTTTGTATATTAAATGAGCCAGTGAGTCTTGAAGAAGCGATGAGAAAAGATGTCGCGATTAGAAATTTAAAGATGACAGCAGAGCAAGTCATTCGCCTTTATATGCTAAACTACAAAGCATAAATTCAAGAAGATAGAAAATTATTTTCTATCTTTTTCCCACTTCTTTCTAAATTTTACTATCCAAATTCTATCTTTTAAGTGCTACAAAAATTCTCAAAATTTAATACATTTTGCAAAAATATAAAATAAACTTTAGAAAAAATATTTACTATGCTAAAATAAGAAAAAATTCTAAAAAGAAAGGAGAATTTTTTATGCAACAGACATTAAATTCTCGTCGCAGCTTCATTGCAGCTGCAGGATTATTTTTTGCTACGACCGCACTAAAGGCTGCACCAAAGGACTTTAGTAGTAGTGGTGTTCGCTACGGCATGGCGATAGATCTAACAAGATGTGTTGGATGTCAGTCATGTGCTATGAGCTGTATGTTAGAAAACGACGTTCAGCCAGGCGCTTTTAGAACTATTGTTTCCGAGTACGAGGCAAGAGATAAAAGCGGTAAAATGGCAGTCATTGCGTCACTTCCAAGGCTTTGCAACCACTGCAACAATCCAGCCTGTATTAGCGTTTGTCCAACTGGTGCTAGCCATCAAAGAAGTAATGGCATAGTAAAGATTGATACAAAAGAGTGCATAGGCTGTGCGCTTTGCGTAGAGGCCTGTCCATATCACGCAAGATATCTTAGCCTGCATACCTACAAGGCCGATAAATGTACTTTTTGCGACCACAGGCTAAGAGTAGGGCTTCAGCCAGCATGTGTAGAGAGCTGTGTGGGCGGTAGCCGTATAATAGGCGATCTTAATGATCCTAACTCAAATATTAGAAAATTTCTAGCCACACATGAGACTATGGTTATAGATAGCCCTAAAAATACAAATCCACAGGTGTTCTACCATGGTGTTAGCGAAATTTTGGCTAAAAACAATAAAAAACTCGAGCTTGATAATGGATATAAAAAGGTTATCAGCTGGAGCGAAGAGATAGCACAGTAAAAGGAAATAAATAATGCAAAGAAGAGAATTTTTAAAAAGATCAGCTGTGCTCTCAACACTAACCACGAGTGCTATGCTGGCAGATGGAGATAAGGACGACTATAAACCGCAGGCAAACTCACTAGAGCCTGAATTTCGAGTAAAGGACGGCAAAATTTCACTTAATGATGGACATAGTGTTATCTTTTCGATGTGCCATGGCTGTACGACGAAGTGTGGCATAAGGCTTCACGTAGACGACAAAAACGACCGCGTTTTAAGATGTAGCGGCAACCCATACCACCCACTTTCAAACGTACACTGGGCAAATTTTGACACATCGATAAGTGATGCACTTCTTGCCACAACGCTAAGTGGCGAAGACGAAAAGCGAGCCACAGTTTGTGCTAGAGGAGCGATATTGCCTGAGATGATAGACTCACCTGCAAGGATACTAACGCCACTAAAAAGAGTTGGCAAAAGAGGCGAGGGCAAGTGGAAGAGCATAAGCTTTGAACAGCTAGTAGAAGAGGTCGTAGAGGGCGGAGATCTCTTTGGCGAGGGGTACGTGGACGGGCTAAGAGCGATATATAGCGACGAGCTAATCGACAGCGAAAACCCAGAGTACGGCACTAAGCGCAACCAATTTTTAAGCTTTTACCTATATGACGGACGCTCAGACATCGTTGATCGCTTTGTCAAAAAGTCATTTGGCACTATCAATCACTACTCACACGGCGGAATTTGCGGTGGTGGCTTCAGGGTTGGCGGCAAGATCGCGCACAACGCAAAGGGCTTTGCACACACAAAACCAGACTATGAAAACTCTAAATTTGTTATCTACTGGGGCACTTCGCCGTCAAATGGTGGCAACCCTTTCCAAAAACAGGCAAAAATGCTCTCTTACGCAAGAGGCACTAGAGATGACTTTAGCTACGCAGTGGTCGACCCAAGCGTTACAAACGCTGTAAAATACGCCTCTTCAGACAAAGGCCGCTGGATAGCGATAAAGCCAGGCACCGACTCAGCTCTAGCTATGGCGATGATACGCTGGATCATAGAAAATGAAAAATACGCTATAAACTACCTTATCCAGCCAAATTTAGACCAAGCAAAGCTAGCAGGCGAGATACACTGGTGCAACGCCACTCATCTAGTCATCACCGAAAAAGGTCACAAAGACTACGGCAAATTTGCACTTATCAATAACGAGTGGCAGGTCTGCTCGCAAGATGGCAAGATACAAAGCTACAAGGTAAATGAACCAGCCAAGCTCTACTACAAAGGCAAAATTTTAATAGACGGCAAAAAAGTCGAGGTAAAAAGCTCAATGCAGCTTTTAAAAGAGTCAGCTTATAAGCATAGCTTAGAGGAGTACTCAAAAATTTGTGGCGTGAGCATTGAAGATATCATCTGGCTTTGCGAAAATTTCACCAAAAATGGCAGACAGGTGAGCACAAACGTGCATGGCGGTATGATGCATACGCAAGCTGGTATGACTACTTTTGCGATACTTTGTCTAAACACACTAATGGGCACTTACGGCTACAAAGGCGGCAACGTCAATGCAAGTGCCGGCACACACGAGTTTTTAAAAGGCAGATATGACCTTGAGAGCTTTGAGGGTGCTTATAAGCCAAATGGTCTAAATTTATCAAGATCAGGCAAATACTACGAAACAAGCTCTGAGTATAAACGCAAAGTGGCAGCTGGCGGCAGCGGCTATCCATCAACTCAGCCATGGTATCCTATCTCAATGCCACTTGTAAACGAAACGCTTACAAGCCACAAGGCTGGCTATCCATACAAAGTAAAAGTTTTCATAAACTACATGACAAACGTACTTTACGGCCAAGCAGGACTTGAAAGAGCGGTCTTAGACGTGCTAAAAGATAGTAAAAATTTACCACTTTTTGTGGGCATAGACGCCTTTATGAACGAGACAAACGCCTATGCTGACTACATCGTGCCAGATGGGGTAAATTTAGAAAACTGGGCACTTCCAAACTCTCTTTGGGGAACGATCGCTAAAACTTCAGTCGTGCGCTATCCAGCCGTTAGCTCAAAGCAGGCAAAGGATAAAAACGGCGGCGCGATCGACGTTGAGGCATTTTATATAGCCGTAGCAAAGAGGCTTGGACTAAAAGGCTTTGGCAAAAATGCCTTCAAAGACAAAGATGGAAATTTCATGGACCTTGACGTAAAAGAGCAGTATTACGCGGCTGCACTAGCAAATTTAGCCTTTGACGGCGAGGGCGTGAAAGATATAAGCGACGAGGACAAAAAGCTTAGTAAGATATCAAGAGTGATGACAAAACTAGATCCTTATCTAAAAGACGAAGAGAAGCCAAAAGTAGCGCACATACTAGCAAAAGGCGGCAGATACGATAGCTACGAGAGCGCATATAATGGCGATAAAGCAACCGTAAAAGTGCCAGCGCCTACGCCAGCTTCGATCTACTATGAGCCACTCGGTGGGCATAGACACTCAATAACAGGCGAATATATGCCGGGAGTGCCAAGTCTGATGCTACCAGTAGCAAGTGACGGCACGCCGCTTGAGAAATTTTTCCCACGCTCTGAGTGGAAATACACAGTAAGCTCAAGAAAGTCAAATATCCAACACTTCTACACATTTGTTAGTCCAAGGCTAAGATCTGTTCATCCTAAGAATTTCATAAGAGTATCGACAGATGTGGCTAGCGAGCAGCGCATTCGCTCAGGCGATAAGGTCAAAGTGACTACTCCTTATGGTGCGCAAGTTGGCGAGGCGTTTGTTACTGACGGCGTTGCTAGCGGAGTTATTAGTATAGAGCATGGATTTGGACATGATGAGTTTGGTATAAGAACACACATCGTCGATGGAAAGCCAGCTTTTGGGATCGCAAATTTAGAAAAAGGGGTCAATCATAATAAGCTTGGACTTCTTGATCCAAAAAGAAATGGCGAATTTAGTTTAAATGACTGGTTGGTTGGCACTTGCGCTAGACAAGCACTTCCTGCAAAGATAAGAAAGATCGGCTAGGTCGATATAAATTTGGCGAGTAGAATAAAATTTGCTTGCCAAATTTCACTTTTTGTAAGAGTTTTTGCCTAGCGGATTGTAAATTTAGATACAGAGCAAACCTTTGGGCTACTTGCAAGCTAAAATTTCCTCACATGTTTATAGGGTTTCATGGTTAAATTTAATGTTTTAAATTTTGCATGAGTTAAATTTAGTATTGCTAGTTTGCTTTGGCCTTAAGCGCTCTAGTTTGCTAGATCCTCAGCCACTTTTGCAGCAAGTTTTAGCTTGTCGCTATCAAAGTGAGTATAAATTCTTGATGTATTTAAGCTTGCATGCCCTAGAGCTTCTTGCACCAAAACAAGGTCCTTTTGCTTTTTGTAAAGCATCGTTGCAAAGGTGTGGCGCAGCATGTGAGCACCATTTTTCTCTTTTCTAATACCAGCTTTAAAAAGGATCTGCTCTACTATGCGGCTAACATAAGCCTGCGTCAGCCTGGTGCCTTTTTTATTGATGAAAAGATAGCCTTCTTTGTTGATATAATTTATTGCGATCGCGTTTAGATGAGCTTCTATGAGGTGACGTTTTATCATAACGATACGGTATTTGTTGCCTTTGCCTCGGATCCTAATAATAAAAAGATCACCATCTTCAGTGATATCCTTTCGCTTTAAATTTAGAGCCTCGCTCACACGAATGCCAGTAAAAATTATCGTTTTTATTATGAGCTTATTGCGATTTGAGTTTTGCTTAAAGTCGCTCTCCTCGATCGCATCAAGAAATTTTTTGACCTCATCTTCGCCCATAAACTCAGGCAGCTTTTGCCCTTTGTTGCCACTCACTCCGCCCCAGTTTTTTAAATTTATATCAAAAACATGGGCCTTGCCATCCTCTTCGTTTTGTTTGTCTAAAAACGCAAAGAAATTTATCACTGAGATGCGGTAATTTTTCTTGCTAGCATCACTTAGCCCACCGGTTGTACTAGCTAGTATTTCGCTTAACAGCTCTTCATCAATCTGCTTTAGGCTACTAAGCTCGTAAAATTTCATCGTTTCATATATTTTTTTAAGTGGATTAAAGTAGGTATTTATGCCAGTAAGCCCTGCATTTCTCGCACTTTTTACCAAGCCATCAAGCTGATCAATGTTTTTTATCTCGCGGCTTAGAGCGTAATTCACACTTGCAAGCGCTTTTGGATCTCTAAGCTCTTTATTCGAAAGTGAGCTTAGCTTAAATTTGACGTAGCGAGTGAGCCAAAATATAAATGAGTTTTCAAAATTATCTTTACAATCAAGCGGGTATTTCAAACCAATAACCTTAAATTTTTATTTTGAAAAGTATTATATTTGAAATTTTATAAAATCTACTCTTTTTAAAATTCAACTATAAAAGCTTAAGCAAATATCCATTTTCAGCGGCTTCAAGCTTATATTTATGCATCTTATCAAGTTCTAAAACCACTCTGAAATATCTATCATGCCAGCCTATGATCACATTTTTAAAATATTCATTTTCAAGTTTTAAGCTCTTAGTTTTAAAGCTTCTTGGCGGCTTTGCAAAGTCAAGAACGATCTTATTTTTCTCATAAGCAAAATGCTTTAAATTTTTAGCTTTTGTAGCGATTTTTAGCTCTTTGTCGTTGGCTAGAAAGCTTATAAAACCTAAAAATTTAACATCCTTTTTATTTTTGACACTATCAACTGGTTTTGTACTAGGCTCAATCTTTATTTCGACCACCTTTTGTTCAGGCTTTATGGTAGCTTCTTTTGCTTTATCTGTGCTAAGATCGATCACTACAACATTTGGAGTTGGCATATCTGAAGTTTTATTTCTATCTTTATTTGAAATCTTAGTTTCATTTTTTTCTATTATCACAGGAGTGCTTACTTTTTGGCTAGGCATATTTGCCATTGTGACCGAAACATCTAGCTTTTTTGCCACGACTGGTTCTGGATTTTTTACCTTATTTAAAGCAAATTCATCGCTGTAATCGATAGTTTTATTTATATCAGCTAGCCTTTTTTCCTTTATAGTACCGTCATTTGCTCTATATCTTATGGTGACATCTAGTAAAAGTGCCGCATCGCTTGGAAATTTAAACGAAAGAGAATCAAAGCTATCAAATTTTTCTATGATATTTGTTGTCATAACGCTTGTATTTAGCTCGCTAATAGGCATAAATGGGTTCTCTCTAGCAAACACGCTTGCTGCAAATATAGATAAAACTAACCAAATTTTTTTCATCATTCCTACTTTTTATTAAAGTCTGGCTCAAGGCCTTGTAATTCAAAATAATCTTTTTGAAGACGCGCATTCATTTTTTTTAAAATTTCCACGTCCTCGCTAAGCCTCTCTTTTTTACTCTGAAGGCTTAACATAACATCAAGTGAGCGTTTGCCAAACATCATATTACCTACATAAAAAGCAAACATAGCCACACAAATGGTGGCTATGACGTAGCGTAATGTCGGTCTAATGTATTTTAAAATTTTATGAAATATGCCATCAGCGTTGCCATATTCGTCTAAAATTTCGCTCAAATATTATCCCCCAAAAACTCTCCAGCCTCAAGTTCGATCTCAAGCAAGCGGTTGTATTTTGCGTTGCGCTCGCTTCTTGAAGTGGCACCTGTCTTTATTTCGCCAGTGTTTAGTGCGACTGCAAAGTCAGCGATGAACGCATCTTCGCTCTCGCCGCTTCTATGGCTCATTATGCAGCGATATCCGTTTCTTTGAGCAAGGCGGACAGTTTGCATAGTTTGTGTGACTGAGCCTATTTGATTTGGCTTGATTAGGATCGCATTTGCGATCTTTTTCTCGATACCCTCGCGTAAAATTTTCTCATTTGTGACAAAAAGATCATCGCCAACTAGCTGAACCTTACTGCCAAGCCTTTTTGTAAGCTCAGCCCAGCCGCTCCAGTCATCCTCGCTAAGGCCATCTTCGATAGAAAATATTGGATATTTTTCGCAAAGTTTTTCGTAGTAGCTAATGAGCTCGTCACTGCTAAATTTCTTGCCTTCAAGCTCATATTTGCCGTCTTTGTAAAGCTCGCTTGAAGCGACGTCAAGGGCTAGCTTTATCTGGCTGCCTAGCTCATATCCAGCCTCTTTTACAGCCTGTGAGATCAGCTTTAGTGGCTCTTCATTATCTTTTAAATTTGGAGCAAAGCCACCCTCGTCGCCGACAGCAGTGCTGTGTCCAGCTGCGTTTAGGATAGATTTTAGCTTGTGGTAAATTTCAGTCGCAGCTCTTAGTGCCTCGCTAAATGTGCTAAAGCCAAATGGCATGATCATAAATTCTTGAAAATCAACGCTATTGTTTGCATGTGCGCCGCCATTTATGATGTTAAACATCGGCACTGGCAAGATACTAGCGTTTGCACCGCCAAGATAGCGGTAGAGCGGGATATTTAGGCTCTTTGCAGCTGCGCGAGCTACTGCCATAGATACGCCAAGGACTGCGTTTGCGCCTAAATTTGAGTAGTTGTGAGTGCCATCAAGCTCAAGCATCTCCGCATCAACTGCTCTTTGGTTGTAAGCGTCAAGGCCGATTATCGCCTCAGCGATCTTTTCATTTACATTTGAAACAGCCTTTAAAACGCCCTTGCCAGCATATCTCTCGTCTTTGTCACGAAGCTCGAGCGCCTCTCGCTTGCCAGTGCTTGCGCCACTTGGTACGATCGCACTTGCCTCGGTTCCGTCGCTTAGTCTAACTGTCGCGCGAACTGTTGGGTTGCCTCTGCTGTCTAAAACCTCGTGAGCTTCTACATCTTCAATAAATACCATTATTCATCTCCTGCTTCGTTTGTGTCGTCGTCTTCGTCTTTTGCGCCGCTGCTTATTAGGTGATCGATCCCCATTGAGCCTTTTATCGCTGCTACTATTTCATCAGAAATTTCTGGATGCTCTTTTAGGTAAGCTTTGGCGTTTTCTCTGCCTTGGCCTAGTTTTTCGGCCTTGTAGCTAAACCACGCGCCCGATTTGTCGATGATGTCGAGTTTTACGCCATAGTCGATGATCTCGCCCTCTTTACTCACACCCTCGCCAAACATAATGTCAAATTCAGCCACTTTAAATGGAGGTGCGACCTTATTTTTAACCACTTTCGCTTTTGTGCGGTTGCCGATAGGCTCGTCGTTTTGTTTAAGTGTGGCTATCTTTCTAACATCGATCCTTACAGATGAGTAAAATTTAAGCGCATTACCACCAGTTGTGGTCTCTGGTGTGCCATATCCCATCATACCGATCTTCATACGAATTTGGTTGATGAAGATAACAGTTGTCTTCATCTTGCTTAAAATTCCAGTTAGCTTTCTAAGTGCCTGACTCATTAGCCTAGCCTGCAAGCCAACGTGCTGATCGCCCATATCGCCGTCTATCTCGCTCTTTGGAGTAAGAGCAGCGACGCTATCAACTACGATAAGATCTATCGCACCGCTTCTTGCGAGTGTCTCAACTATCTCAAGTGCCTGCTCGCCAAAGTCTGGCTGAGAGACGTAAAGGTTGTCGGTATTTACACCTAAATTTGAAGCGTATTTTACGTCTAGTGCGTGTTCTGCATCGACAAATGCACAAATTCCGCCAGCTTTTTGTGCTTCAGCGATGATGTGAAGTGTGAGCGTGGTCTTACCAGAGCTCTCTGGTCCGTAGATCTCGATGATCCTGCCTTTTGGAACGCCGCCTATGCCAAGAGCTAGGTCAAGTCCTAGCGAGCCAGTCGGTATCGACTCGATAGCCTCAACCTCTTTGTCGCCAAGTCTTAAAAGCGTGCCTTTACCAAAAGCTTTATCGATCTGCTTTAGCGCAAGCTCAAGCGCCTTTTTCTTGTCCGCTTCGCTCTCTGGGATAGCTATTTTTTTGTCACTATCTTTTTCTTTTGCCATTTTTTACCTTATAGTTGAAATTTGGCTTGATTTTATCTAAAAAGAGATGAATTTTACTTGATTTACTCGCAAATTATAATATTTTCACCAAGCAGTGCAGCGCTATCAATAAGAGCAAAAAGCTGCTCCTTTTCAAACAAAAATCCATAAATTTGATCTTCGTTTTTTAGTATCGCAAGTTTTAGTGGCTCTACAAGCGAGCTTGCGCAAAGATTTAAAAAGGCTTCATCGATATGATTTTGTGAAATTTGGGGCTTATTTTTAAAATTTTCATCTTTTATAAAAGAGATAAATTCCTCTTGTGAGGTGGATTTATTAAATTTAAAAATTAGTTTTTCTTTTAAGGCTTCAGCCAAAATTTCATCAAATTTAACTAGGTCTATGTGATTTTGAACGCCTAAAATTTTGGCAAAATTTAGCAGATTTTTATCGTAATCAGCCACATTTTTCTCATGCTCGCTTTGCGCCTTTTTAGCCCTATAAATGGCGTAAAATCCAATAGCTATAAACAAAAGTGAAAGGGTAAAAACTTCGCTCAAAAACTCACTCATCATCATCCTTATAAAATGCAAACTTCAGTCTTAAGCTCTACGCCAAATTTCTCTAAAACTCTAGCTCTAGCCAAATTTATAAGGCTAGTGGCGTCCTCAAAGCTTGCGTGGTTAAAATTTATCAAAAAATTTGCGTGCTCTTCGCTAAATTTCGCTCCGCCGATAGCGTATCCCTTTAGTCCAACTGCCTCAAGCAATGCCCCTGCAAAGTGCCCTTCAGGATTTACAAAGCAGCTGCCAAAGCTAGCGCCTTTTGGTTGATTTGCCCTTTTTGCGCTTATAGCTTCAGAAATGCTTGCATCAAAGCCACTAGAAAGCTTAAATTTAGCCCCCAAAATAGCCTCATCTATGCCGCTGTGGCGGTAGCTAAAGTTTATCTCCTCTTTGCTCACCCAGCCACGAGCCAGACGTACATGCGTGAGGTTGTCGCTTATGCTAAATTTAAGCAGTCCAGCATTCATCTTGATAAGTCCGCCAAGCGTGCCTGGGATATTTTTTAAAAACTCAAGGTTCGCGATGTTATTTTGTTTGCAGAAGTTATAAATTTTAGCTGATTTTGTCGCAGCACCTATCTCAAGGTAAATTTTTTCATCACAAGTTTCTAAATTTATATAGTCAAAACTCTTGCCAAGCATCGCCATTTTTGGGGGATTTGGCGAGATAAGAAGGTTGTTGCCCCCGCCTATCATCACAGCGCCTAAAAAGTGAGGTGAGCTTAGATCTTCAAGGCTATCAACCTCGAAAATTTCATGCACGCCGCCTATCCTAACCGAGGTAAATTTAGAAAAATCAACAAGCCTCGTCACTGGATAAATTCCGGTATAAAATCAAGCATGCGAGTGGTAAATTCAACCATCATCGAGATCATCCAAGGCATCAAAAATATGATGACAACGACGACTAGCAAAATTTTTGGCACGAAGCTTAGCGTGGTTTCGTTTATCTGCGTGGTCGCTTGAAAAATGGAGATGATAAGACCTGCTATTAGTCCACTTAGCAGCATCGGGAGGCTGATGTAAAGGGCGATCTTAAAGGTTTCAACTCCAAGCGAGACAAGCGTACTTTGCATCAGCTAAACCTTACTTCGTTGTATTCAGTTGGAATGAGATAGTCGTTTACATCGATTGGCTTTTCAAAAAAACCTTTGTCATAGCCTATTTGATAGAGCTTGTTTAGTGCTTTTAGCTGCATTTCGTTCATGCTTATAGACTCGTCATTTGCGTATAAATTTAGATACGTTTTAAGATCCTCTTTGCCTACTCTGATGAGGTTTCGCTCCATTAGCATGTGAGATAAAAATGGCTTGTGCGAGGTGGCGATCCTAACGGCCTCGCTAAGCACTCTTTCGCACTCGATCGCGTCGGTTATGGGCAGGCTTCGTCTAAGCGCCATGCCACCAAGTGGAAGTGGTAAATTTTCGCCGTTTAGCTCGCTCCAGATGTCCCAAATTTCACGCTCTACGCAGAGCTTGCCTGAGAAATTTAAGATGCTTTCATGTATGAGCACGCCAGCATCGACTTCGCCGCTAAGTACAGCATTTTCGATCTCAAGGAAATTTTTATAAACGATCCTTGCCTCTGGGTAGGCTATGCGAAAGAGCAGTGCATTTGTCGTGTTTTTGCCAGAGAGTGCGACCTTGAAATTTCGCTTTAGCTGCTTGCCTTTTAGCTTGATAAGCTTTGGGCCATATCCATTGCCAAAGCTCACGGCGCAGCGTAAAAGCGCATACTCGTCGCAAATTTTTGGATAGAGCGCAAAGCTGATCGCCGTTGCCTCGTAAGTGCCTTTTAGCGCCTCTTCGTTTAGCGTTTCTATATCAAGTGCCTTTGATGTGAAGGCTAAATTTTTACTGCTAACCCAGCCAAATTTGACCGCGGCATACATGAAAATATCGTCAGCATCAGGCGAGTGAGCGACGTTTATATTCTTGAAATTTTGCAAAGATGATCCTTTTTGATTATGCCATTTTAATGAAATTTATTTAAAATAAAGTTTTAAGGGCGACTTTGAAACGATTTTACCAGCTTTGCCTCTTTGAAATTTAGCACGTATTTCACGTCTATGGCGTCTTTAGCCCCTTTTCTTCGTGCGAAGATTGTCGAGTAAAACGGATGCTTAAGCTCAAGCATCTTAAGTAGTTTTTGATCGCTATTTTCTTTTTTTATATTTTCAACGATTATTGTCGTTATAAATTTGCCCTCAAACTCGTAAAATGGCCAGACTATCACGCCAACGTCGCTTGTTTTAAAGTCCGTAATTTTAGAATTTTTAGGGATATTTAGCATCGAGATGATCTTTTTGCGTGTGCTGTCCGCGTTTTGAACCGAGATCACCTTTACAAGCAGGTCTTTTTTGACGCCAAGTCCATTTTTGCTAAAGCGATAAACTCCGTCTTCAAGGATGCCAACCTTTTCAAAAGCGTTAGCATAGTTTGCGGCGGTGCAAGCAGTTAACAAAAGCGACAAAAACATTAAAATTTTTATAAATTTCATCTTTTCTCTTAAAATTTCACTCTCTTTAGCCTATCTGAAGCGAAATTTTTCCTACCAAATTTTGCCTCATCTTTGCCGTTTAGCTCGACTAGATCACCAGTAAAGCCACAAATGTCATTTTTAACAAGATAACTTCCAACGCCATAAGTATCAACCGGCGTGTTATAAGCTTCAAATTCTTTTATAATTTTAGGGCTAAAACCTGAGCTAACGACGATTTTAACGTATTTAAAACCAGCTTTATCAAGCGCCTCTCTTAGAGCAAATATAAGCTCCTTACAAACGCCGTGTGGGTCAAATTTGCTAGTATCTTTGCCTTCAAAATACTTATCTATCAAATTTTTACTAGTATCAACTCTAACCGCGCCAAGCCTCTCTTTTAGGGCATTTGCAGCCTTTAGTGCGTCTGTGATCACATCATTGTTATAATCAACCAATGCCGTGATCTTCTCATTTTCAAAGGTTTTAGCATAAATTTCTGAGGCTTTTACTATATCCCCGCCGCACATTTGAATAAGCGCGTGAGGCATGGTGCCACCACCTTTTAGCCCAGTAAGCTCGCCCTGAGCATCTGTGGCAACCTTTTTGATGCCGCCTACAAATGATGCATAGCCGTCGCCTGGTTGCGTGCAGATGTCATCTTGTCTATCTGCCATACTAAAGACGTCCTTTCCATTTGCCGCTCTTATCACGTCTCTTGAGTTTGTCGCCACGCAGCTTCTTCTAGTAAGCGTCGCATCGATGACGTTTTCTAAAAAACCAAAATTTTCATACTTGCCGCTTATCTTTAAAACCGGCTCGTTTGTGTTTATGATATCGCCATCATTAAGTGCGTAAATTTCAAGCTCACTTGGGTTTTTGGCAAATTTATTGATGATAGCTAAAACCTCGTCAATGCCACAAAGCACGATATCATCGCGCCTTTGAAAGAACTGCATTGTCACGTGCTGATCTGGCAAATTTTGCTTAATTATCTCATTTACTTTTAAAAAATATTTCGCCGTGAAGTAGCCCTCGCCGGTCCTTGGATCTAGCTTAAAGGTCTTATCTGTTAGCCTATCTATCTTGCCTTGCATCTTTAGCTCAAGTTCGTTCATATTTGTCCTTTTTTGGTGTGATTATAGCATTTTGGTAGAAAAGTGAAAATTATAAAAATATATTTTAAGAATGTATAAGAGTATATTTTATAAAATCTTGAAATTTTACTTTTAAAGGAAAAATATGAAAAAGTTCTTACTTTTAATGGTTGCACTATTTGCATTTGGCAATGAAAATTTGCTAGTAAGTGCGGGCGGTGGATATAAAAAGATAGTCGAAGCAGTCGCGCAAAATCTCAAAAAAGATGGCGTAAATATCGACACTTCTTTTGCAAACATCACAGCGATCATGGCTCAGGCAAAAGAGGGCAAAACTGACGTGATCGTGGGCGATGAAGACTTTTTGAAAAAGTCTGATCTAAAGGTCGCCGAGTATGTAAATTTAGGCTCAGGTGCTTTGGTGCTGGCTACTAAAAAGGGTGTGAAAATAGAAAAAGTTGAAGAGCTAAAAGCGCTTTCTAAGATCGCTATGCCAGATGCTGTAAAGACAGTTTATGGTAAAAGAGCGAATGAATTTATGCAAAAAGCAAATTTAAGTGGCGAGCTAAAGGATAAAATTTTAGCAGTTGCTGGCGTGCCACAAGTCGTTACTTATGTATTAAACGGCGAAGTTGATGCTGGGTTCATTAATCAGACCGAACTAAACGCACACAAAGACGAATTTGGTAGTTTTATCTTGATAGACAAAGCACTTTACGCTCCAGCAAACATCGTAGCTGCAAAGCTTGAAGGATGCGATAAAAAGGCTGATTGTGAGAAATTCTTAAATGAGCTAAAAAGCGAGAGATCAAAAGAAATTTACACTAAATTTGGCATAAGATAAGGCGAAATTTGCAAGAGCTCTCTTGGCTATTTGATCCGCTATTTTTAAGCATAAAGGTCGTTTTGTGCCAAGGGGCTTTACTTATCATTTTTGGGCTGGCTTTGGCTTATTATTTAGCTTTTAGTAAGGCTAAATTTAAAGCTATTTTAGAGATGATCGTAACTTTTCCACTCATCTTTCCGCCCATTGCGACTGGATTTTTACTGCTTTATCTGCTTGGCAAAAATGGCATCGTCGGCAAGGCTTTAAATTTAGAAATTATTTTTAGTTTTAAGGCTCTTGTGTTAGCTGCTTTTATAGCTTCTTTGCCACTATTTGTAAAACCTGTCGCTTCTGCTCTTGGCTCACTTTCAAAAAGCCTAAGTGAAGCAGCATATAGCCTTGGAAAAGATAAATTTCAAACAGCTATTTTCGTGCTCTTCCCATGTGTTGCAAAAAGCGTAGCAGCGGCTTTTATTTTAGCGATCTCGCGTGGGCTTGGCGAGGTTGGCATAACACTCATACTCGGCGGAAATATAATAGGCAAAACAGACACTATCTCTCTTGCCATTTATAATGCCGTATACGATGGCAAAAGCGATGAGGCACTCGTTTTAAGCCTTGTTTTGGTTGTATTAAGCTTTATTTTGTTTGGGATTATAAATTTGCTTGATAAAAGCAAAATTTAAAGTGAGTGGCGAGAGGATGAGAGAATCGAACTCCCCACCAGACGGTCAACCGCCCAGTCATCGGGTTTGAAGCCCGTGAGCATCACCAGATTACTTTATCCTCCGTGCGCGTTATTTTAGCAGATTTAGATAAATTTTAGTCCATTTTCTATAAACTTTTTGAAATTACAAAAGGATTTCTGATTTTAAAATTTAGCGTTTTTGCATTTTTGGCTCTATTTTTTTGCTCTTGCTCTTCAGTACTAACCCCAGCAACCGCGCCACTAAATGTCTATGATGCGTACTCTATTTCACGTGATAAACGTGGTATTTACTCGATCACTCGTGACAAATTTATCCAAAGCAAACTACAAAGCAAAATTTTATTTTCAAAAGGACTTAGTAACATTGATATTGAGATAGAGGTTTTTTACGGAGATGCTTATCTGATCGGGCTTGTTGATAGTAAAGAGCTTGAAGATAAGCTAGTAGAACTAGCCAAAAGTACAGATGGCGTGCGAAAAATTTATACCTATCTTCGTATCAAAAAGCCAGAATATCCATGCGATAGTCTAAAAATTCTTGCAAACTTAAAGCAAAATCTTTTTAAAGATAGTATAGTTGAGGGCACAAATGTGCGTGTTAGCATAGTTGGCTGTGATGTTGTATTTAGCGGCGTAGTTGATAGCATTGAGCAAGAAAAACATGCTATTTGGTACGCTAAGCATATTGATGGCGTGGCAGATGTCTACTCGTTCATCAAAGTTATCAAATAAATTTAGCTTAAATATCGCGCTTTTTTACAAAGCTTGCTATTAGGCTTGGCAAGATGATTAGTGCGCCAAGAAGCATAAATACCATAACAAGATCGGTTAGTAAGCCAAAATATATAGTTGGAATAAAATTGCTAGTTATCATCACACTAAAGCCAAGAAAAATAGTGAATGATGTGTAATACATCGCATATCCGATGCTTGCGTGCGCGACTTTAATGCTCTCAAAAACACTTTTTGTAAGCATTTCTTCTTTAAAGCGGTGTATGTAGTGAATGATATCATCAACACCGATACCAATACTAATGGCTGCGATCGTTATACTCATCACATCAAGCGGAATGCCAAAAAATCCCATCACACCAAAGAGTGTGCAAAGCGGGATTAAATTTGAAACTATCGCAATGGTTGCTAGCTTTATGCTTCTAAAAATAAAGCAAAATATGACAAAAAGTATAGCGACGGTTAGCCCAAAAGTATCAACTTGTGAGCTAAGTAAATTTTGAAGCATATTGTTATAAAGCACCATCATGCCGGCAACTTCTATACTTACATTGTCATTTTTAGTAAGCTGTGCTAGCCCTTCTCTAAGCTCTTTTAGAAATAAATTTCGTCTAAGCTCGGAGTCGCTATCGACGATCCTTATGCTAAATCTAAGCTCATCATCTTCAACGCTTACATAAGGACTTAATAAGATATTTTTATAATTTTGTGGTAATTTCTCATACATCGCAGCTAATAAAAAATCATCACTCGCGCCGTTATTTAGCTCTTTTATGGCTTTTATAAGGGTTGCTAGCGAGCTTACATGTCCGACAAATTTTTGCTCGTTTAAATAGTCGTGAATCTTCTCAGCAACCCTTGTGTGATAGCTATTAAACCAGTATTTCGCATCCTTGGCATTGCTTTCAAACTCATTTTCAAACTCATCTTGCTCAGTATTTTTATCTTGTTTTTGCTCTTTAAATTTCACTATCACATCAACTGGTATCGTGCCACCAAGTTTGGTATCAATAACTTGCATTCCTTGGCGAATTTCTGTGCTTTCTTTAAAGTAGCCTATAAAGCTATTTTCAACCTTTATCTTGCTGATACCATAAACGCCAAAACAGACAACTAGCACACAAACTACGTAGATAATCTTTCTTGAGTTTAAGGCTAAATTTGCGCAATATTTTGTAAATTTAAAGCTATTTTCAAAGGTTCTAATGGGAGCTAATTTTTCTAAATTTACATTTATTGCACCAAATAGCAAAAACGCAAGCACAAGCGAAACGCTAATGCCAGTGCTCATCATAATGCCAAGCATGATAACTGGCTTTATGTCAGCACTCATAAGCGAGCTAAAGCCAATAACCGTGGTAAATATCGCCCAAAAAGATGGAGAGAATTTATCACGAAGCGTTAGATAAATTAGCTGATTTTGGCTATATTTTGGATACTTTGCGTAAAATTCTCTATAACTAACGACAAGATGAATCACAGTTGAAATAGTAATGATGAGCTGAAGTGCGATGTAGTTTGAGCTAATGACCGTTACTTCCCAGTCAAATATGCCAAAAATTCCGGTCGTAAAAATAGCACTTATGGCACATATAAACATCGGCAAAACTATCCATCTAACCTGCCTGAAAAATAGCCACAAACTAAAGCTAAGAAGAGCAAGTACGCTTAAGCCATATACCAAAAGATCGCTTTTTATAAAGCCTATCATATCATCAGCGATCATATTTGCACCGCCTAAGAACAGCTCGTCATTTGCGTTAAATTTAGCTATGGTTGCTTTTATAGCCTCAAGGTTTTCGTGGTCGCTCTTTCTAAGCTCATCTCGGTAGGCTTTAAACTCATAAGCAAGAGCCTCTAACTTAAGTCGCTCAGCTTGTGTGATAGTGCCGTTTGACTCTTTTTGGCTAAGCAAATTTCTCTCATTTACAAGCTCATTAAATTTCTCATCTTGTTTTAAATTTAGAGCAATTGCTGTGGT
Source organism: Campylobacter concisus ATCC 51562 (assembly GCF_000466745.1). Classification (NCBI taxonomy): domain Bacteria; kingdom Pseudomonadati; phylum Campylobacterota; class Epsilonproteobacteria; order Campylobacterales; family Campylobacteraceae; genus Campylobacter; species Campylobacter concisus. The sequence goes on along the minus strand of NZ_ANNI01000009.1, from coordinate 332,987 downwards.
TTTTAGATCTTTGCTTATCAAATTTCCGCTGTAAATCGGACTTTTGGCAAACTCAAGCTTTGCTTTTGAAATATTTATATCTTTATCTTGCAGCGTTGGAGTATGATCTAAGATACCAGTAATCCCGCCTTTTACACTATTTAAAAGCGGAATATTTATTATAGAGATGACACTATTTACCATATCGTTTTTAGCTAGTTCATCGCCTAAATTTTTGATAAGTTCTAAATTTTTAGGTGAAAAAAGATCATCTTTTGGAGTAAAAGCAACCACTAAAAATCCGGGTGAGTCGTAGCGTTTGGCTATCTCCCTATAAGCTTTTAAGTCAGGATCATGCTCAAGCAGTAGCGTTTCAGCTGACGCATCAACGCTAAGCTTGGTGCTAAGATAGCCAAAAACTACGCTTAAAGCTAAAATTAGAGCAATAATAAGCTTGTTTTTAGCAATGATAAATTTAAAAATTTGTCGCATTAAGGGTTAGTTTTATTTTGATCAGGCAAAACAGCTTCGTTTAGCTTTTGTAAAAGAGTATTGAAATCAGCGTTATTTAGCACATCGCCAAACTGGCTTCTGTATGTTTGAATGATGCTTACACCAACGATATCAAGATCGTAAATGAGCCAACCACGCTCTTTAGCGTCATAAAATTTATAGACAAATTCGTAGCTCTTGCCATCATTTGTCAGCTCAGATGTGAGCCAGTATCTATTTTTTTGAGGTTCACTCTCGCCAGTTATATGTATCTCTTGATCTTTGTACCCTAAAAGTTTATCTATGTATGAGCTTTTTAGTTTTTGCTCAAATGCTGTGTCAAATTTGGCTTGCTCATCGCTGCTTAGGCTGTTGTAACGTTTGCCAAGGCTTATCTTTGCCATTTGTTTATAGTCAAAAAATGGATCAAGAAGAGCAAAAATTTCTTTTGTCTTTGCATTATTGTCTAAATTTGTATCTTTTAAAATTTCAATAACCTTTGTTGTTTTCATCTCTACTTCAGGCTTGATCTGCTCTTTTGAAATAGCAAAAAGGCTAGTTGCAAAAAGTAAAATCATAGTTAGAATTTTTAAAATTTTCATATTTACTCCTTGATAAGCTTGTCGCGTCTTTGCTCATAAGCATCGCGTAAAAATGGATAAAGATCAATAGCATCTTTTCTTAGTTTTTCATAAGCAGTTGGATCTTGTGAAAAGCTATTAAACGCTCTATATGACTTGATACCAGTTGATAAAAGTATAGGATCAACGTAGCTAATAGGATCAGCAAAATAATCTCCGACCATGCCACCAGTATCTCTTAAATTTGATGGTCCAATAAGTGGCCAAACGATATGAAAACCACCGCCAAGCCCCCAATATCCAAGCGTTTGTCCAAAATCTTCATCGTGAGCTTTGAGATTGTAGTATTTTGCTCCGTCTGTTAGTCCACCAAAGCCTATTATCGTATTTGCTAAAAATCTCAATGTCTCTTCACCAGCGTTTTGAAATTTAAACTGAAGTAAGTTATTTATAAAGCGAACTGGAAAAAGCAGGTTGTCAAAGAAATTTGAAACCATTGTTCTAGCTGTTTTTGGCACAACGTAGGCATAGCCTTTTGCCACCGGAGTTAGCATATTTACATAGATAAAGTCATTTGCATGTGTCATCATTCTATTGTAACCACTAAGTGGGTCAAAAACATCTTTTCTTGCTTCAAATTCAACATCAAATTCGTCGCTTTCACTATTCGTATTTATGTCCGTATTAGCACAGGCTAAAAGCAAACTAAAAAAGATAGAAAGCAAAAATTTCATACTAAGCCTTATTTTTATTTATAAAATGTAGCTCGATTTTATCTTTTAAAAACTTTACAAGAAATTAAGAGAAATTTATAAATCGACTTAAATCTTTAAGCTTAAGGATTAATATAATTAGATATACTTCACAAATTATTCTCCAATATAGTAAAGGTAAAAATTTTGAAAGCAGATATAAATTTAGAACTATTTTTAGGCGAAGATACACAGGTTTTAGCTAAACATATTACATTATTAAAGGCCATAAAAGAGACAAAAAGTATCACAAAAGCAGCGGAATTGGTTGGTATATCATATAAAAATGCTTGGGACTGTCTTGATACGATAAATAACAAAAGCAGCAAGCCGCTTATTATTAGAGCTGATGGAAATAAAAAAAATAGTGGCTCTGAGCTAAGCGAGTATGCCAATAAACTGATAAAAATTTATGATGCCATTCTTGAGACTCAAAAGGATTTTTTACAAAAAATTTGTCAAAAAGTAGATTTTGAGGATGTAGATATTATAAATCTTCAAAGAATGAATATGAACTTAAGTGCTAGAAATCAGCTCTCATGTGAGATTATTGGCATAAACCGCGGTGCGGTAAATTCTCAAATAGTTGCAAAACTAAGTAATGGCTGCACGCTTGAGTCAAACATCACGGTTGAAAGTGAGAAAAATTTAGGCCTAAAAGTTGGACAAAAAGTTATTTATATTTTTAAAGCTCCAGCTGTCATTTTGGCCAAGGATCTAGATATAAAAATAAGCACAAAAAATCAATTAAAAGGCGAAGTGATCGAAGCAAAGATAGGTGCTGTAAATGCTGAAATCACTTTAAAACTAAGCGATGAGCAGACTTTAACTGCCATCATCACAAAAGATAGTGCTATCCAGATGCAAATAGGCGTCGGCGATACACTTTTAGCAATAGTAAAATCATCTCAAATCATTATAGGAGTTTAAATGAGAAAAGTTTTTAAATTTTTATGTGTGGCAGCTTTGCTTGCCATAAACGCATTTGGTGCTGAAGTAAATGTATATGCAGCAGCAAACACAACATACGCATTTCCAGAGCTTATAAAAGAGTTTAACAAGCTTCATCCAGATGCTAAAATCAACTTAACCCTTGGTGCAAGTGGCGGTCTTGTTACACAGATCCAAAACTCAGCTCCAGCTGATATCTTTATGGCTGCTGATATGGGCTTTGCACAAAAAGCTTATGACACAGGCTTTGCAGTAGCTGCTCCAAAAGTTTACGCGCAAGGCGCTGTTGCTATTTTTTCTATTAGAAATGTTGATTTCAAAAAAGGTATCGAAGTTGTTCGTGGCTTAAAAGCGATCTCTATCGCAAATCCACAAACTGCACCATATGGCAAAGCTAGTATAGAAGCACTAAAAAATGCAAAACTTTATGACGAAGTAGAAAAAAATATCGTCTATGCTCAAAAAATTTCTGAAACTCTATCTCAGGCATTAAGCGCATCCGATGTAGGTTTTATCGCAGCTAGCGCACTTTTTGACGAAAAAATGGCAAAATACAAAGAGGGCGTTAATTACATCTTTGTTCCACAAGAGCTATACACTCCGATCGATCAAGGTATCGTTCTTCTAAAACATGCTGAAAAAAATGATGATGCAAAAGCATTTTATGAGTTTATCTTAGGTGATAAATCAAGAGAAATTTTCAAGAAATTTGGTTACAACGTTCCAGCTAAATGATAAGAGCAAAGATCGTTGGGATTTTAACTAAAGATGACGTTAGCTTATTTGAGCTAAAGGGTCTAAATTTAGAGGCAAATTTATTTATGCTAGTCTTGAATGAGGCTAGCAAATTTGCCTTAGATGATGAGATTGACTTAGGTTTTAAAAGCTCTGATGTTATCTTAGCAAAAGACAAACTAAGTAATAGCTCGCTTGAAAACGAGCTAAAGTGCGTGATTGAAGCTATAAATTTTGGTGAAATTTTAAGTGTTATTAGCTTAAAGTGTGGCGAAATTTACTTTGAAGCTATTATCTCAAATCACGCATTAAAAACTATGAACATAGGTGAAAACGATGAAGTCTTTGCCTATATAAAATCTACAAGCATTCACATAAGTACACAAAAATGATAGAAATTTCTTGTAAAAAAGAGCTAAATGGCGGTGGCGGAAAATTTTTACTTGAGGCCGACCTTAGCTTTGAAAGTGGCGATTTTGTCGCACTTTATGGAGCAAGCGGTGGCGGAAAGACTACTATTTTACGCTTGATCGCTGGTTTTGAAGCACCGCAAAGTGGCTTTATAAAGGTTGGGGATAAAATTTTCTTTAATGAAAAGACAAATTTGGCTCCACAAAAGCGAAATATCGGCTTTTTATTTCAAGACTACGCACTTTTTGAAAATATGAATGTCTTTAAAAATTTACTCTTTGCAAAAAATGATCTAGCTCTAGCGAATAAGCTTCTTGATATTTGTGGCCTAACAAGTCTAAAAAATGCAAAAATTAGCACTCTTTCTGGCGGTCAAAAGCAACGTGTTGCTTTGGCTCGTGCGGTTATGAGAAAGCCTGAAATTTTACTACTTGATGAGCCTTTAAGTGCGCTTGATAACGCCATGCGTGAGAAACTTCAAGACTATTTACTGGCACTTCATGATGAGTTTAAGATGAGCATTATTTTAGTAAGTCATGATATCGCTGAAATTTATAAGCTTTGCAATAAAGTCTTTGTCCTTGAAAATGGAAAAATTTCAAGATCAGGTAGTGCAAGTGAGATATTTTTAAAGAGTGCAGGATCGCAGAAATTTGCCTTTAACGCTAAAATTTTAGAGATAAAAAAACGTGATGCTATTTACGTGGCAAATGTATTAATAAACCGCCAAATTTGTGAAGTGGTGCTAAGCAGTAGCGAAGTAATGAATCTAAAAGCAGGCGATATGGTGGTAGTTAGCACAAAAGCATTTAGCGTAAATTTGGAAAAAGCATGATAGACGAGTTAAAAAGTATCGATTACGAGCCATTTTGGCTATCACTAAAATTATCTTTCATAACAACTTTTATTTTATTTTTTGTCTGCATCGCACTTGCCTATTTTATGTCTCAAAAGAAATTTTTTGGCAAGTCGTTTTTAGAGTCGGTAATCTCACTACCCTTGGTCTTGCCACCAAGTGTTCTTGGCTTTTATCTGCTCATTTTTCTTTCGCCTTATTCGACCTTTGGTAAATTTATCGAGGAAATTTTTGGAGTTAGGCTTGTTTTTAACTTCACAGGCCTTGTTGTGGCAAGTTGTATCTATTCATTGCCATTTATGTTTGGGCCGATTTATGCTGGGCTAAATAGCCTAAAAAAGAGCCTTTTTGAAGCAAGTTATAGTCTTGGTAAAAATAAGCTCACGACTATTTTTAGGGTGATTTTGCCAAGCATCAGATCAAATTTATTAACAGCTACTGTCGTTAGCTTTGCTCACACTATGGGTGAGTTTGGTGTTGTTTTAATGATAGGCGGTAGCGTAGCTGGAGAGAGCAAGGTAGCGAGTATTGCGATATTTGAAGCGGTTGAAATGCTTGATTACACCAAGGCTCATATCTATGCACTTTTGATGTTAATAATTAGCTTTTTTGTTCTTTTCGTAGTTTATCTTTTAAATTCTAAAAAAGCTTAAGACAAAGCTTATAAAGATATAATAGTAAAAAATTTTAAAGGATGAAGTATGATAAAAGTGCCTACAAGTATATATTTAAATACACTAGACGGTAAGGAATTTGATTTTTCCGCCTTTGCAAGAACGCATGACTGCGTTATTTTTATCTATCCAAAGATAGGCGAGGACTTTAGACTTTTAAGCGAGCAACTACAAAATACTGCGGGCATGAAGGGCTGCACTAAACAAGCAATAAACTACAAGAAATTTTTAAAAGATTTTAACGATCTTGGTTTCATGGTAGTGGCCATTAGCTCACAAGATACAGCAGCTCAAAAGAAATTTCAAGAAGAGACTTCGGCTGGAGTCATGTTTTTAAATGATAGTGAGTTTATGCTTGAAAGGGCGCTTGAGCTTCCAGTTTTTTCTGCATCAAATGGACATAAATTCTACTTTAGACAAACGCTCATCATAAAAGATGGCAAGATAAGGCGTGCATATATAGTGGATGATCCTGAGAATGATGCTAAAAATATGCTAGAAAAAATCAAAGAAAAAGACTATTAGGAGCTAAAATGAGCCAAAATAGCAAAATCGAAAAGTCTTATGATGAGTTAACTTATAAATCAATAGCCTTTGCCCAATCGTCGCCATATAGGCTTGAAGCTTGTGCTACACTTCTTGGCATAAATCCACCGCCATGCGAAAATGCAAGAGTTTTAGAGATAGGATGTAGCTTTGGCGGAAATTTGATCCCATTTGCAGTAAATAATAAAAATGCAAAAGTAGTTGGCATAGATCTTAGCGGCGAGCAGATAAGGCGTGGACAAGAGATCGTTAAAGAGATGGGTCTTACAAATTTAGAGCTTATACACGGCGATATTTGCGAATTTAAAAGCGATGAGAAATTTGACTATATCATTGCTCATGGCGTTTTTAGCTGGGTGCCTGACTTTGTAAAAGAAGCTATATTGAAAGTTGTAAGAGAGAATTTAAGTGCAAATGGCGTGGCATTTATCTCTTATAATGTTTATCCTGGTTGGAAAGTAAAAGATATTATAAGAGACATAATGCTACTTGCCGCAAAAGATAAAGAGACTATGCAAGATAAGCTAAAAGCAGCTAAAGAAGCACTTTTAGTCTATAAAGAATATTTGCTAACAAGAGATAAAGAAATTTATGAAAAGAAAATGCCACTTAGTATGCTTCTTTTTATAACAGAAGATGTACTTTCAAAAGATGACTTTTACATAGCTCATGAGTTTTTAGAAGATACAAATAATCCATTTTATTTTAAAGATTTTAATGCCATGCTCGCTAAAAATGAGCTTACTTATCTTTGTGAGTATACGCTTGATGATATTTTTACCCCAGATGTTGGCACAGCCATAGTAGATGAATACAAAAATAACAAGTTTAAGGACAGAATCGATCTAGAGCAATTCATGGATATGATTAGCAACAAAGTATTTAGACAAAGCCTAATAGTCCATAGCGAGACTTATGAGAGCATAGCCAATAAACAAATAGGCCCAAGCGATATCAATAAAATTCACGTTGTGGCAGATTTTATAAAGAAAGATAACGAGTGGCAAGATAGTTATGGTGCTATGCCACAAGATATATCATGGCTTTGCGAGGTCTTTTATAAGATGTATCCAGCTAGCATAAACCTTTCTCAGATTTTAGAAATTTTGCCAGAAGATAAGCTCATGGTTTATAGCGCCTTTGTAAGAATTCTAACAAACTCGTCTGATGCAATGATTTTAAAAGATGAGCAAAAAAATATCGAATATAGGCCCGGCTATTCAAGGCTTAGTCAAAATTTAATAAATTATGTAAGATATTTTTTAAATCATAAAAATAATGCCGATGTTGTTTTTGCTAATAAATTTAGCATCTCAAGGAAGCTTAATAATATCGATTATTACATACTTTTATTGCTTGATGGTAAAAATAGCTTAGAAGATGTCGCAGCAAAAACCTTAAAATTTATCAAAGAGAACAACGAAGATATGTTTGATATAAATGGCAAAGTGCTTAAAAAAGACAAGGTCGCAGCAAATATAATGAACTACGTTATAGGCACAGCAAAAATAGCTAGTATGCTTTATCTACTAGAAGAAATTTAAGTTTTTAAATTTTACTTTGCTTATATAGTTGTGTGATTTTATCTTTTATATTTAGTGTATTTTTTGAGAGAGCTATGAAAAATGGGCTTTTTAAATTAGTAAGCTCGTAGCTCATCTCTTTGCTGCTATTAGCGTCAAATACTTTTCCGCCACAAAAATTTACGAGCGCTTCTCCTGCTGCATTGTCCCAAAGGTAGCTTGGGGCAAATCTCAAATAAGCTCCGCCAAATTCAGCCAAACGGCAAAATTTTATGGCTGAGCCGATGCACCTTTGCTCAAAATTTAAGCTCTGCCCTATAAATTCTATCTCTTTGGCATCGCCTCTTCTACTTGAAAAGATGAGATTGTCTAAATTTTTATCTTTTTTGTTTAGATCAACTCTCTTTATGATTTCATCATTGTTATCTAAAATTTCTTTAAAAGCACCATTTTCATCAGCATAAAAAAGCTCTCTACTAACTGGGATAAATATCACACCAAGCACCGGCCTAGCTTTTTTTATAAGCGCTATGCAAACGCAAAATTCGCCGTTTCTAGCTAGAAATTCTTTCGTGCCATCAAGAGGATCTACGAGCCAAAACTCGTCTTTAACGCTTTCTTGCAAGATACTCTCTTCAGAGCAAATTTTTATCCCGCTTTTGCTTAGAATTTTTATTATCGCTTCATTTGCAGCTAGATCAGCGCTAGTTAGTGGTGAGCTGTCATCTTTTAGGCAGACTTTAAGAGCCGTATTATCTGCAGAGTAAAATTTTATTATTTGCGCTCCAGCATTAACGGCTGCTTTTTTAGCTAAATTTAAAAGCTCGCTCATTTTGGTGTTCTGTTTGTCTCTCCAACATAAAGCTGTCTTGGACGGACGATCTTTATCGTATCTTGCTCTTTTAGCTCGATCCACTGGCTGATCCAGCCTGGCGTCCTACCGATGACGAAGATGACGGCAAACATATTGTTTGGTATGCCAAGCGCTTTTAGGATGAGCCCTGAGTGAAAATCAACATTTGGATATAAATTTCTACTCACAAAATAGTCATCATTTAGCGCGATCTCTTCAATGCGGTTTGCGATTTTAATAAGCTCTGAGTTGATGCCTATCTCGTCCATGAGCTGATCTCTCATCTTTTTAAGCACTTTTGCGCGAGGGTCAAAATTTTTATAGACCCTGTGACCAAAGCCCATTAGCCTAAATGGATCGTTTTTATCCTTTGCTCTAGCGATGTATCTATCGACATTTGCGATCGAGCCGATCTCTTCAAGCTGACGTATAACGCCCTCGTTTGCCCCACCGTGAGCCCAGCCCCAAAGTGCGCCGATGCCCGCACTTATACATGCATATGGGTGAGCGTGCGTTGAGCCAACGGTTCTAACAGTCGTAGTTGAAGCGTTTTGCTCGTGATCTGCGTGCAGCATAAAGACCGTGTCAAGTGCTTTTATCTCGATTGGTTTAAGATCGACGTGCTCGTATGGATAGCCCCTCATCATGTAGAGGAAATTTTCAGTAAAGCCACGATCTAAATTTGGATATATGATAGGAAGCCCGCGTGAGTAGCGGTAGCTAAATGCCGCAATCGTTGGAATTTTAGCGATTATACGCATAGCCATCTCGTGATACTCTTCAGGTTTATCCATATTTAGATGATCTGAGTAAAAGGCACTTAGGGCTGAGACCGCTGCTTGCAAGATCGCCATAGGGTGCGCTTTGTCTGGAAATGCGTCAAATAACTTCATCATGCCTTCATGTATAAAGCTTCTTTTTTTAAGCTCAGTTTTAAAATTTATATACTGATCATTTGTTGGAAGCTCTTTGTTTAAGAGTAAGTATGCCACGTCTAAAAATGTCTTATTTTCAGCCAAATACGCGATATCATAACCTCTATACATTAGTTCGCCTTTTAAGCCGTCTATATAAGTTATCGCTGAGCGACACATCGCAGTTGAAGTATAACCTCTGTCAAAAGTAAACATTCCAGTATCACTAAAAAATGTCGATATGTCTATCACATCAGGTCCCATAGTGCCTTTTAGTATAGGAAACTCGTAACTCTTGCCAGTTCTGTTATCAGTTAGCGTAGCTGTATTTGATGACATTTTTACTCCTTACTTCTTGATTGCATTAGAAATTTTATAATTATTGTCCCTATTATAGCTTGAGCTAGGCTTGCTAGGATAAAAGATGAGTAAGAATAATCACTTATCTCACCTGATCTGTGTGCGATAGTAGCAACTGCTACTAAAAGCGTTAGTGGCATGGATTGTGAGAGAGAAAACAAAAATATCCCTTTAAATCCTAATTTTCCTACAAATAACACACTTGAAAAAAGCCTTGTGGCAAGCATCGCACAAAATATAAAAATAGCATCTTTTATCACTTCATTTGAGCTTAGGCTTGAGAGCTTGAAGGTTGAGCCTATGTGTATAAAAAATATCGGCACCAAAAATCCAAATCCAAAGCTTGAAAGCTTGTGTGGTAAGTCTTTTTTATGATCAAAAAATGTAGCTATAAACATACCTGCGATAAACGCACCAAAGGCAACTTCTAAATTTAAATAAAGCATAAGTGCAATCATCGAAAAAAATACCGCAATGCTTAGTCTAATATCCTTTTCGTCCTTGTCGTAGTGCGGCATAAGGATCACTTTAAGCCCCGGATACCACCAAAAAAGCACATCTAAAATTTTAAAGCTAAGCACGCTGATAGCTAAAAATAAGATCAAATAGCCAATCGTTAGCCATAAATTTATACTAGCTCCAAACTGCAAATAGGCAGCTATAAATGTCAAAAGCGTAATGCTTATAAGCTCACCAATAGTTGCAATAAGCATGCTTAAATTTAGCCATTTTACATCTCTACCATACTCTTTAAATAACGTAAATATCATGCCAACGGCCATTATCGGGATAATGATAATATAGAGCAAACTAAGATTAAAACTAAATGTAAGTGCAGTTGCTAGCGAGTAGATGAGGGCAAGATAGATAAGCCCCAGACGTAAAATTTTGCGGTCAATATTTATAAGCATTCTAAGATCGATCTCCATACCAGCTAGAAACATCAAAAAGAAAAAGCCAACTTCGCTAATTAGCTTAAACATCTCATTTTCGCCGACAAGCCCGATGTAGCTAGCTAGTGCTCCAAGTATTATCTCAGCAGGAGCGACAGGAATGCGTAAAATTTTAGAAATATAAGGCGAAGCAAAGACGATAAATGCCAAAACGACAAGAATACTAAGCTCGCTAGCTTGATGTAACTGCAAAAAGATCCTTAAATTAAAAATGTTTGATTGTATAAAAAGCTTTGTTATTTTTTGATTAAGCTAAGCGATTTTTGGGCAAAATGGCGACAAATTTTTAAAAATTTGGAGTGCAAATTTATGCGTAAATTTCTATTTTTTGTCTTGATGTTTTTTGGAATTTTTGGCTTTGCAGACGAGCTAAGTTTGGTTCAAAGTTTTAAATTTGATGGAAGCGTTTTTTATAAGAAAAATACAGCCAAAGATGAGAGCTTTTACTTTTTAAAAAATGAAAATTTTGATGAGCATTTTGTAAGCTTTAGAGTGAAATTTGACAAAAATATAAAAAGTGAAAGTATGCTTGCTGAGCTAAAAAGAAAGATAAAAGAGGCTAAAGAGGTGCTTTATAGTGAAGAGAATGATCAAATTTTAGCTCTCATAAAAGATGAAACTAGCAGTAAAAATATAGAAATAATCCACTTTTTACTTAGAAAAGATGGAGTTTTAATACTTTCATATGAGAGAATTTATGACCCAAAAACTCTAGTAGATGGGCTTAAGCCTGTACTTTTAAGTGAAGCTAGAAATTTTATGCTTCAAATGCCAAAGGTAGAAGCTAGGTAGAAAGGTGGATGTGGCGGTATTTTGCGCTACATGCGATTAAAAACTACAACAAATTTTTATTTATCAAGTCAGATAAGTGTCAAGTAAATTTTAAAATTTCATGAACGAGTAATTTCGGCTCTGATTTTAGTGGCAAGCTTTGCGAGACCTAAAATCAGTAGTCAATTCTTGCGAGTGAATAGAATTTTAAAATTTTCGCGATAGTAAAATTCTATTTTTAAAAATACAGACTTTTTTATTTTTAGGTTCTTTTATTCAAAAGGGAGACAAGGGGACTCGAGTTACGAAGCCGTCCCCTTATCCCCCTTTTTAAATCCCCCAATCCCCTCGCACGTTCAAAGCGCATGCAATGGTGCTAAAGCACTGCATGCGATTAAGAAAATCTAGCAAAATTTAAACTCTATTAAATTTGCAAACTCTCATAAACTCTTGCCAAGCAAAATTCCAAGATAGCTTGCAAGTAGGCAAAGGACAAGGTTTAAAAAGATATTTAAAAAGCCTTTTACCAGCTCGCCTTCTAGTAAAAATTTCACGCTATCAAGGCTAAAGCTTGAAAATGTTGTAAATCCGCCAAGTATGCCAACGACCAAGAACACCCTCACGATTTGGCTTAAATTTAGACAAAACAAAACGCCGATAATAAAGCTGCCAAGCACATTTACGCCAAGCGTAGCTAGCGGAAAGTGGCTAAATTTTAGCAGCTCGCCAGCTAAAAACCTGCATCCAGCCCCGATAAAGCCTCCAAGCCCTGCGAAAAGTAAATTTGCAAGCATTAATGGCAGATACTAGCGAAGCTAAAACCGCGCTTTGTAAGCTCCTCGATATCCTTGCTAGCTTTCTCGCCTTTTGCGGTGAGGTAGTCGCCTATCACGATCGCATCGGCGCCATTTTCAAAGATCTCGTACTGCCTCTCGCCCAAAATTTTCTCCCTACCACCAGCTATCATGACTCTAGTTTCTGGTAGATCTCTTTTGGTCTCACGCACTATTTTTAGGGCTTCATCCGCACTAAGAGGGGGTAGATCTAGACTTAGAGATTCGTTTTTGATGAAAAAATTTATTGGTGATGAAAATGGCTCAAGCTCTTTTAGACTAGCTCTAAAGCTCACCCTGTCAGCCTCACTCTCGCCAACGCCGTAAATACCACCAGTACAAAGCATAAGACCTGCTCTTTTTGCATCTAAATTTGTCTGATATCTCTCGGCCCAAGTGTGTGTTTTACAAATTTTTGGGAAAAATTCTCGGCTTGTTTCAAGGTTGTGGTTGTAGCTAAAAACGCCAGCCTTTTTAAGCTCACTAAGCTGCTCGTAAGTAGCCATGCCGTTACATGCGATGAGCATCAAATTTGGCACTTCTTTGCTCACGGCTCTTGCTAAAGATGCGATATAGTCGGTCTTTTTGTCATTTAGTCTAGCACCGCTTGTAACTAAACAAAAGCCAAGAGCGTGGTTTTTATAAGCCATTTTGGCTTCGTCCACCACCTGTTGCACGCTTTTTTCTTTAAATTTTGAGATATCGGCACCAGCTTTGGCACTTTGCGTGCAATAAGCGCAGTCCTCGGCGCAGTTTCCTTGAGTGACTGAGCATATCGCACAGAGCATAATTGTTTTCATTTTTCATCCTTTTTTGGGGCGTATTATAGCTTTGGTAGGTTTAAAATTTAAGTAGGATGGTTTATAAATTTGTAAAAATAGTTTGATGAAATGTATAAATTTATTTTTATTCAAAGGGAGATAGATGGGCTTGAGTTGCGGTCTGCTTGCAGCTGCGAGCTAGCGAAGCAAAGAGCCGTCCCCTTATCCCCCTTTAAATCATCTAAGCTCTTCGCACGTTAGAAGTGCATGTGATAGCGATTTTGCACTGCATGTGTTCGTATATCTATAAATTTTAAAATTTCTCCAAGATATAAATTTATTAAAAGCTATGCGAAAAATTTAAATTTTATGACATTACTTTCTATTGTAAATTTCCGCTCTCTCTTTTAAAAGATCTGTTTTTAAATTTGGCAAAGCGCTAAGCTCATCAAAAAGTCCAAAAAGTGAGTGCTACGATGTGAAGCTGCCCTCTAACTGAGTGTAGTTGGTGACGAGGTTTTTGCCCTTTATGCTGGCTAAGCTTAGCGGTGGTGTCAGGCATTTAAATTCCAAATTTATAAAAGCCAAATTTAGGCTCAAGGACTCAAATTTGGCTAGAATTTTTTAGTTTTCAGAGATAAGCGTCTTTTTTTTGCATTTTGTGCACTCTATAAATGTGCCTTTTTTAAGCTCTTTTTTGATCATATCGCCGCCACATTCGTCGCATTTTTGCTCAACTGGCTCGTAGTTTGAGACGAAGTCGCATTTTGGATAGTTGGCACATCCATAAAATTTACCACGCCTGCTAAATCTCTCGACGATCTCGCCGCCACACTTTGGACATGGCACGTCAAGCTTTTTAAGCTCGCGTTTTGGCTTAGCAACCGTTGTAGAGCCAGGTTCTGCGCTCTTTTCATTATCTTTTGCGACGTTTCTTGAGTATTTGCATTTTGGGAAATTTGAACAAGCGATAAACTCGCCATATCTGCCCTTTCTAAGCACTAGCTCGCTTCCGCACTCTGGGCATTTTTCTCCGATCGGGGTGGCTGTTTTTAGGCTTTTTATGCCAGTTTTGCCAGCGCTTATTTTTTCCATAAATGGATAGTAAAAGTCGCTTAGCACCTTTTGCCAGTCAGCCTTGTCAAGTGCGATCTCATCGAGCTTTTCTTCAAGATGTGAGGTAAATTCGCTATCGACGATGTTGCTAAAGTGCTCCTCCAAAACGCCTATCATGCTAAATGCGATCTCGTTTGGTATGAGCTGCTTTTTCTCGATCCTCACGTAGTCTCTTGATGTTAGTAGCGAGATGGTCGGTGCGTAGGTGCTTGGGCGACCGATGCCTAGACTTTCTAGCTTTTTAACAAGGCCAGCTTCAGAGTACCTAGCTGGTGGCTCGGTGAAGTTTTGCGTGCTTTTTATGCTTTGCAAACTCATTTCGTCGCCCTTTTTTAAATTTGGCAAAATTTTATCCTTATCAAGCTCGCCATAAACCTTGTAAAAGCCGTCAAATAGCACCTTTCTGCCACTTATCTTAAACTCGCCTTTTTCGCTTGCTACATAGACATTTTGCGTTTGGCTTACACATGCGCTCATTTGGCAGGCTAAAAATCTATTGTAGATGAGCGTATAGAGTTTGAGCGCGTCTTTTTCTAAAAATTTAGCGGCGATTTGCGGTGTGAAGTTTAAATTTGTAGGGCGGATCGCTTCATGGGCTTCTTGCGCGCCTTTTGAGCTTGTCGTGTAGCTTATCGCTTTGGCCGGCAGATACTCTTTGCCGTAGTTTTGCAGGATGTGCTCCCTAGCGGCCGCGACAGCCTCTTTGGCTAAATTTAAGCTATCCGTTCTCATATAAGTGATCGCACCCATGAAGCCCTCGTTTGTTTGCACGCCCTCATAGAGGCTTTGCGCGATCATCATCGTCTTTTTAGGACTAAAGCCAAGGCGGTTGCTCGCACTTTGCTGAAGCGTTGAGGTCATAAATGGCGGGCTTGGCTGGATCTTTCTATCCTTGCTCTCGATCTCTCGGACACTGAATTTCTCATTTTGTAAATTTTCAATGATGTATTTTGCGCGATCTGGGTTTTGGATAGTGAGCTTTTCGATCTTTTGGTTTTCAAATTTAACTAGCTCAGCGTCTAGGTCTTTTTTAAAAATGGTGTCGATAGTATAGTATTCGACTGGTTTAAACGCCTGGATTTCACGCTCGCGGTCGACTATTATTTTTAGGGCTGCACTTTGCACACGTCCAGCGCTTAAGCCTTTTTGTATCTTTAAATTTAAAAGTGGGCTTAGCTTGTAGCCAACGATGCGGTCCAGTAAGCGCCTTGTTTGCTGGGCATTGACGCTGTTCATATCGACGTGCCTTGGGCTTTTTAAAGCGTTTTGTATGGCGCTTTTGGTGATCTCATGAAAGACGATGCGAGGCAGGCTGGTTGGCTCCTTGCCGATGGCATTTGCGATGTGAAACGCGATCGCCTCACCCTCTCTATCCTCATCGGTCGCGAGGTAAATTTCATCTGCACCCTTAGCAAGCTCTTTTATCTCTTTTACGATGGTGGAGTGATCGCTGCTAATGCGATACTCTGGGGTAAATTTGCTATCTTCTATCTTGATGCCAAAGCTCGTTTTTGGCAGGTCTCTGATGTGGCCTTTTGAGGCGATGACATTGTAGCTTTTGTCTAAGAAATTTTTGATAGTCTTTGCTTTTGCAGGAGATTCCACGATGATTAAGCTTTTCATTATATATATAGCCTTTAAATTTTTTGGCGTAATTGTAGCAGAAATAATTTTTAAAGTATCAAGACATAAAAATCAAATCCGTCTTCATTATTTTAAAAATTTTTTCATTCATGCCTATAAAGTTTTTAAAAAATTTCACGATATAGTTTTTGTGCGACAAGAAGTCGTAACTAAAAAATTAAAAGGATTTACAATGAGTTTTCGTATTAACACAAACGTAAACGCACTTAACACACACGCTAACGCAGTTAGCAACAACACTGACCTATCTAAGTCACTTAACAAACTTAGCTCAGGTCTTAGGATTCAAACAGCTGCAGACGATGCTTCAGGTCTATCTATTGCAGATAGCTTAAGAAGTCAAGCTTCAGCTTTAGGTCAAGCTATTGCAAACGGTAATGATGCTATTGGTATCATTCAAGTTGCCGATAAAGCTATGGACGAGCAGCTAAAAATTCTTGATACTATCAAGACAAAAGCTACTCAATCAGCTCAAGACGGCCAAACAACTCAATCACGCCAAGCATTGCAAGCTGATATCGTTCGTCTAATGGAAGAGCTTGACAATATCGGTAACACTACTTCATTTAACGGTCAGCAACTACTAAACGGAACATTCTCTAATAAAGAATTCCAAATAGGTGCTTACTCAAACCAAACTGTTAAAGCAAGTATTGGTGCGACTACGTCTGATAAGATCGGTCTTACACGTTTTGAGAGTTCAAGACTACTTACAGCTATGGGTACAGTAAATCTTAAATTCTTAAACGTTGATGGTGTAAATGATGTTGGCGTTACAGCTGCTACTATCTCAACAGGTATCGGTAAAGGTCTTGGTGCTCTAGCTGAGAATATCAACAAAGTTGCTGATAGAACTGGTGTTAGAGCTACAGCTGACGTTACTTGGAAAGCAAGCGCTGCTATTGGCGGTGGTTTAATTCAGTCTTTAACAATCAACGGTGTTAAAATTGGTGATCTAGAGGTTAAAGCAAATGATGCAAACGGTGCACTTGTAAATGCTATCAACTCTGTAAAAGACCAAACTGGTGTTGAAGCTTCTGTTGATGCCGAAACTGGTAAAATGGTACTAACAAGCCGTGATGGCCGTGCTATCGTAGCTTCTGGTAAAGACATCTCAAAGGGTCTTGGCGGTAAAGGTGCAGCTGCTAAAGGTACATCTTTAACTGGATTTGTAGGTAGACTAAACCTAGTTCGTCTTGACGGTAGAGATATCAAGCTAAATGCTGGTGGTGTTGCTAAACTATCTCTAGCATTCTCTGCTAATGGTGGTGCTCAACAATCAGTATCACTAAGAGATATAAGAGGTCAAATAGATAAAACCCTAGCAACAGCTATGGGCTTCCAAAGAATGAGTGGAGCTTTATCAGTAGCTCAGTCTGCTGGTGTTATGACACTTCGCGGTGCGATGGCTGTTATGAGTATCGCTGAGTCTGCTCAAAAAACACTTGATCAAGTTCGTTCAGACCTTGGTTCAGTTCAAAACCAACTTCAAGCTACAGTTAATAACATAACTGTAACTCAAGTTAACGTAAAATCAGCAGAGTCTCAAATCAGAGACGTTGATTTTGCTAGTGAGTCTGCTAACTTCTCAAAACATAATATCCTAGCTCAATCAGGTGCTTATGCTATGAGTCAAGCAAACAGCGTACAACAAAACGTAATGAAGCTTCTACAATAGTTTCATTAAGGTTTTAGATAGAGGCTTTGTCGCAGTAACAAAGCCTTAAGAGTGTTAATGCTTTTACAATACGCAAACCCACGCCCCAGAGTTTAACTTTGGGGCTTTATCTACTAAAAATAAATAGTAATGTATCTATTTTGTCTTTGCTCTAGTGGTTTATAATGGGTTGTGTTATAAATTTATAATTGTGACAGAGGCTTACTAAAACTAGTAAGCCAAATAAAAAGATCGTAAGTAAAATAATTCTACTTACAAATTAGCTTATATACTCAGTATAAAATTTTCTTTTGCTTTTCCTATCTCATTTTTAGTTATTAGTTTTCTCTTTTTTAGCTCAGCAACAAGTGCTTTTGAAGCTTTTTTAGTAACTTCGATGTCGGCATTTAGTCCGCCAGCTGCGGAGAACATCCAGTACTTGTGCATATTTACCCACATAAGAAGCTTGTTGGTTTTTTGGATGGTTGTGTCACTTGGTGCTACAGAAATTTTTGCAAGCTCAAGTTCTTGATAATAGACTGAAATTTGTAATATATTATCTACATATTTTTGATAATTACGTTTTGCGATTACATCTTTTAGTTTATCTATCTTTTTTGTTATTTTAAGAAGCTCATTAAAGTGCTTTTTTTCTATTTTATTTTCTTTATTGAGCTCAAGCAATTTATCTATACTAGGCACCACTTCTAAAAAGACTTTTTCTATTTGTTGTTTGACTTCACTTTGAGCTTTTATCTTTGCAAGTATGACTTTATAAGCTTTTAAAAGGTTTTTATTTACCGTCATTTCACTGTCTTTTTTGATATTAGGCAGTTTTTTAATCTCTTTGTCTTTGCATAGCTCATACATTACTTCTAAAAACGGCCTTTCTATAGTTCCTTCTATTCTAGCACCACCTTCGGTACAGTTATATGATTTTATATTCTCTAAGCTTGATTGGGCGATGTCATTTTCAAACTGATTTTTAAATAGAGTCCAAACATACGTTGTTTTAACCTCTCCCTCTCCGCCATAAGCTTTAACATATAAATTTTCATCCGCTTGCGCAAAAGCGTGACCTTTTGCATGGCTCGCCCCATCTTTACCAAATGCTAGATCCTGTCCTATAAAAACGATATTTTTATGTCCTAAGACATAGGCTAGCTGATAGGCCATGTTTGCACAACTATGTCCCACACCCAAGTATCCATATCTTTTTAGACCAAACATATACTCCTCTTGTTGAGGTCTCATAGTTAGTACTAGTTTTCTTGGCAAGATATTTTTAATAGTTTGCTTGTGTGTAACTGAGGCAACAATAAAGTGTATATTGTCATCAATATTCGGATGCTTTTTTTCAAAAAAACTAGAAGTTGGTTCTATTCTTTCAATCGACATTACATAATCAGGCTTTATACCATGTCTTGCAAGTATTGGATAAGATGCATCAACGCTTATAATGCTAACATATGGAGCAAATTTTTTAAGTGTATTAAGCTGTTTATCTAGGCTTGGACCAGTTGATACAATTATAGCTGTATCCATAAGACCATATCTTTTTTTAACAAGGCTCGTGTAGCAATAATTGCTAATCATAGGAACTAAATTTTCACAATTTTGTCTTGTACCTAATAAAAGATCGTCTATGCTATTGCCGTGAGCAACTACTATTTGAGAAAATGCTCTTGTAATCTCTTTATTTATTCTTATGTAGTCCTCTTCAAATTGATCATAAAAAGGCATATGAATCATAAGATTATCATAGGTTTTTGCATATGAGTTTAGTTTCGCTTCTGTAACCAGATAATAAAAATGTGTATAGGTGGCAAATTTTGAATAAAAAAGTATTATCTGTCCACTTTCTAGTTCGTTTGATAGATCAATAACATTTAAAACAAGATATATGATCTCGATCTCTGGCTCTATGACTACGATTTTTTGGTGTGTTTCATTTTTTGCTAGTGCTTTATAGAGTACACCATTACCTAGTCCATAAAAAAATAGTATCGGATAACGTTTATAGTCACTTTCTATATCTTCAAGCAGCTTTAAAATGTCTGCTCCAGGATTTTCATAGATATATTTAAAAGTATGCTTGTTTATTAAATTTATATCAATTGGATCTTTTCCTATAAAAATTTCATAGTCTTCATTGCCAGCAATAGACCAAAGTCTAGCTGCTAGAATTTCATCTTGTTGAAATAGTGCTTGAAGATTTTTTTGAAAGATAGGATTTTGGATATTTGATACATTATCTTTAGATGGTTTTGCCTTTTTATTAGATGCCTTATCATTTTTATTGTTCATATCAAATCCCCCTTTGTTAATCTCTCGCTAAATTTTATATCTCTTTTTGCTTTTTTGCCGATCAGCTCTTTTAAAAATTTAGGGTGCAGGCCGTACCCTGGACGCACGCTCCTTATATTTTGCTCGCTAAAATTTTCACCCTTTTTTATATCTGCGCTTGCATAAAGTGAGCGTGAAAATCTCCTATTTAAAACCGCTTTTTCATCTAGCTCGTAGTTTACCACACCCAAAAGCTCCTCGGCCTCTCTAACGCATTTTGTCATAAGAGCAAATTCGTTCTCATCAAGACTAAATGCGCTATCAACGCTTTTTACGCTTTTATCAAGTATAAAATGCTTTTCAATTATCCTAGCACCCAAACTAACCGCAACAACTGGAGCTGTCACGCCTAATGTATGATCAGAAAAGCCGACCTCTACGCCAAATTTCTTTCTCATATCAGCTATCGTTTGCAAATTCATACCATTTAGCTGTGCTGGGTAGCTTGAAGTGCATTTTAAAAGGGCGATATCGCTATTGCCTGCATTTTTGCAAATTTGCACCACGGCTTGTATCTCTTCTTCGTAGGCTATGCCAGTTGAGATGATGATGGGCTTGCCTTTTTTGGCTACAAATTCTACAAAATCATAGTCCGTCACCTCAAAACTTGCGATCTTATAAGCTGGCGGGTTAAACTGCTCTAAAAAGTTGGCGTCCTCCTTACAAAATGGGCTTGAAAAGCAGACAAGCCCCTCCTCTTTTGCCACTTTAAAAAGCTCAGCATGCCACTCTTTTGGCGTTAGCGCCTCTTGGTAAAGCTCGTATAAATTTCTCCCATCCCAAAGTCCGCCTTTTATGACAAAGTCGTCTAGGTGCGAATTTAGAGTCAGGCTATCAGGCGTATATGTCTGAAGCTTTATCGCGTCAGCTCCAGCGCGCTTAGCCGCCTTTATCGTATCTACCGCCGTTTTTAGGCTACCGCTGTGATTAGCAGAGAGCTCTGCTATTATAAAGACCTTTTTGTATGTATCAAAATTTCCTATTTTCATCCGCTAGTCCGTTTTATTTTTTAGCTCAAGATAGCTAAACTCACCATCTTTTGCATAGATCCTAAAGCCAAAATTTTCATAAAGTGCGAGCGCTTTTTTGTTGTTATTATAAGCTTTTGCCTTTAGCGAGCCAACTTTTAATGTAAAAAAAGCGTAGTCTTTTATGAGATCAAGCAGCTTTTTACCCACTCCTTTTAGCTCTGGGTTTTTATAAACGCCAAATTCGCAACTCTCTTTCGTTATATCAACGAAGCTCACCACTCCGATAAATTCACCCTCGTCTTTTACTAAAAAGTAGATCTTATCTTGAATGCTCTTTAATCTCTCTAAAAAAGCAAAATGCTCCTCTTTGCCAACGCTTTTGTTTTTCATAAATTTGGCTATACGCTCGTCATTTCGCCACTTTAAGACCATCAGTTTTTGCTCGCCACTAAGCGAGGTAAAATTTATAAGCTCAAGCAAATTTCATCTCCCCAGTAAGCCTCATATCCATTTTCTTTTAGCCAAGCAAAGATCTCTTTTTGATTATCCGCTACGCAAATGGCTTTAAATTTAGCTCCCAAAATATAAGCCTCATTTACAAGCGAGCTTGCTGTTATGATAAGTATTTTAGCTTCGTTCATCAGCCTTGCTACGCTTTTACTATCTACAAAAAGGCTAAAATTTTCGTTTTTACTAGATATCTCTTTTAGTGCGCTTAAGTTTTTATTTCCGCTAGTTGTGATGACGGCTGTTTTTAGCTTTTTAAGGAGCAGTTTTTCTGAAATTTTAGCTCCGAGGCCTGAGATATCAGTGCCTCCAAGAATGATAGCGTAGTCGTAAATTTTCTCCCTTTTTACCTGCGCTTCTTCATAAAACTCATCTCTAACTAGCAAAAACTCGCTTCCACAAAACACCTCACAGCTTTTTTCTACAAGCCTCTCGTATCTTGCCTTTTGTGCATATAAATTTACATTTAAAATATAGTCTGCAAAATGTTTTTCGTAAGTGTCGTCAAATGATAAAATTTTAATGCCAGTTTTTTCTTTTATAGCTCTTTCGTCTTCAAAGCTAAAGCCGTAGTGGTCGATGATAAGAAGCTCAAATTTATTATCTTTTATAAGTTCGCAAAGCTCATCTATCTCGCCACTTCTTAGAGTAAATTTGGGGTAGTTTATCTCATCAAAAATGTCACCATCTAGCCTCAAAGACGCAAATGAGATGTCGTTAAATTTTTTAGCAAGCAAAAGGTCTCGCCTAATGTGCCCATGCCCTATCTTACTGCTACTATCAGCGCGCACGAGCGTTTTTAGCAGGGGGAGCTCTTTAAATTCTTTCAATCAAATCTTTCCATTATTTATCAAATAAAGCTTCTTAGCAAACTCAAAATCCTCTAGTGTGTCGATGTCGCAGACTAAATTTCTTGGCAATAAATATGCCTTTGAGTGTGGTGTAAACAAAGCACTGCACTCCAGCCAAGCCTCTTTTTTACCAAAATAAAATGCCCCAGCGTCATGAAACGCAGGCTCAAGATCTTGCGAGCGTGTCTTTTCAAACTGCGGATAAAACATGCTAACTCTAGCATTTTCGTCAAGTTTTATCGCCCTTTGTATAGGAAAATCAAACGCAGTCGCTGAAAATAAAAATTTACATTCCTGCCTTTTAAACTCTCCTGCGGCCTCTTTTAAAATTTCAGCCGTTATAAGCGGTGCTGTGGCATAAAGGCAGCAGACGTCACTAAAGCTAGATTTTACGCGTCTTATCGCGTCTTTTATCACATCAGTACTTGTCGCGTAGTCATCGCTTAGGTTTGCATCTCTAAAAAATGGCACGATAGCTCCAAATTCTCTAGCCACATTTGCGATCATTTCATCATCAGTGCTTACGATCACTTCGCTAAAAACTTTAGAATTTAGTGCAGCCTCGATGCTATATGCGATTAAGGGCTTGCCTAAAAAGTCTTTTATATTTTTGCCAGGTATTCTCTTGCTACCGCCTCTTGCTGGGATGATGCAGATCATTTTTACTCGCTAAAGCTTTTTAGCACATCAAAAAGCGTGCTTGCAACAAATTTAGCATCATCCACGCTCATGCCATGGTGGCATGGGATACTAAGCTCGGCGCTATAAAATTTCTCCGCATTTGGCAGTGAAATTTCGCCAACTAGCGCTTTATAAAAGCTAAATTTATATGTTGGTTTATAATGCACCTGCACGCCAACGCCTTTTTGCAAGAGCGCTTCAAAAATTTGCTCTTTTTTATCCCAAAATTTCTCATCCAAAAGCACTGGATATAGGTGCCTTGAGCTAGTTGTATTTGCTGGGATATTTATAGTTTTAAAGTATTCACACTCACTAAATTTCTCATCATAAAATTTAGCTATCTCATTTCTTTTAGCGATAAAGCCATCCAGCCTTTTTAGCTGGCTAAGTCCCAAAGCGCAGGCCACGTCCGTGATCCTGTAGTTGTATCCAAGCAGGCTCATGTCGCTATCCCAAAGCTTTGTTTTAGTGATGCCATGGCTTCTATATAGCCTTGCTAGCCTTGCTAGCTCATCGTCGTTTGTAGCAAGCGCGCCGCCTTCAAGCGTGGTGATAGGCTTTACTGGATGAAAGCTAAATATGCTAATATCAGCCTTAACGCCAACTTTTACGCCGTTTTGCACGCTACCAAGGGCGTGAGAGGCGTCATCTATCACTTTTATGCCGTGTTTTTTGGCTAAATTTATGATCTTATCTAGCTCCACGGGGTTACCGCCGTAATCAACCGCAGTTATAACCTTTGTCTTTGGTGTGATAAGAGCTGGAATTTTCTCTTCATCGATGTTGCCATCCATCTTAACGTCGCAAAATTTAACCTGCGCTCCTGCCATCAAAGCTGTATTTGCAGTGGCTGCAAAAGTGATAGGCGTCGTGATCACTTCATAGCCCTCCTTTACGCCAAGGCTAAGATAGGCTACGTGAAGAGCTGAAGTGGCGGAGTTCATGACGACAACATGCTTTACGCCAACATACTTTGCCAGCTCCTCTTCAAATTTACTGACCTTTTGACCACCTGTTAAGATGTCGTCTCTTAGTGCATCTGCTACTACCTTGATATCTTCTTCTGTGATCTGCTGACGGCTGTAAGGGATCATTTAGCATCTCCTATCATCTCAAGAAGGCCTGCTCTATCGAGCCAAATTTTATTTGTATTTGAGCTATATTCAAAGTCCTCGCTCACTGGTTTGCCCTTTTGATGAAGGGCATTTGTCGAGAAGTCCTGTGCTGTTAAAAACTGAATAGACGGACTAATAACGTAGTAATCATCAAATTCATACGTAAGATGCGCATCATCTCTTGAGATCATCATCTCATGCATCTTTTCACCTGGACGAATGCCTATGATCTTGACGCCAAGGTCTGGTGCAAGGGCTTTTGCGAGATCAACCATCGTCATTGACGGGATCTTTGGTATGAAAATTTCGCCACCTTTCATCCTCTCAAAGTTTTTAAGGACGAAATTTACCCCTTGCTCAAGTGTGATCCAAAACCTGGTCATTTTCTCATGCGTGATAGGAAGCTCTTTTTCTCCTTGTGCGATCAGCTTTTTAAAGAGCGGCACTACTGAGCCACGTGAACCAACGACATTTCCATATCTTACGACGCTAAATCTTGTTTTTTTGTCTCCAACAATGTTATTTGCAGCGACAAAGAGTTTGTCACTTGCTAGCTTTGTAGCCCCATATAAATTTACAGGGTTGCACGCCTTATCAGTTGAGAGAGCGATTACCTTGCTAACGCCACACTCCAAAGAGGCGTCGATGACGTTTTGAGCGCCGTCAATGTTTGTTTTGATGCACTCCATTGGGTTATATTCTGCGATTGGTACATGTTTCATCGCAGCTGCGTGGATGACATAGTCTATGCCATTCATCGCGGTTCTTAAGCGCTTATAGTCCCTCACGTCGCCGATGAAAAAACGCATCGCTTTATCTTTAAAGACTTGAGCCATTTCGTATTGCTTTAACTCGTCGCGTGAGTAGATAACTAGCCTTCTTGGATTGTATTTTTTTAACAAAATTTCGGTGTACTTTTTACCAAAACTTCCTGTTCCGCCGGTGATTAGTATTGATTTATCATTAAACATTATTGCGCCCTTTACTAACTATTTTTTGGGGTATAAATAGCTAAATCTAAATTGTATTTTATAAAAATTTAAGCAAAAGCTATGCCAAAATTTTAAAATTTATTAAAAATTTTTTTATCTTTCTAGATTCTATTTCGTCAAATTTTAATTAATGTTTAGAGGAAATTGTAAAAGTAGTATTTAAATTTAGCCTTTGCAAGGTCGCAAAGGCATGAAAATTACTTCAAAATTCTAGGCAGCGTGATGCCTTCTTGGGCTTGGTATTTACCATTTTTGTCAGCATAGGTTACCTCGCAAGGCTCATCACCCTCGATAAATAGCACCTGCGCGATACCCTCATTTGCATAAATTTTCGCAGGAAGTGGTGTCGTGTTTGAAATTTCTATCGTGATGTGTCCCTTAAATCCAGGCTCAAAAGGCGTGACGTTTACGATGATGCCGCACCTTGCGTAGGTGCTTTTGCCAAGGCAGATCGCTAGCACGTTATCAGGCATGTTAAAGTACTCGATCGTGCGCGCTAGAGCAAAAGAATTTGGCGGTACGATGCAGACGTCGCCCTTAAAATCCACTACGTTTTTCTCGTCGAAATTTTTGGGATCTACCACGGTACCGCCGATGTTTGTAAAAATTTTAAACTCATCACCAACGCGGATATCGTAGCCGTAGCTAGAAACGCCGTAGCTAACGACGCCGCGTCCGACCTGCTCCTCGGCAAATGGCACTATCATATTTTTCTCAACCGACATTTTTCTTATCCAAGAGTCTGACTTTAAACCCATTTTTGCTCCTTTTTTGGGCGATTATAACGCTTTGCGTCTTTAAAGTAAATTTAGTAAAGCGAATAAATTAGATGAAAATTAGTATAATTTTAACAGCAAAAATTAATAAGGGACGAAAATGCAAGAGAAAAATGCAGAAATTTTTACTGGCGAGCGTGCGATGTTTGGGGCAAAAAGTGTAAATTTTACAAACTGTATCTTTGAAGATGGCGAGTCGCCACTAAAGCATAGCTCAAATTTAAAGCTAAATGAGTGCGTTTTTGCCTACAAATATCCACTTTGGTACGCAAGCGACATCACGCTAAATGGCGGATACTTGGAGCCTCTAGCAAGGGCTGGTATGTGGTACAGCACAAATTTAAGCTTCAAAGACGCGCTCATCAATGCTCCAAAAAGCTTTAGAAAAAGCTCGCAAATTTCGCTAGAAAATGTAAATTTTTCAGATGCTAGTGAAACACTTTGGGGATGTACGGGCGTTAGGATAAAAAATGTCTTTGCTAGGGGCGATTACTTTGGGGCAAATAGTGAAAATTTAGAGATCGATGGGCTAAATTTAGACGGAAATTACTGCTTTGATAGCTGCAAAAACCTTCGCATCACAAACTCAAAGCTCATTTCAAAAGATGCTTTTTGGAACTGCGAAAATGTGGTAGCGCAAAACTGCCTCATCTCAGGCGAATATCTAGCTTGGAACTCAAAAAATGTGACGCTCATAAACTGCACGATAAAGAGTTTGCAAGCCCTTTGCTACGTGGAAAATTTGATCGTAAAAGATTGCATTTTTATGGATACGAGTCTTGCGTTTGAATATTCAAGTGTCGATGTAAGCACAAGCGGAGCGATAAAAAGCATAAAAAATCCAAAAAGTGGCGTGATAAGGGCAGCAAAGATAGATGAGATCATCATCGATGAAAATTTAGTGGATACTAAAGGCATTAAGATAATTATTACTGAAAAATAACTTAGCAAAAAAGAGTAGCTTTGAGTTCTCGTTTTTGCTTCATAAAAAAATTTTTTATCTAATTTTCGCTACAATTAGACGCTTATATAAAAATTTAGGAGAAATTTCTATGAAAAAAGAAGATATAAAAGAGCTTATCGAATTTTTTAATGATATGGAGATGAATCATATCAAAATAAAAAGTGGTGATTTTGAGGTAGAGCTTGAAAAATTTTCAGATTATTGCGCGCCTGCTAAACCAGCAGCACAAGCACCAGCTCCAGCACCTGTAAATGTAGTCGTTAATTCAGAGGTAAAACCAGCCACAAACTCGCCAAAAGATAGCATAAAATCTCCTATGGTAGGTACTTTCTATGCTGCTCCAAGCCCAGGCGCTGCTCCATTTGTAAAAGTAGGTCAAAGAGTAAGAAAAGGCGATGTAGTAGGTATCATCGAGGCTATGAAGATAATGAACGAGATCGAGGCTGAGTTTGACTGCCAGATCACTGAGATGCTAGTCTCTGACGGACAGCCAGTTGAGTTTGGATTGCCGTTATTTGGCGTGGAGAAAAATTAATGGAATTAAAAAGAATTTTAATCGCAAACCGCGGCGAAATCGCTCTTCGTGCTTTGCGAACGATAAAGGAGATGGGTAAAGAAGCTGTTGTAGTCTATTCAACCGCTGATAAAGACGCACTTTACGTAAAATATGCTGACGTAGCCATTTGCATCGGTAAAGAGCGCTCAAGCGATAGCTACCTAAATATCCCAGCTATCATAAGTGCGGCTGAGATCAGCGAAGCAGACGCTATTTTCCCTGGATATGGCTTTTTAAGTGAAAATCAAAATTTTGTTGAAATTTGCTCACATCACAAGATCAAATTTATAGGACCAAGTGTCGCTGCGATGGCTTTGATGAGCGATAAGAGCAAGGCAAAGCAGGTCATGCAAAGAGCTGGCGTACCAGTAATTCCTGGCTCAGACGGCGCTGTGGCTGACACAAAAGCTGCAAAAGAGCTAGCCAAAAAGATAGGCTATCCAGTTATATTAAAGGCTGCTGCAGGTGGTGGCGGACGTGGTATGCGCGTGGTTGAACGTGAAGAGGATTTAGAAAAGGCATTTTGGTCAGCTGAAAGTGAAGCTATGAGCGCATTTGGTGATGGCACGATGTATATGGAAAAATATATCCTAAATCCACGCCACATCGAAGTTCAAGTAATTGGCGACAGCCATGGCAATGTGCTTCACATAGGCGAGCGTGACTGCTCTATGCAGCGTCGCCACCAAAAGCTGATCGAAGAAAGCCCAGCTATTTTACTTGATGACAAGACAAGAGAGAGACTTCACGAAACAGCCATAAAAGCGGCAAAAGCTATCGGCTACGAGGGAGCTGGTACGTTTGAGTTTTTAGTTGATAAAAATTTAGACTTTTACTTCATCGAGATGAATACAAGACTTCAAGTTGAACACACAGTGAGCGAAATGGTAAGCGGACTTGATATCATCGAGCTTATGATAAAAGTGGCTGAAGGCGAGGCACTACCATCACAAGAGAGCATCGAGCTAAAAGGTCATGCGATCGAGTGTAGGATAACAGCTGAAGATCCAAATACATTTACGCCGTGTCCTGGTAAGATCACAAAATATGTCTGCCCAGGTGGCCGCAATGTAAGAATGGATAGCCATATCTATCAAGATTATTCTATACCGCCGTATTACGATAGCATGATCGGCAAACTCGTAGTTTGGGATACCGATAGAAATAGGGCGATCCATAAGATGAAAGTAGCTCTTGATCAGCTCATAATAAATGGCATAAAAACAACAAAAGATTTTCACATCGCCATGATGGAAAATAAAGACTTTTTAAGCAATAACTACGATACAAATTATCTTTCAAGACACTAAAATTTTTAAGTCAGGATTTACAAAAAGCAGATCTTGGCTTAAATCTATTAAAATTTTTAAGTTTATCTTAGGGGAAGCATGGTAAACAAAATCAAAGATCAAAATACAAAATTTTTCTCAAATGCCGACCTTGCGAAGCTATTTTTCCCTATTGCAGTTGAGCAGTTTTTAGAGTATAGTCTAGGGCTTGCAAACTCGCTAATGGCAGCAAGTGTTAGTGAAAGCGCTGTAAGTGCGATTAGTCTTGTGGAATTTGTCATGGCACTATTTATTAGCATTTTTACAGCTATCGCTACTGGTGGCTCGGTGGTTGCTAGCCAGTATCTAGGCAATAAACAAAGTGGCAACGCCAAAATCACAGCAAATCAGCTCGTTTGGTTTAGTTTTATCTTTGCCCTTTTTATCGCAGCGGTCATCATAGTTTTAAAAGATATTATCCTAGATTATGTCTTTGGCGATATTGGTGAGCAAGTAAGGCATGATGCTAGCCACTATCTCGTTTTCTCCGCCTTTTCCGCGCCATTTTTGGCTGTCTATGCAGCAGCTGCGGCGATCTTTCGCACAATGTCAAATGCTAAGCTTCCTATGTATATTATGGCGGCTGCAAATTTATTAAATGTACTTCTAACTGCCATTAGTATTTATACATTTCATACTGGTATTTTAGGCATCGCCATCAGTACGCTTATAGCCAAGATGCTTGCTTGCTTTGTTATAGTCTATTTGCTTCTTGATATAAGGCTAAAACTTCACATAAGAAAGAGCTTTATCTATAAATTTGACTACGAGATCATCAAGAAAATTTTAAATATTGGAGTGCCTTATGGCTTTGAAAATTCGATGTTTTATGTGGGTCGTATCATCGTTTTGAGTCTTGTTTCTCTCTTTGGCACGGCAAGTATCGCTGCAAATGCCGTGGGCGGGACGATCGTGATGTTTCAAGTACTTCCTGGTATGGCGATAGGAACAGGGCTTAGTGTGGTTATCTCAAGGTGTGTTGGCGCAAACGACTTTGCTCAGGCTAAATTTTACGTAAGAAAGTCGATGATAAGTATCTATATCGTCCAGCTTTTTAGCACAGCGGTAATTTTACTTTTGCTTGAGCCATTGCTTCTTGTTTATAATCTCTCGGAAGAGGCCATAAATTTAACAAGACAGATCGTCTGGTATCACGGTATCGCTATGTGTCTTATTTGGCCACTTGCCTACACATATCCAACCGTTTTTCGAGCAGCTGGGGACGCTAAATATCCTATGATTGTAAATTTAGTTTGTATGTTTGCTTGTAGAGTCATCTTGGCCTATATTTTTGCACTTACATTTGATCTTGGCATGATAGGTACTTGGTTTGCAATGTTTGCTGACTGGGCTGTGAAGGCGGTGCTTTTTACGATTAGATACTTAAAAAGCACATGGATGAAATTTAAAGCTATTTAAAAAGAAATTTAGTAATATACAAGCGATTTTGTCGCAAAGGATAAAAAATGAAAAATATATTTAAATTTGGTACAGTTTTGCTTACGGCAGCTCTTTTTGCTGGATGTGCGAGTGAGAGTTCAAGGGTTGTTGAGACTCCAAAAGTAGCAAGCTACGGCACAGTTTACAATGGTCAAAAAATTTCAGTTTCGATAGGTCGATTTAATAATCAATCAGCTTACCAAAATGGTGTATTTGCTGATGGCGAGGATAGGCTTGGCAACCAAGCTCAAAGTATTTTGATCACAAATTTACAGCAAAGTGGCAGATTTTTGGTGCTTGATAGATCAAATATGAAAGTGATCAAACAAGAGAGCGAGCTAAGCAAAACCACTCAAAATTTAAAAGGTGCAAGATACGTGATAACCGGTGATGTGACCGAGTTTGGTCGCAAGACAACAGGCGATCATCAGTTATTTGGCATACTTGGCAAAGGCAAGCAACAAACTGCCTATTCAAAGGTAAATTTAAATATCGTTGATACCAAAACAGCTGAGGTTGTCTATTCGGTTAGCGGTGCTGGCGAATACACCCTTTCAAACAGAGAGATCATCGGCTTTGGCGGCACAGCAGGATACGACTCTACGCTAAATGGCAAGGTTTTAAGCCTAGCTATTATTGAAGCGGTAAATAATCTCGTAAATGGCATAGAAAGTGGAGCATGGCAAGTAAAATAAGGCTTGCCGGTCTCGCGCTTTTTGCACTATTTTTAGCAGGTTGCGGTCACTCAAGCGGCCCAAGATCGCTTTATTATTGGGACGGGTCATATAGTAGCTCGCTATATAGCTATCTAAATGAAGAGGGCGATACAAACGAGCAAATTTCACGCTTAGAAAATTTGGTGCAGATATCAACACAAAAGGGCTACAAGATCGCTCCTGGCGTATACGCACACCTTGGACTTTTGTATCTAAATAATGGAAATTTAGGTGCTGCAAATGCAAATTTTGACAAAGAAGTGCAAAATTTCCCAGAGTCAAGGGAGTATATAAATTTCATCAAAGGCTCTAAAAATTTAACTCCAAAAAAAGTAGAGCAAAAAGAGGGGGCAAATAATGAAAAATAGCCTGAAATTTATAGCCGCTATATTTTTGGTAGTATTTTTTACGGGTTGCTCTATAAAAGAGCCTGAGCCATACGACTACTCAGAATTTTTACAAAAAAGACCTCACTCTATCTTAGTGCTTATGCCAACAAACGATAGCACAGAAATTTCAGGTCCAGCTGCTGTTTTAGCAAATGCAGTCGCACCACTAAGTGAAGCAGGATACTATGTATTTCCAGTGGCTCTTGTAAATGATACCTTTAAGCTAAATGGTATAACCGAGCCAAGCGAGATCGCAGCCGTGCCACTAAATAAGCTTGATAAAATTTTCCATGCAGATAGTGTGCTTTACATAAACATAAAAGATTATGGTACGAGCTATGCAGTCATCTCAAGCTCAACAAAGGTTGTCCTTGAAGCAAAGCTTATCGATATAAAAAGTGGCGCTACTCTTTGGCAAGGCAGTGCCATAGCAGCAGAAGATAGCAGTAGTGGCCAAAGCAGCCTACTTGGCATGTTAGTCTCAGCCGTCATCTCGCAGGTGGCAAATACCATCTCAGATAGATCATACGATCTAGCAGTAATGGCAGATGCTTATTTATTTTCAAGAGATTGCCATAACTGCATACTTTATGGACCATATTCGCCGTATTATGGCAAAGATGCACAGCTTCATAAAGATAGATAAATTTAATGAATACTCATCGTCTTGGGATACTCCTTACTTTAGTTGGCGGTATCCTTTGGGGATTTAGTGGGGTTTGTGGGCAGTATCTATTTTCACTTGGTATAAATTCTGATTTTTTGGTGCCATATAGACTGATGCTAGCTGGCATTGTTATTGTGATTTTTTATGCTTTTAAAGAACCAAGTGCCGTTTTTGCTCCGATTAAAGATATAAAGCTACTTGGCGAGTTTTTAGTCTATGCCCTACTTGGGCTTATGATGACGCAGTATGCCTACTTTTACTCCATTGAGCTTTCAAATGCCGCAGTTGCGACTGTTATTCAATACACTGCTCCTGCTTTAATTTTAATGGTCATTTGCATAAAAGAAAAACGCGCCCCAAGAAAACTTGAAATTTTAGCTCTATTTTTAGCTATGCTTGGCGTATTTTTCCTGAGCACACATGCGCAAATTTCATCTCTTGTCATTTCGCCAAAGGCCTTGTTCTGGTGCTTGGTGAGTGCCATTTGTGTTTGTATTTATAATCTTGCTCCAGCAAGGCTAAATGCGAAATATTCAGTCACTCTCACGCTTGGCTGGGGCATGGTTATGGGCGGGGTAGTGCTTGCTTGTTATATGAGAGTTTGGGATTTTGCTGGGTTTAATGGGATAAATCAATGGCTTGCATTTATTGCTATTATTACGCTTGGCACCATTTTTGCATTTAGCTTTTATATGATAGGTGTTAAGCTCATAGGCGCAGCAAAAGCTAGTTTATTAGCCTGCATAGAACCGCTAAGCGCAGCATTTTTTGGCTACTTTTGGCTTGGGACAAAATTTGTATTTTGGGATTTTTTAGGATTTGCTCTAATAATCTCTTGTATATTTTTACTATCAAAAAGAGAAAAATTATGATATTTCTAGCACAAACTGATACGACAGCTGGCTTTTTGAGTAAAGATTATAAAGAGATAAATAAGGCCAAAATGCGTGATGAGAATAAACCTTGCCTTATCACGACAGCGAAATTTAGTGTTTTAAATGAGCTTGTTAGAGTACCAAAAAAATATAAAAATTTTATACGCCGTTCAAGGAAAGCTACATTTTTGTATCCAAATTTAAAGGCTATTAGAGTCGTAAAAGAGTGTGAGCACGAAAAATTTTTAGCTAAATTTGACTGGCTTTATTCAAGCAGTGCAAACAAAAATGGGCAAAATTTTAATGAAGCTTGGGCTATGAGCGTGGCTGATGAAATAGTAGATGATCATTTTTTCGAAGATGCTCCATCAAAAATTTATAAAATTTCTCGAAAAAAAATAAAACGTTTAAGATAACTAGTGAATTTATACGGTCACTACCTTTTTAAACTCATCTAAATTTTTTAGTGCTTCATCTATGCCAATCAGCCAAAATTCGCACTTTGTCGTATCTTTTTTAAAGTGTTTTTTCACTAGCTCTTCCACACTTTTTGTGCCGCACTCTATTAAAAATTGTCTATAAATTTTGCAAAATTTTACTTCGTCTTTTTTAAACTCACTTAGAAAAAATTGTGATAGCAGATAGCCGACACTATAAGGATAGTTGTATATATAATTATCTGTTTTATAAAAATGTGGCTTAAAATATGGCAAAAATTCTTCAACATCGCTCGTGCTGTCTTTATAAAATTTATCCCAAGCTTGCTTTAAAAGATCGTTTGCATCTTTTTTGCTGACTTGACCTTTTTGTCGCAGCTTTAAAAAGCTAGCTTCAAACTCGTATCTAACGCTTATGTGTAGTAAAAAATTTGCAGCACTTTTTAGCTCCTGCCATAAAATTTCTACCCTAAGTGAGTCATCTTTTTTTAGCTCATTTCGTAAAAGAGTTTCATTAAATGTGCTTGCACTCTCAGCTAAGCTCATTGGAAAATTTGCGCTTAAAACAGGAAGATCACGCATCAAGTAGTAGTGCCAAGCATGCCCTAGCTCATGAGCTTGCTGGATTAAGTGCGAAAGAGTATTCATGTAGGTGGTAAAAATTCTTGGTTGCTTAAATTTTGGCAAACTCACAAAAAATGCTCCGCCAGCTTTATTTTCTCGCACATCGCTTTCTATCCAGTGTTTGTCTATCATAAGCTTTATAAAACTATCTTCGCCCAGTGGCTTTAATGCTTTTTTGATGATTTTAATAGCCTCGTCATGAGAAATTTCATGATGCTTGCTAAGTGGATAAGGTGCCAAAAGATCGCAACTTCTCATGCTTTTACCACCTAAAAAACTAGCTCTTACTCTTACGCATTCTCTTATTTTTTCCACTCTTTTGCTAATGGCTTCTTGCATGGCGTTTAAAGTGTCAAGGCTCATTTTATTTTCTTCAAGGCTTGGAGTTAAAAAATCAACTTTTGCTGCCTTAAATTTAGCCAGTCTAAATCCATGAAGCATATTTAAGATATCAAGATAAAGATCGGCAAATTTATCATAGTGAGAACTCAGAGCATCAAACACATTTTTGCGTAAAATTTCATCATCTGATCCTTTTAATATACCCATACATTTTGCAAGATTATAGCTTTGTGTATTTGCATTTTTATTGGCAGCAGAGATATTTATTAAATTATTTAGATGTCTAAAATTTGCAAAAAGTGGAAAAAAATTTGTGAGTGCTAAATTTGCAAAAAAATCTCTTTCACTCTTTTTTCGTATTTTACTCTTACTATTTTTATGCTCTAAATATAGAAATTTTATATGTTTAAATTGAGTACTTTGAAAAATTTTGTCATCATTTTTTAGGCTATCAAATTTATCAAAAAGTAGCTCCTTTGCCGTATCAAGTCTAGCTTTTTGCTCTTTTATTTTTAACTCAAATTTACTAGCTAGCTCATCTTTTGTATTATCGCTACTTTTGCAACGACAAAATGCGAGTAGGCTAGCTGCTTCTTTGTATGCTTCTTCGTATGAGATGATAGCTTTGGTAAGCTCGCTATTGTTTAAAAAATTAACCAAATTTTCATTTTGTGCTTTTAGATTTTCAAACGATGAGATAAAAATTTCGCTATTAAAATCTATATAAGAATCATCAAAGCTCCATCTCATATTTTCTCCTTAAAATGATAGTAAAAATACAAATATATGGTGGCTTATAAGACCTAAAATGGCTGGCACGCTGCATCTTTTAATGAGCGATAGCGGGCTAATGTGAAGCATACCTGAAATGGCTACCACTACGCCAGAGACAGGTGAAAGTGGTCTAGCTATTGTGGAGGCTTGATGCATAGGAAGCACGAGCATAACAGAGTTGATGTTTAAGCTCTTAGCTATATTTGGCACCATGTTTAAAAGCGGATAAAAGCTTGCGCCATTTGAGCCAGCTATGATTGTAACAATGGTTGTTATAAATACAAAAAGTATAGACATGCCAAGTCCCCCAAAGCCTATACTTTTTGCCAAATTTACAATGGCATCAAGCATACCAAGAGCTTTAAAACCTTCAGCAAATATACCAGCTGCCACAACTAGCATAACAACACCGCTTAAGCTTTTTGCCATGGCATTAAAAAATACTTTTAGCCCTTCGCCAAGCTTTTCAAAGCTAAATTTATGTCTAAATGCTTCAAAAACCATAGCAATTATCATAGAAAGGATTATGACGCTTGATATGTTTAGTTTTATAGTTTTTAAACAATATGGCGAAAAAACTACTACTAAAATCATCGGTAAAAATGGTAAAAGAGCATAGATCATAGGTGCTTGCTCTTTTGGAACATCCACCTTATCGTCAAAACTAATGCTCTCTCCTATATGCTCGCTACAAACCCAAC
Organism: Campylobacter concisus ATCC 51562; assembly: GCF_000466745.1. Taxonomy (NCBI): domain Bacteria; kingdom Pseudomonadati; phylum Campylobacterota; class Epsilonproteobacteria; order Campylobacterales; family Campylobacteraceae; genus Campylobacter; species Campylobacter concisus. The sequence goes on along the minus strand of NZ_ANNI01000009.1, from coordinate 297,573 downwards.
CTTCTTTTTTGTCTAAGTATCTATTCCAAAGAACTAATGCAATGCCAATCACGAGCGCAGTTGGAAGAGCTGCTGGAATTTTATAGATAAAAACATAATCAAGCACCTCAAGTTCAGTTGCTTTTGCAGCAGCAGCTGTCGATGAGCCAAGAAGTACCATTGAGCTAGCTCCACTCATTGCACAAATACTACCAACGCTTAGTTTATTTAGTCCTAGTGATATAAGAACTGGTCCAAGAAGTGCAAGACAAAGCACGCCAAGTCCGACCGCACTGGTTATGACCATGCTTATAAGTTTTGCTACGCAAAAAGCTATGAATATCATAAAATATGGGCTTTTTATGGCTTTAAACCTTTTTGTGGCGATGCCTACAAAGGCTTGATTTGCTCCGATATGAGTCATATAACTTGCAAAACCGACCATTAACATGATTAAAAGCCCAAGTTGTGAAAAATTATTTGAGAGCATATAGCGGATAAACTCAACTACATCTAGCAGGGAATTTCCAGTGCTTTTTACCTTTTCTGGTAAAAATTTTCCCGTATCAAGAATGACCGAAGAGACAAGCATGATAACACCAGATAGTAAAAGCACGAAAGTGGCGTATTTACCTTTTAAAATCGCCCAGCCTACAACAAAAAGCGTAAGTAGAGCTATGATTAGACCAAGAGTATGCATTTTTGCTCCTTATTAAGATATTTAAAAACCAGAATACAAAAATCAAAAATACACTTAAAATATAAAAAATAATATTTATATGCTTGCAATTATACTACTTGTTATATTGAAATTTTGCTTTTATTTATAAAAATATTATTGATTTTATAAATGAGATTGCTACTTTTATGGCTAAGATGCAAAAGATAAATATAAAATTTTAATATTAAGTGCGACTATTGTAGTGTGATTTAAAGCTAATTAAAATATTCAAAATACAAAAGGACGTAAATATTTGGTTTGGTAAAAATTCAAATGAAGCCAGTAGCAACTTATTTTAGTATTTACTCCCTCGGAAGTCCGTTTTTATCAGACTTGTCGCTGATTAGCTTACCCGATTCGTCGTATTTTTTGGCGCGGATGAGCCTGCCGCGCTCAAATTCCCCCTCGGCTTCGAGTTTGCCGTTTGCGTAGTAGTGGCGCGCCTCTTTGCGGCCAGCGCCCCGCTCTCGTAGTAGTCCAGCCCCGCGCCCGTTTGGCGGCCGTCTTTGTACTCGTATTCGCCTCGTAGCTTGCCGCTTGGGTAGTATTCGCGCGCGACGCCGTCCTTCTCGCCGTCTTTGTAATTTTCTACCACGCGCGTTTTGCCGTTTTCGTAAAATCGCTTCCAAACGCCTTGTTTGCGGTCGTTTTTGTATTCGCCCGTCTCCTCCACGGCGCCGCTTTCGTAGTACCATTTTTCTGCGCCTTCTCGCTTGTCATTTTTGTAGGTTCGCACGCCTCTAATTTTGCCGCTTTTGTAGTAGTCGATGTCCTCGCCGTTTCGCATCCCGCCGACGTATGGGCTGCGTGCGCTAACCTCGCCACTAACGTAATAGTCGGTAAATACGCCCTCTCGTTTGTCCGCCTTGAAAAAGCCCTCCTGCTTTAACGCGCCGCCCTCGTCAAAGTAGTAGCGGCGGTAGCGCCCATCGCGGACGTCATTTTTGTATTCGCTCTCGCCCATCAGAGCGCCGCTATCTGCGTGGTAGTGCTTCGCCGTGCCCTCGCGGACGCCGTTTTTTAGGGGGTATTCGTTTGAGGGCTTGTCCCTACCGTCAAAATAGTCTCGATATCGCACCGCCGCACCGCCCTGCACGTCTATCTCGCGTATAAGCGTGGGCGGCAGAGGCTTTAGCCTCGGATAGACCATGCCCATCGCATTTACGTCATATAGGTCCTCGACGCTGTAACGAAGCATCTTTAACGTGCCGTCGTAGGGCTTGCCTTTTATGTAGTAAAGCCCGTTTTTTAGGGTAGCTTCAGGCTTCATTACTATTTTTGGCTCTAATGCCTGCGCACCGATGGCTAGAAGTGGAAGTAAAAATAGAAATTTTAGGATTTTTACGGTTTTTCCTGTTTTGTTTGATCTGGGTAATTTTAAAATTTGAAATTAAATTTAAGGTGAAGATGAGGCTAAAATCCGTTGTTTGTTTTTATTTATTTGTAATTAATTTACAAGTTGGTTTTTGATAGTATTTCGCATAACGTAAATTTTTAGCATGTGCATGATAGCGAGGTTTAAAAATGGGTTTAGATATATATAAAATTTTGCAAGCGCCAAAAGAAGAGATTGAGCAAAATGATCTTAAAAGACTTAAAGAGCTTGGAATTATTAGCGAAAATATATATCTTTTTGATACACTAGAGCGGCCCAAAAAACAGTATTGGGTTAAAAAATGCGAATATGACGGTCAATCTTTTTTCATTTTTAATTATTTTTTCTTTAGCTCGGATCCAGGTCTAAAAAATCATATAAATTTAGAAAAATATCTACAAAGCGATGAACCAAATATAATCCTACAAAACTGCCCTGTAGGAAATCAAAAAGATATAAAAAATTTAAGCAAAATCAAGCAAGCTATTATAGTTACCGGCTCTGAATTTCCCAATATCAGCTCTTGCGAATTTGGAAACAAAGTATTTTTACGCGACATCAGCAATAACAGCACGTTTGGCGGATGTGAATTTGTAAAAGAAGTTTACGCAGATGGATATGCGTTTTTTCAGGCATGCACGTTTAACGGCGATTTCATATCCAAAAACGCTAGAGAAGATATAGACTTTACAGGTTGTATTTTTAATAAATCTTTTGAATTGACTACAAGAAATAAATTACAAGATATAAATTGTGAAGGAACGTATTTTAATCAAAAATTTACTATGGATATTAGAGAATTTGATTCTTTAAATTTTTCGCACACCGTTTTTAATTGTGAATTTAAATTGCAATCTGAACAGATTAATGGAAAAGAGGTAAATTTTACCAATGCTAAGTTTAAACAAAAAGTAAGCTTTTATCGAAAAATAGTTGACTGTAGAATATATTTTGAAGAAGCTTGTTTTGAAAGTGACTTAATTTTTACAGAAGCCAAATTTAATGATGTAGTAAATTTAGGTAAAGCAAAATTTAAAGGAAAGGTACAATTTCGTGGAACTAAATTTAACAGAGCGATACTAACGGAAACAACTTTTGAAAATAAAGCCGACTTTTCAAATGTGGTATTCAACGAAAAAGCATATTTTACAAATACTATTTTTAAGGCAAATACAGACTTTAGCTCTGCCACTTTTGCCGATGAGGCACGGTTTTTAAATGCAGACTTTAAAGGCACGGCAATTTTTGAAAATGCCGAATTTAAAGGTAAAGCAGACTTCAAAACAGACAAAAATCTTACTTTTGTAAAAGATGCAAATTTTAAAAATACGATTTTTCTGGATAATGCTTATTTTAATAATAGAGTTTTTGAGGAGTTTGTCGATTTTCACGAGGCTGATTTTAAAAAAGTCGCTTGCTTTTATAGCGTAACTTTTAAAAAACCGGTTAATTTCTCATCAATTATTTTTAATGGCGCTTTAAATTTCGTAAATGCAAAAACGGATTTTACTTACGAAGATCTAAAAGAACTTGTCAAGACTCAAAATGCAACTGATGTAAATACCGATAATATAAAGAATATAAATGATTTTAGGGACGGGTTTAGACTCATGAAACACGCTTTAAACAACAAAGGCAATGCCCTAGACGCAAGCTTGTTTCACCGCCTAGAACTGTACTGCAAAGAACTAGAATTAGAATTTACTCTTGAAAATGCAAAGGATAAAAATAGTGAAAATAGTAAAGAAGTAAAATCTATCGATGAAGTAGAAGCCAAGCCCAAAAGCAAAAGTCGTATCGAGCTCTTTTTAGATTTGATAATGCTAAAATTATATAGAAATACCAGTGATCATCACACAAATTTATTTAAGATAATAAACTTTACTATTCTAACTATTGCCATGTATGGATTATCTTTTTTGTTTCTAGATGATTTTTTGTTGAAAGTAATGATTGATAGTCCTAAAATATTGGTGATATTGTTGCTGCTTATTTTTTTAATTGGACTACTAACATGTTTATTGTATTTTGTAGTGGAGTATAAAATACTGTGGGCAACTGCGTCGATAGGAATTTTTGCATATATCATTTTCATTACACCAGGCTTAGTTAATGCTTTTGACTATTCTATTTATGTTATTGTTTTTATACTTTTATATGTGACATTATATGCTTTATCGTTTTATTTATTTAGATTTAGTTTTGTGCGTTTTATGACATATTTAATTTTTATGGCTATTTTTTTGGATAAACCTGTATTAATAACGCCGTTTATTGGTATTTTTACATCAGAAAAAATAGCTGAAAGCAAATTTGAAGAATACATAATAAAATACAATAATGATGGCTTGGACGATATGCTTCTGGATGCAAATTTTACCAATACAAAAGCAGAACATAAGATCAATTTTATAGTTAAAAATAGAAAAATAATTTTAGAAAGATTGGATAATAGTAGAACAAATACTCCTTTAATTGATTTTGTGAAAAAATACATAAAATATTCAAAGAAACCCATGGATTATAATGCTAGCTGCAAAAATTTACATGAAACCGCTAAAAAATCGTATGAAAAAGCTCTAAATGCTCTAAAATACGATGAAGCAATGCAATCAATACAAAAAAGCGCAAATTTGCTTTATATTTTTATTATGCTACTCGTCATCTACTCTCTTACAAAAACTGCACGTAGAAATTCTTTAGTGCCTAGCTAGTGGCTTATGCCGCCATTTGCGGCAATAAAGCGAACAAGCCTTTTTAAATTTGCTCGCTTCTTAAAATTTTGGAGGCGATTTTATTTTAGATTTTGTCATTTGTGATATAAATTTAGATAGATAAAATTTATCCGTCTTTTAGCGCCTCCGCGACGACTGCCCAATCTTGCACGAGCCTTTCAAAGCCAAAATTTGCGTTTGCGGAGCTAGTAGAGGGTAGTTTGAGGGGCGGTTTGCCCGTTGCGTTTAGAATTTGAGCTTTTAGGTATTTTTCGCAAATTTCGTGGGCTTTGCCGCCGTTTGAAAAAACCTGCGCTATGCGCGCTCCGCTAAAAATCGGCTCTAAATTTGCGGGCTCGACGGCGGTCATTTTGGCATCACTCGAACCCTTTATCTCGCACGAGATAGCAGCGTCGTAGATGGCGATACGGCTGGCAAGTAGAAAATCTATCTTTTCATCCGTGCTTCCTGGCAGCGGAGCGTTTAAAATCCCAGCCAGCACCCGCCAAAAGCGATTTTGCGGATTTGCGTAGTAAAAGCCAAATTTACGAGAAATAACGGAGGGAAAGGAGCCGAGGATTAAAATTTTAGAGTTTTTATCAAAAATCGGTTTAAAAGGATGTCTTTGACTCATTTTGCGCCTTTTAAATTTGCCGCGTTAAATTTAAAATTTTCAAATTTGAAAGCAAATTTAACCGCCCGAACTAGCGGCTAAATTTACAGATATTTTCCCTCGCCCACCAAATTTAGACAAGAGAAATTTGCTCCTTACTCGGTTGCGGTGCCGGCAGAGGTATCCTCGGCGCTTTCAGGCGCGCTAGACTCGATCTCGTCGCTAAAATCAGCCAAGCTTAGGCGTTTTAGCTGACGATAGCGTCTTTGCGCGTCGGCCTTATTTTTAGCCAGCAGCTCGTCCGCGTGCTCAGGGTTGGTTTTCTTAAGCGAGTTGTAGCGAACCTCGTTTAGCAAAAACTCCTCGTAAAGCGACCAGTCGGGCTCTTTTGAGGTCATTTTGAGCGGATTTTTGCCCTCTTTGATTAGGCGCGGATCGTAGACGTAGGTCGGCCAGTAGCCGCACTTGGTCGCTAGCTCGCCTTGACCGCCGGAGTAGGCCATGCCGCCTTTTATACCGTGCGCGATACACGGCGAATACGCTATCACGAGGCTAGGCCCGTCGTAGGCTTCGGCTGCGGCGATGGCTTTTATCGTGTTTGCTTGGCTGGCGTTTGAGTTGATTTGAGCGACGAAGATATTTCCGTAGGTCATCGCGATGTAGCCCAGATCCTTTTTCTGCATCGGCTTGCCGCTAGCAGTAAACTGCGCTATGGAGCCAGCGCGGCTGGATTTTGAGCTTTGACCGCCGGTGTTTGAGTAGACCTCGGTGTCAAGTACGAGCACGTTTACGTTTTCACCGCTAGCTAGCACGTGGTCAAGACCGCCAAAGCCGATGTCGTACGCCCAGCCGTCGCCGCCGATGATCCACTGAGATTTTTTGACGAGGTATCTTTTTAACTCTAAAATTTCTTTTACGCCCTCTACGTCTAAATTTTGCTCCAAAATCGGCATTAAAATTTTAGCTATTTGCGTCGTTTTCTCGCCGTCGTTTTTATGCGCGATCCAGTCGGAGTATAGCGCGGCTAGGGCATTTGGCGCGGCGTCTTTGGTGCGTAGCATCACGTCTTCTATGCGGTGGCGAAGCGTCTCTACCGCGACGTTCATACCCATGCCAAACTCCGCGTTATCCTCAAACAGCGAGTTCGCCCACGCTACGCCCTTGCCCTCTTTGTTCGTCGTATAAGGCGTCGAAGGCGCGCTACCGCCGTAGATCGAGCTACAACCGGTGGCGTTTGCCACGATCATGCGGTCGCCGAATAGTCTTGTGACAAGCCCGATATAAGGCGTCTCGCCGCATCCCGGGCACGCGCCGTGAAACTCAAATAGCGGCTGCGCAAAACCCACGCCCTTGACGCTATCTTTGCTCATCAGATCGTCTTTGTAGGTTACTTTTTTAAACAAATAATCGGCGTTTTCCTGCTCGTGCCACTCCATCTCCTCGGCTAGCGGCACCATGACGAGCGATTTTTCCTTGCTCGGGCAAATTTGAGCGCACAGCTCGCAGCCCGTGCAGTCAAGCGGGCTCACTTGGATTTTGTATTTTAGCCCTTTTACCTCTTTGCCCTTGGCGTCTAGGACGTGATCTTGTACGGTTTGCGGCGCGGCGGCGAGTTCGTTTTCGTCGATTAGAAACGGGCGAATCACCGCGTGCGGGCAGACGAAGGCGCACTGATTGCACTGGATGCAGTTGCCCTCGATCCACTTTGGCACCATTACGCCGATGCCGCGTTTTTCGTATTGCGTGGTGCCTGATTTAAAGTGTCCGTCCTCAAAGCCCACAAACGCTGAAACGGGCAAGCTATCGCCCCTGGCAGCGTTTATAGGTTTAACGATTTTTTCTATAAATTCATCGCCGACGTATTTTTCCTCCGCGCTCGCGTCATCCGTCAAATTTGCCCAGCTAGGGTCGACCGCGACCTTAACCAGCCCGTCTGCGCCCATATCGATAGCCTTGTAGTTCATCTCTACGATCGCTTCGCCTTTTTTGGCGTAGGCTTTGTGCGCGTACTCTTTCATGTATTTTTGCGCGTCGGCAAACGGGATGATGTCTGCAAGTTTAAAAAACGCCGACTGCATGATGGTGTTCGTGCGGTTTTTTAGCCCGATCTCGCGAGCTAGCTTGGTAGCGTTGATGATGTAGAAATTTACCTTTTTAGTGGCTAAAATTTTCTTTACTTTATTCGGCAATTTAGCGACCGTCTGCTCGGCGTCCCAGATCGAGTTTAGCAGGAACGTCCCGCCCTCGCGGATACCGTCTATGACGTCGTAAATTTCAAGATACGCCGCAACCGAGCAGGCTACGAAGTGAGGATTTGAGACGAGGTAGGTCGAGCGGATCGGGTTTTTACCGAAACGCAGGTGCGAGCGCGTGTAGCCGCCGGATTTTTTGCTGTCGTAGGCAAAATACGCCTGCGCGTAAAGCTCGGTTTTATCGCCGATGATTTTGATGGAGTTTTTATTCGCCCCAACGGTACCGTCCGCGCCAAGGCCGTAAAATAGGCACTCTTTCACGCTCTCGTCACTTAGCGAAATTTTCTCGCCGACTTTTAGCGAGGTGAAGGTCACGTCGTCTTCGATACCGACGGTAAAGCCGTTTTTAGGCCCCTCTAAATTTAGATTTTCAAAGACGGCTAGCATCTGAGCCGGATCGACGTCTTTTGAGCTTAGGCCGTAGCGGCCGCCCACGATCACGGGCTGATTTTTGCGTCCGTAAAACGCCGCCTTGACGTCCAGATATAGCGGCTCGCCGAGGCTTCCAGGCTCTTTCGTGCGGTCTAGCACGGCGATCTTTTCTACCGTCTCAGGCATCACGTCAAAGAGGTATTTTAGGCTAAACGGACGATATAGATGCACCTTTAGCACGCCCACCTTTTCGCCCTTTGCGCGTAGGTGATCGACCACTTCTTCTAGAGTTTGCGTTACCGAACCCATCGCGACCACGATGCGCGTAGCGTGCGGATCGCCGTAATAATTAAACGGTCTATAATCGCGTCCCGTGATTTTTGAAATTTCTTTTAGATACTCGGCCACTATATCAGGCACCGCGTCGTAGTAGCGGTTGGCTAGCTCGCGCGTCTGGAAGTAGATGTCGTCGTTTTGAGCCGTGCCGCGAGTCTTCGGACTTTCGGGGCTTAGCGCCTCGTCTCTAAATTTTTGCAGCGCCTCACGGTCAAGAAGCCTATCAAAGTGCGCGTAGTCAAGCACCTCGATCTTTTGTATCTCGTGGCTCGTACGAAATCCGTCGAAAAAGTGCAAAAATGGCACGCGACCCTTGATAGCCGCTAGATGCGCGACACCCGCGATATCCATGACCTCTTGCACGGAGCCGCTTGCTAGCATAGCAAATCCCGTCTGGCGACAGGCATAAATATCCTGATGATCGCCAAAGATAGAAAGCGCCTGGGCCGCGATAGAGCGCGCGCTCACGTGGATGACGCCGGGTAGTAGCTGGCCTGCGATTTTGTACATATTCGGGATTTTTAGCAAAAGCCCTTGCGAAGCCGTGTATGTCGTAGTTAGCGCGCCTACTTGCAGCGAGCCGTGCACGGTACCCGCGGCTCCACCTTCGCTTTGCATTTCGACGACTTTAACTGGCATGCCGAATAGATTTTTCTTGCCCTGAGCCGCCCACATATCGGTGTAATCAGCCATCGGCGAGCTAGGGGTGATCGGGTAGATGCCCGCAACCTCCGTAAATGCGTAAGCCGCGTGCGCCGCAGCCTCGTTTCCGTCCATAGTTTTCATTATTTTAGCCATTTTTCCGCCTTAAATTTTCTTACGATTTTTAAAAATCTTTTATTATAGAGCTAGTTTCCAAAATCTACTATTAATCTATGTCATTAATAAATTCTGAGAATTTTGCCTTTTAAATTACCAACTTTAAGCAAAATTCCATTACCGTAATGAAAAAATAAGGATAAAATTTGATAAGTGTTCATAGGATAGCCTATTTAAGGGTTATAGCTCTTGCTTTTTGTGCTTTTATATTTAACACTACTGAGTTTGTTCCAGTGCCACTTTTAAGTGATATTGCAAAAGATTTTGATATGAGCACGGCTGATACCGGTCTTATCATCACGATTTATGCGTGGAGCGTCACTATACTCTCTTTACCGCTTATGCTTTTAACTGCAAATTTAGAACGAAGATCTCTTCTTTTAAAAGTTTTTATCGTATTTGTTGTAGCTCATACGCTTTGTGCCTTTGCTTGGAATTTTAAAATTTTAACTATTGCTCGGTTGATGATAGCTATTGCCCATGCCATTTTTTGGGCTATCACTGCTTCACTTGCTGTTAGGTTAGCACCGATAAATAAAAGCTCGCAAGCTCTTGGATTACTAGCTCTTGGCACATCGCTAGCGATGATACTTGGTCTGCCACTTGGAAGAATTTTAGGTGATGCGCTTGGTTGGCGTGTGACCTTTGGGCTGATCGGAATTTTTGCTGTTGGTGTTGGAGCTTGGCTATATAAAATTTTGCCACTTCTGCCAAGTAAGAACTCAGGCTCGCTTAAAAGCTTGCCTAAGCTTGCAAGAAATGGCCTTTTAATGGTCGTATTTTTACTAACTGCAATTATCATAAGCGCGCATTTTAGCACCTATAGCTACATTGAGCCATTTGCAAAAGATATCAGTGGCTTTGATGGAAAATTTATCACAATATTCTTGCTTATATTTGGCGTTGCTGGTGTAGTTGCAAGCCTGCTTTTCTCTAAATTTTATAAGCTTATTCCAAATGCATTTTCTGCAATTTCTATCATGCTTATTTTATATTGCTTGCTTGTGTTAAATTTTATTGCTAAAAATGAAGTTTTAATGCTAGTCTTGGCCTTTATTTGGGGGCTTGGCATAGCTGGTGTAAATATGAGTTTTCAAATAAAAGTGCTAAATTTAGCCTCAAATGCAACTGATGCTGCAATGGCGATATTTTCGGCTATTTATAACATAGGCATCGGAGCAGGGGCGCTAATAGGGCATCAAACGATAGTTCATTTAGGCGAGCAAAATATCGGCAATGTCGGTAGTTTTTTTGCCACAAGCGGACTTATCATATTTTTGTTTGCGGTATCTAAGATTAAAAGAGTTTAGATGTTTAAATGTCTAAGTAAAACGTTACAAATTTCTACATATAAGTGATAATAAGTATCATAACTAAGAAAAATTTTAGTTAAGCTTCCTTATAATCATTATCAGAAAATGAATAAATTTTAGGAGCTTATTATGTCAGTTTTAGTTATCGGTGCAGATGAGATAACGCCTATCAAGGCAGTTTTACATGATTTGGGAGCTGAGAAGATAGAACACTGGGATGCTAGAAATGAAAACCGTGTAAATCGCAAGCCAATCCCTCAAGATACCGAGTGCGTGGTGATGCTAACTAGTTTTTTAAACCACAACACTATGAAGACTATTAAAACTCAAGCAAAAAAGAGAAATATTCCAATTGTTTGTGCAAAAAGAAGCGTTAGCTGCGTATTTTGCGAGTACTGCAAGGTCTTTGGGCTAGATAAGGAATTTGGATGCAAAGAATAATCAATGAGATTCGGGCTTTTATCAGATATTGGCGAAATAACTCCAAATATTTTTGCAAAGCTTGATAGGCTTTCACGTGCAAAAATTTTTATTGCACTTTATAATTCTGGCGTAGAAAGTGAGCTAAAAATACCACTTTCTTACGCTAAATTTCTAAATTTCAAAGAAATTTTTGAAGCTAGGATAAATTTCCTACTTCGTGAGAAATGTCTAAATTTTAAGCCAGCAGATCACTTTTGTATTTCATCAAATATCATCATAAATGCTTATTTAAAAGGCGACTTTTCAAAGATAAAATTTATAGCAAAAGAGCCGAAAATGGCGGCTGCAAAGATGATAAAAATGCTTTACGCAAGTGGAAAATTTGAGTTTTGTATCGATGCGGCACAGATGTTTTGTCAATTTGTTTATGATAAAATACGCCTCCGCCATCAAGATAAAGAGGTCATGCTAAATAGCGGTGTCATTTCGGTCAAAAAAGATGGTAAAAATTTGCTCAGTGTCATGCCAAGCTTTAAAAAAGTGAGCTTTGATGATATGAGAAATTTAAACGACGATATAGATAGAGCTGTCGGTGTGCTTGGTCACGAGTGTGAGATGGTTTATATCGTTTTTCCTAGAAATGAGGAATTTAGGCGACACGTTGAGGTTAGGCACTGTTATGCGAGAGGTTTGATCAAGCTTGTGCCTTATACGATTATTAGTAAAATTTTTTAAAAAGGATAAAAATGATAGGTATAGTTTATGGAAGCAGCATGGGAAATACCGAAGATGCAGCAAAACTTATAAGTGAGGGTCTAGGCCTTGAAAATGAGCTTTTAAACGTTGCCGATGTAGACGCAGCAAAACTAAATAGCTTTGATAAGCTCATCCTTGGTACATCAACCTGGGGTAGTGGCGATCTTCAAGATGACTGGGATGCGTTTGACTTTAAAGCGCTAAATCTAAGCGGAAAAACAGTCGCTGTTTTTGGCATGGGTGATAGCGAGAGCTACTCTGATGAGTACTGTAATGGCATGGCAAAGCTTTATGATGAGGTCGTAAAAGCTGGCGCAAAGGTAGTTGGTGAGGTTAGCACTGACGGATATACATTTGATGGCTCTGATGCCGTAAAAAATGGAAAATTTGTAGGTTTAGCGCTTGACGCTGACAATCAAAGCGACAAAACTGAGGGTAGAATTTCAGCTTGGATCGAGCAGATAAAACCTTACTTTGCTTAATGTAATTTTAGCTAGATTTTCTAGCTAAAATTTTCATATATCCATAGCCGAGATAAAGCTTTTTATTCTTTCGTTTTGGCTATTGAAAAACTCATCTACCAAGCCATCAAATGCGATCACGCCTTTATCTAAAAATAAAATTCTATCAGCTATCTTTCTAGCAAAATTCATATTATGAGTGACAATGATCATAGACTTTTTCTCTTTTGCAAGAGATAAGATGACCTTTAAAACTTCAGCCTCAAGCTCTGGATCAAGAGCACTTGTAGGCTCGTCAAGTAGTAGAAAGTATGGATTTACAGCTAGGGCTCTAGCGATGGCTACACGCTGTGCTTGACCGCCAGAGAGCCTATTTGGATAGGTATCTTCTTTGTGACTAAGCCCTACTTTGGCTAAAAGCTCTTTTGCCTCTTTTATCGCTTCGTTTTTATCTTTTTTTTGAACGTAGATCGGAGCTTCAGTGACATTTTGAAGCGCTGTTAGGTGCGGGAAGAGGTTGAAATTTTGAAAGACCATGCCTGTTTTTTTACGAATTTCTAAAAGCTTTTTTGAGCTAAGCTTCTCTTTAAAATTTACAGCTCTATCATCTATCTCTAAAATGCCACTTTGTGGGATCTCAAGTAAATTTATGCATCTAAGAAGCGTTGATTTGCCACAACCAGATGAGCCAACTATCACGGTCGTTTGTCCTTCTTTGAAGCTTGTGTTTATGTTATCTAGCACCAAATGATCGCCGTAAGATTTGCTTATATTTTTAAAATTTATAGCCATTAGACATACCTTGAGACAGCTTTTTCAAGCCTTGATTGAAGATAGGTTAAGAGTGTACAAACCACCAGGTAGATGAGCGCTGCTAGGATGTAGAGGATGAGTGGCTCAAAGGTCCTTGCTGCGATCCTTTGAGCAATCATAAACATATCTACCATCGTTATAGAAGCTGCTAGTGAAGTGTCCTTAACAAGGCCTATAAATGTGTTAGAAAGCGGTGGGAGTGAGATCCTCACTGCTTGAGGTGCGATGATACGCTTTAAAATTTGATAGTGCGTCATGCCAAGCGATGTTGCAGCCTCCCACTGGCCTTTTGGTACAGAAAGTATGGCAGCCCTTACAGATTCAGACGCATAAGCACCCACGTTTAGACTAAATGCTATAGTCGCCGCGCTCCAAGTATCAAGCGTGACGCCAATGCTAGGAAGCCCATAAAATACTATAAAAAGCTGCACAAGAAGCGGTGTGCCGCGAAATATCCAAACGTAGGTGGCAAATATAAATTTTAAAATTTTTATATTTGAAAGCCTCGCTACTGCTGTGATAATGGCGATGACAAGCCCTAGCGAAAACGAGAGCAATGTAAGCGGGATCGTCACCTTTAAAAGTGCGATGATCATCGGTAGCGTCGAGCTTGAAACAAGCTCGATCACTCTATCTAAATTTTCCATTTTTGCCTTATTGGTTTATAAATTTATTTTGAGACGTCTTTGCCAAAGTAGCTTTTTGAGATAGCTTCTAGTTTGCCCTCTTTTGAAAGTTCATTTAGAGCATTTGAAATTTGCTCTGCAAGCTCGGCGTTGTCCTTTTTAACAGCTGCTGCTGTGTAGTCTTTCTCATCAAGTGAGGCAGCTATCTTTACAGGTGCGTTTGGACGCTCTTTTATGAAGTCGTAAAATACGATGTTATCTCTTACAACAGCATCTACACGCCTTGATATAAGAAGCTCCATACTTTTAGCAAAACTATCTGTTACGACGTGTTCAGCGCCATATTTTACGGCGACTTTCGCCCAGTTGCTCGTAGCTGAGTCGGCATTTCTTTTGCCTTTTAGGTCGGTAAAGCTTTTTATGTCGTTATTATCTTTTCTAGTGATGATAGCGCCAAATGTCACAGTATAAGGCACTGAAAAAGCATACTTTTTCTTTCTCTCGTCAGTTATACTTACTTGATTAAATACAACATCGGCCTTACCAGCGTCAAATGCAGCAAGCATCGCATCCCAAGGGGCTGTTAGAAACTCAACTTTTAAATTTAGCTTTTGCGCTACCGCTCTTGCGATATCTACATCGTATCCCACTAGCTCATTTTTATCATTATAAAATGTAAAAGGCGCGTAAGTACCTTCAGTTGCTACTGTTAGCACGCCATCTTTTATAGTTTTTGCTTGTAAATTTAGAGCCATCGCAAGCACGGCTACTACTTTTAATAAATTTGTAAATTTCATTTTGATCCTTTATTTTGAAATATCTTTTCCAAAATATTTCATCGAAATTTCGCTTATCTTACCCTCGGCTTTTAGTTCATCAAGCGCTTTGTTTATCGCTTCTAGTAGCTCAGTGTTGCCTTTTTTAACGATTGCAGCTGTTGGCATCGGCTCGTTGCTTGTGTATGCGATTTTTAGTGGCGCACTTGGGCGTTGTTTGATGTAGTCATAAAAAGTGACGTTATCGTTTATCGTATCATCAGCTCTTTTTGAGATGATAAGCTCCACGCCTTTGCTAAAGCCATCAGCTACGACCACTGTTGCGCCATTTTTCTCGGCTATCGCTGCCCAGTTGCTAGTCGCAGAGTGCACGCTCTTTTTGCCTTTTAGATCAGCAAAACTTTTGATGTCGTTATTGTCTTTATGCACGACAATTACCGGATATGGCATAGTGTAAGACACGCTCATACCATACTTTTTCTTTCTATCCTCGTTTATACTTACTTGGTTAAACACAACATCAGCTTTACCAGCATCAAATGCAGCTAGCATCGCATCCCAAGGAGCTGTTAGAAACTCAACTTTTAAATTTAGTTTTTGCGCTACGGCTCTTGCAATATCTACGTCATATCCTACTAGCTCGCCCTTTTCATCGTAAAATGAGTAAGGTGAGTAAGTGCCTTCAGTTGCGACGATAAGTTCGCCTTTTTTGATAGTTGAAGCATTTAAATTTAAAGCTAAAAAAGCACCTGCGATCAAGCCAAAAATGGGCTTAAAATTCATTGATTCTCCTTATTTAGAAATATCTTTGTCGAAGTATTTAAGCGAAATTTCGCTTAAAGCCCCTTCTTTGTTAAGCTTATTTAGGGCAAAATTTATCTTAATTAGCAGCTCTTTGTTACTTTTTTCTACGTTATAGCCCATTTATTCGCTATTTGTATGGCGTCATCTTTTATGATCTGCCAGTAAAATTTTATAAAGGCAGAATTTAGCAAACAATCGCATGAATTGCACCAAATTTAAAAAGCAATAGAAATTTTTATACAAAACTCTTTGCAAAAAATTTTTAAGATTTATGCAAATGTCAGTCGCAACTACGATCTGACCAGTATTTTGGCGCATTTTATCACGAAAAAAGAGGGCGGTGCCTCACTCCGCTAGAAGTGAGACTGCTAGAGCTTTTACGCCCTTAAAATCAACCTTGCCGCTTGCAAGCGTTGGAATATCATCAACGATGAAGATATAGCTTGGCATCATTATAGGAGCTAGGCTGCTCTCTTTTAAAATTTGCTCGATATTTTCAGGATCTGTGCCACTTTTTACTAAAAGTGCGATCGCTTCGCCCTTTTTGCTATCTGGCACGTTTGCGCTGCTGAAGACGACGTCGCTTCCAAGCACCTTTGCAAGCTCTTCTTCGACGCTTCCAAGGCTTATCATCTCGCCGCCTATTTTGGCAAATCTCGAATACCTATCGACGATAAATACAAAGCCGTTTTCGTCTATGTGGCCTTTGTCGCCAGTTTTATAGTATCTTACGCCATCAATATGCGTGATGACCTCGCTTGTTTTGGCTTCGTCGTTTAGATAGCCCTTCATCACCTGCGAGCCGCCGATCACTATTAGCCCGTCTGTGCCAGTTTCTAGCTCTTCAAGAGTCTCAGGGTCGATTATTTTTATGATAGTGCCAGGTAGTGGCATGCCAACACTGCCAGGTCTATTAAATGTAAGCTCTTTTAGACTCTCTTTTTCTAGGATATTTGGCATATTTACAGCAGCTACTGGCGCCGTTTCGGTCGCGCCATAGCCTTCATAAATTTCTATGCCAAATTTGAGCCTAAACTCGTCTTTTATCTCAGGTTTTAGCTTTTCAGCCCCAGCTACGACCATTCTGGCACTTTGAAACATCAGTGGATGAAGCTTTTTGTTTCTGGTGTAGAGCCTAAAAAATGTCGAGGTACCAAAGATGATGCTAGCGCTGTGTCTTGCGGCCATTTTGCCGATAGTCGCTCCATCTGTTGGGTCAGGCACGCTTACCATTTTTACGCCCTCGCAAAGTGGCATGAGTGTGGTGACTGTTAGCCCAAATGAGTGAAAAACAGGGAGTGAGTTTAAGATCACGTCATCTTTTTTGAAATTTAGAAGTTCGCTTATTTGCTTAATATTTGCAAGTAAATTTTTGTGGCTTAGCTCGATACCTTTTGGCTCGCCTTCGCTGCCGCTACTAAATAAAATGGTAGCCGTATCCTCTAAGCTTACACGCTTAAAATAGCAAAGCTTGATGAGCCAAACTGGGGCAAAAAATGCAGTTAAAAGCGCTAAAAATTTCTCTTTTTTTGAGACGCTGGCTGAGAGATCTTCTGCAAATTTAGCCTTGCCACTCATCGCATCTTTTAGATCAAAGCCTTTAAGCGCTAGTTTTTCAAGAAATTTGCTAGAGGTGATGACTGTGTTTATATCTGCCTTTCTTAGAGCGTGATTCAGCGAGGTAACATTAAGCGTGTAGTTTAAATTTACGCTCACTTTGCCCATGGCAAGAAGCGCCATGTTGACGATAGCTGCGATGCTTGAGCTAGGTAACAAGATGCCTATATTTTTCTCATCTTTTAGCTCACGTTTAAAAATTTTGATAAATACTAAAACAGCTGTTATAAATTTCAAGTTGCTTAAATTTAGCCCAGTGCTGTCGCTCACGCACTCTTTAAATTTATCCTCTTTTGCGTTATTTAGCCATTCGCTTGTTAGTGGTTTTTGCCTTGAGATAAAGCTCTCCCACGATGAAAAGCTAAGCTCAAGCACCTTTTGCTTCATCTTTGCAGCGTTTATAAATGTGGTTATCGGCTTACCAAAGGCGACGATGATGTCGCGTCTGCCGTTTTTAGAAGTGAGATCTTTATAAAATTTACTAGCCCTTGAAAAGCTAGATCCCCAAAGGCCGCGAAGATAAAATGGCACGATGCAAATTTCTTCTAGATCTCTGATGATAAGCTCAAAGCCCTTTTGAAACTCGTTTATCTGGCCGTTGTAGCTGATGTGACCCTCTGGGAAAAGTGCGACTACTTCGCCATTTTTTAGGCACTCTCTAACTAGTTCGATCGACTCTTTGCTCGCCCCTGCGCCTATTGGGATCACTTTAAAAAATTTAAAAATTTGCTTTAGATACCATTTGTTATAGATCGTTCTATACATGACAAATCTTATGCCCCTTGGGCTTGCAGCTTGAAGCACGAGCCAGTCGATCCAGCTGATGTGATTACCAAGAAGTAGCGCGCCGCCACTTTGTGGTAAATTTTGAAGCCCCTCAACGAAAAATCGGTACTTTGTCTTTAAAAATGGCAGTAAAAGTAGCCTTGTGAAAAGATGTGGAAGCTGCAAAATAGCGTAAAAACTGCCTATTAGGCAAACAAGCGCTGTAAAGACAAAGAGTCCAGTGGTTGAAATTTCAAAATATACTAAGCCTATGCCAATGGCTAGAAATAGCAGCATTGAGACGTTTTGCAAGAAGTTGTTTGCCGCCATTATCTTGCCGGTGCTCTTTTGTGGGGCGAAGTACTGGATCATCGCATTTAGCGGCACTATAAATATGCCTCCAAAAAAGCCAAATGCAAATGAGCTAATGCTAACTACGCCGATGCTTGAGCCAAATGCGAAAAATAAAAGCGAGAAAAATATACCGATAGCGCCCATCGGCACGATGCCAAGCTCGATGTGAAGCTTTGACATAGAGCCAGTCACGTATGAGCCAAATGTGATGCCTATGGCGCTTGCTGCGAGGATCGCTTGCACCGCTAGCGAGCTGTCGTCGTTAAAAACGGCTTTGTAATGAGCTGGGAAAGCTGCGATGATGATCTGAGAAATTCCCCAAAATATGCTAAGCCCAGCGATACTTAGCCAGATATTTTTATCTGACATTACTTCTTTTAAATTTTCTCTTAAATAGCCAAGGCGAATATATTTTTTAATATCAAAATTTTCGCCTGTTTCGTCTTTTTCATCGATGCAAGGTAACTTATAAGCAAAGTATGCTTCAAGTGTGCTAAATACAATTAAAAAGATACCGATAGGATAGACGCTTTTTAAAATTTCTTCTGAGTTTTCACCTTGAATGTATAAATTTTCAAATATAAATGAAAATAAAAATGAGCTAAAAAGTATCGCAACGATGGTAAGCGCTTGAATGATGCCATTTGCTGTGCCAAGGCGCTCAGGGCCGACTAGGGCTTTGATGATGCCATATTTTGCTGGTGAGTAGATAGCACTTTGGGCGGCTAGTATGAGTGTTAAAGCAAAGGCTACGCCAAAAGCGCCTGCAAGATAGCTAAAAAGCACCGCGACACTGATAATAACGCCAAAAATGGCACAAATTCTTATGACTTTTGTCTTTGAGAATTTATCATTTATAAAGCTTGAGGGCGAAAATAAAAATATAAATGGCAGCAAGATCATTGCGTTTATGACGGCTGTTAGGATAAAAAGTATGTCGCCATCGTATGTTTTTAAAAGAACATTTTGTATGGTGATTTTGTGTGCTAGATCAACGCTTGCATTTAAAAATGCGATCGCAAGGTAGGGCAAAAAGCCAGCAACTTTTAATAAACTCATCATAGAAAGACCTTTGTGATTTTAAAAATTTTGTAAATCTAACAGCAAAATATTTAAAATATTATTAATAAAAAACTCTACATTAAATTTAGTAATAAAAATTTTTAAGAAATTTAAATTTTATATGCTTTTGGATAAAATCACACAATCTAAAAAATAGGAAAAATTTATCATGAACTATGAAATAATCGTCATTGGCGGCGGGCATGCAGGCATTGAGGCAAGTCTTGCGGCTGCTAGAATGGGCAAGCAAACTTTACTGATCACGATCTTAGCCGAGCAAATAGGCGCCGCAAGCTGTAATCCAGCCATCGGAGGCCTTGCAAAAGGACATCTTGTAAAAGAGATCGACGCACTTGGCGGTCAGATGGGACTTACGACTGATGCTGTTGGTATCCAGTTTCGCGTGCTAAATGAGAGTAAAGGTCCAGCAGTGCGTGGTAGCCGCGCTCAGATCGATATGGATAGATATAGAGTTTATATGAGAAATTTGCTTTTAAATACGCCAAATTTAGAAATTTCTCAAGAGATCGCCACTGAAATTTTAAGCCAAAATGGCGAAGTAACTGGCGTTAAAACCCACCTAAATAACATCTATAACGCAAAAAAAGTGATAATTACAACTGGCACATTTTTAAACGGGCTAATCCACGTTGGATTTAACAAACTAGAAGCTGGCCGCGTGGGCGAGCTAAGCGCAAAAGATCTAAGCTCTAGTCTAAGAGAGCTTGGGCTAAATTTAGGCAGGCTAAAGACTGGAACATGTCCAAGGATCGATGCAAAAACGATAAATTTTGAAATTTTAGAGAAGCAAGATGGCGATGCAAAGCCAGTTGCATTTAGCTTTAGAACTAAAAATTTCTCACCAACACAGCTACCTTGCTACATCGCCTATACAAATGAAACCACGCATGAAATAATTCGCTCAAATTTCGACAAAGCGCCACTTTTTACAGGACAGATCGAGGGCATCGGACCAAGGTATTGTCCAAGTATCGAGGATAAGATAAACCGCTTTGGCGACCGCGACAGACACCATCTTTTCATTGAGCCTCAGACTCTTGAAGCTACAGAGTACTACATAAACGGCTTTTCGACTAGCTTGCCTTATGAGGTGCAAGTGCAAATGCTACGCTCCGTAAAGGGCTTTGAAAACGCAAAAATAGTAAGGCATGGATATGCTATCGAGTACGATTACGTTGAGCCAACACAGTTAAAACATAGTTTGGAGACTAAAAAGGTAAAAGGTCTTTATCTAGCTGGGCAGATAAACGGCACTACTGGATACGAGGAGGCTGGCGCTCAGGGGCTAATGGCTGGCATAAATGCAGCGCTTTCACTTGATAATAAAGAGCCACTTGTCTTGCGCCGCGACGAGGCGTATATCGGCGTTTTGATAGATGATCTTGTCACAAAAGGGACAAAAGAGCCATATAGAATGTTTACGAGTAGGGCGGAGTACCGCTTGCTTTTGCGTGAGGAAAATGCCATTTTAAGGCTTGGCGGATATGGCCATGAGCTTGGACTTATTGATGACGAGACTTTTAATGAAATTGAAGCTATCAGGCAAAATTTAAAAGATGGGCTTGCCTACCTTAACAATACGCAAATTACGCCAAGTAAGCAAAATTTAGAGCTTTTAGCTAGCCTTGATGAAGAGCCAATAAGCCAAAATGTGAGCCTTCAAAAGATTGTCGCACGTAAGAGCTTTACGGCTGAGAAACTAAGAAAGCTTGATCAGAAATTTTCAAATTTAGATGATGCGAGTGTGGATCAAATTTTAACCGAGTGTAAATATCAGCACTACATAAATGAGCAAAAAAATCAGATAGAAAAAATGAAAGATATGATGGATGTGAAAATTCCTGAAAATTTTGACTTTAGAGGTGTGAGTGGTCTTAGTAATGAAGTGGTCGAAAAGCTTGAGAAATTTGCACCGCCTACGCTTTTTGCTGCGAGTGAAATTTCAGGCATCACGCCAGCTGCAATTGATATCTTACATATCTATATAAAGATGAATGAGAAAAAGTTTGGCTGATTTTGATTTTAGATTTAGTTCAAAAAGCCATAAAGCTTAAAAATTTTTATCTTAAAATCAAGATTTACGTTTAAGCTAAAATTAACATTATTTTTGCAGATTATATTTAGAAATTATACTTTTTTAATTTTTTGAGAGTATAATCGTTAAGAATTTATTTATAGAAAGGAATTTAATGTCAGTAAAGCAAGAAAGACGTAGCTTTATCGGCCTTGCGTTTGGTGCTGTGGCAGCTGTCGGCGGCGCTATGTCACTAGTGGCTGTTAAAAAGACTTGGGATCCGCTTCCAAGCGTAAAAGCTGCTGGTTTCACAACAGTTGATCTAAGTCCGATCAAAGATGGAGAAATGAGGCAGGTTGAGTGGCGTAAAAAGCCTATTTTCATCCTCAAAAAAAGTCCTGATATGGCTAAAAATGACAAAAGAGATGTTGTCGTAGGGGATGCTAGATACGTAGTTCTTATCGGACTTTGCACGCATCTTGGCTGTATACCTGAGTATAAAGCAAGCAAACAAATGTTTGTATGTGCCTGTCATGGCGGCGAATTTAATGCCGACGGAATGCAAACATACGGACCTCCTCCAAGACCACTTGATATACCACCATTTAAGATCGATGGAACCAAGCTAGTTCTAGGCGAAACAAGCCCAGAATACGAAAAATTAGTAGCAAAAGCTTAGGAGGATAGCAATGTCTTTAGCTCATAAATCAACTGGCGTTATTGACTGGCTTGATCAACGCCTAGCTTTTACAAAACTTATAAAGGTTCTAGTTAGCGAATACTGGATTCCAAAAAATATAAATTTTCTTTGGGCAATGGGCGTTATTTTAACAACGCTTTTTATGCTCTTAATCGTTACTGGTTTTTTACTTTTAATGTATTACAAACCAGATGTAAATTTGGCATTTGATAGTGTAAATTATACTATCATGCAAGAGGTCGAGTATGGCTGGCTTTGGCGTCATATTCACGCAGTTTCGGCTTCTACGATATTTCTTATTATGTATATTCACTTGCTTACTGGACTTTACTATGGTTCATACAAAAGAGGCAGAGAAGTCATTTGGATAAGTGGTATGGTGCTATTTATCTGTTTTTCAGCAGAGGCATTTAGTGGTTATATGCTCCCATGGGGACAGATGAGCTACTGGGCGGCAACTGTTATTACTCAGCTTTTTGGCGGTGTGCCAGTTATTGGCGATGCTTTAGTTGAGTGGATTAGAGGTGATTACGCAGTTGGCGACTCAACACTTACTAGATTTTTTATGCTTCATGTTTGTTTATTGCCACTTGTAACAATAGCTGTTTTGGTTATTCACTTCTACTCTTTAAGAGTTCCACACGTTAATAACCTAACAAGCGAAGATATAGACTTTGAAGTAGAGGCACAAGAGTATCTACACGGCGATAGAGCGAAATCTAAAGTTATACCATTTTGGCCAGGATTTTTGGCAAAAGACTTTATGTATGTATCATTTTTTATGATATTTGTCATCTATCTTGTTTGCTATCACTTCAATTTTGCAATGGATCCTATCAACTTTGAGCCAGCAAATCCACTAAAAACCCCACCACATATATATCCAGAGTGGTATTTCTTGTGGCAATATGAAATTTTACGTGGCTTCTTCTTTGATATAGCTGGAATTTCTGCTTATAACATCGGTCTTATCGCGTTTGCGTTTGCAGGTGTTGCATTTATGCTTATACCTCTTCTTGATAGAAGCGACCTTGTAGCTCCAGCTCACAAAAGACCACTATTTTTTATATGGTTTTGGGTCTTAGTTGTCGATCTTATCGTTTTATCTATATATGGTAAGCTCCCAACAGGTGGTTATAATGACTGGATAGGGTTTTATTCATCATTGCTATTCTTGTTCTTATTTATAATTGCGTTGCCAGTTATAACAATACTTGAAAGAAAGAGGGGCTAATTATGAAAGAGCTTAAAATTTTTGCCATTGTTGTTATTCTTTCAGGTGTTTTATATTGGGGTATCGAGCCTTATGCTCACACAAAGCTTCACCCTCATACTGCAAATGCTGAGTATAACTTCTCAAAAGAAGATACTGACTATGCAAAGCACTTTTTAGAGCAAAAAAAGGCAGCTCTTGAGACTGCTAAGGCTAGTGGAAATAAGGCAAGCATAGATGCGGCTACAAAAGATGTAGAAGTAGCACAAAAAATTCTTGATGACTATACAGCATTTTGGAATGACATTAACTCTATCGACCTTACAAAAGGTGACGCTACAAAGGGTGCTGATATTTTTGTAGCAGCTGGATGTACAGGATGCCACGGTATAGAGGCAGCAGGTATGCCAGCTGGTATGGATGCTGAGACAGCTAGTCAAAGCTTTGGTGTAGTGCCACCAGATCTTAGTACCGCTGGTAAAATTTATAACGATAAATTCTTAGCTGCACTCATTAAAAATCCAAATATGGCTTTAAAGCTAACTCATAAATTTAACGACGAGCATCCATTTCCGATGACCGCATTTATGGGCGCTGGTGGTGATATAAATGCTGAGACCGCCGATATAGTAGCTTATTTGAAAAAGGTATCTGCTGATTATGAAAAGGCAAATAATAAGATCACTGAAGAAAAGGTTTTCGCTGATGCATGTCAAAGATGTCATGATATAAAATATGACAAAAAATATGCATTTAGCAACAAAGTAAGCCTTGCTACTTATATGGGCTCAAACCCGCCTGATCTATCTATGATGATTCGTTCAAAAGGCGATGAGTATTTACATAAATTTATAAACGATACTCAAAAGATGCTACCAGGTACCGCAATGCCAAGAGTTGGTTTAAATAAAGCCGCTGAAGACGATGTGGTAGCTTATATCCAAAAAGTAGGCGACAAGAAGAAAGCTGAGCGCGAGAGCACAGGGCTTTATGTCATGATCTACTTCTTTATATTAGGAATTTTTGCTTGGCTTTGGAAACGCAAAGTTTGGAGCGAACTACACTAAAATTTAAGAGCCTTTTTTGGCTCTTAAATCCTCTCTGGTAAATTTACATATATAAATAGGTACTCTTTAAATTCGTTTTTGTAATTTTGATAAAATACTCTTACAAATTTTAAAATCTTATTCACTCGCCTTAGCAGACTACTAAATTTAGGCTGCACTACGTTTAGCACTAAATTTAGAGCCGTGATATGTTCGCTCATAAATTTTAAAATTTACCTGACACTTGCTTGATGTAAAATACATGCGGCGCAAAGCGCTATCGCATGCTCTCTAACGTGCGAGGTTTTTTTGGGGGGGGGGATTAAAAAGAGTGGATAAGGGTACGGCTTCGTAATTCAAGTCCCCTTATCTCCCTTTCGAATAAAGTTTTTAAATTTAAAGTCTATATTTTTAAAAATAGAAATTTACTATTTTGCAAATTTTAAAACTTTCATTCACTTGCAAGAATTGACTACTAAAATCTGGCTTCACTTACTGCTTAGCTCAAATTTTAGAGCTGAAATTACTCGTTTATGAAATTTTAAAAATTTGCCTAAAAACCTAAAGCAGTAGTATGCCTATGCCACCATGTAAGCTATGAATGCACAAGCGTTTTGGTAGAAATATAGAAATATATACGAGTTCAAGAAGTCACCCCAGGTAAATAAATTTATATTTTAAGAAAATCACTCATTAAAACCCACCAAATTTCGCAGAAATAGTAAAATTTAGCTCCGCATCAAGCCTATTTAAAATTAAATTTCCTTGGCGATCTTGCTCATTTTATTGAGTAGTTTTTCACGTTCATTTGGCTTTAGGTTGCCGTATTGAAGCTTTGTTATCATCTGCATGAAGTCAAATTGTTTAAACATTTGCGCATCGCTTTTTAGCTCTTTTTCTAGCTGTTTATAAATTTTTTCAGTCTCTTTATTCGCTTTTTCTAAATTTTGTAAAAAGCTTCCAGTTGCGCTCATATCAAGATCGTTTTTTGCAGCTTTATCGATGACATTTTTTAGATTTGCTAAATTTTCAGAAATTTTCATCTGCATTTCCTTTTGGATTTTAAAATTTAGAGCAAATTTTATTCCTAAATTTTCTCCCACCACTTTTTTCTAGGCGGATTTTGTGCGGTGAAAACTTCCCCGATCATCGGCGTTGCGTAGTTTAGCTCAAGCTTTGTCGCTGCCTTTTCAAAACGCTTGATTGGCTCATCCCAAGCGTGATAAGATAGATCAAACTTGCCCCAGTGCACCGATACGCCAAACTTTGCACCAAGATCTTTTAGTGCTTGCGCTGACTCCTCTGGCTTCATATGCACGTAAGGCCAGCCATCGCTGTAAGCACCATTTTCTATGAAAACTAGATCAAAGTTGCCAAATTTCTCATTTATCATCTTAAAGTGCTTGCCGTATCCGCCATCTCCGCTAAAATAAAAGCTAAAGCCAGCCTCTTCAACCGCCCAGCCACCCCAAAGTGTCGTGTTTCTTTTAAATGTGCGCCCACTAAAGTGCCTTGAAGGACAAAACGTGAAGTTTAAATTTCCTATTTTTTGATCACCAAACCAGTCAAACTCATAAATTTTAGACTCATCAACGCCCCATTTTACAAGGTGAGCTTTTACGCCAAGCGGCACTAGAAATTTGCAAATTCTATCCTTTAGCTCAAGTATTGTTTTGTAATCAAGATGATCGTAGTGATCGTGCGAGATGAGGGCGATGTCGATCACATCTGGGTAATCACTAGCGGTGATAGCATGCTCGTAGGCAAAGGGCTTACCGCCAATTGGCAGTGGAAATGCTCGGTGCAAAACTGGATCTGTGACGATGGTTTTGTCATCAGGCTTATAGATGAGGCTAACGTGCCCAAGCCAGATAAACTCGCCATTTTTGAGGGCTTTTGCGTCAAATTTTAAATTTGACAAAGGCTTAGTTGGTAGCTTGCCTTTTGGTGGAAAGAGTGTTTGCGGAATGTAATTTAACATGGATGCTTGCGGACTTTTCTTTACCATATCAATTGTCGGCTCTAAATTTATAAAAACTTTGCCGTTAAAATTTGGTGAAGCCTCTATGAGTTTTTGACTCTTAGTATCTGGTGTGCCACCAAAAACAGGGGCAAATTTCATAAAAGCAAAAACTGAAGTGATAAACAAAACTATGACTATAAAAATTTCCATAAAAAGCCTTTAAAATTAAAGGTCGGATTATATTTTAGATTTTTAAATTTCAGCTTTATTTAATTAACCCGAGCTTAAATAATTAACTTGTAAATTTAAACTTAATTAAAATATTTTTACTCTTTATAGGAAAATTTTATTAATAAATATTATCCTTTAGCAAATAAACATACCTAAAAATCGATATTAAGTAGATAATCTTAAAGATATATAAAATAAAAATTTAATTCTAAAAATACAAAATTTGTCAGATAGATGACGGAATTTATTCATTGTAAGTTATAGAATTATTACAAAAATTAGGAAGGAGCGTTTGAGATGTTAAATAAAAATTTAACTATCTCTATTTTGGTGACTAACCATCACTTTAAAAGTGAGCAGGGCGGTTTAGCCTTGTTTAATGGGAGGAATTTATGAAAAAACATAAATTTGTGATTGCCGATTATAAACGCTGTATAGGATGTGCAACCTGCATGGCTGCATGTTTTAAGAGCGCTTATGAACGCGGTAAGCTGTCACGTGCAAGGCTAAGTGTGCTAAGAGAAGCTACTGGCGTTATGCCAACTCAGTGCAGACAATGCGACGATGGTCCTTGTGCGAATGTGTGTCCAACTGGAGCATTGCGATTTAATGATAATTGCATCGAGCTTCACGAGGAAATTTGTATAGGCTGTAAGATGTGCACGATCGCTTGTCCTTACGGTGCGATAAGCTCAAGTGCAGAGCTTATGCCTTCAGTAAATTACGCTGTCGAGCCAAAGTACAACCTTGAGATAGAGTCACAATCAGGCGCAAAAAATATCGCTGTTAAATGCGATATGTGCTTTGGTCGTGAGAACGGACCAGCTTGTGTTGATGTCTGTCCGACGAGTGCTCTTGTTATGATTGATCCAGAAGAGGGCAAACATAAACTTGGTAAGAGGATAGACTATGAAGCAGCGAATAAATTTGCTACTAAAATTTTAAACGGACAAGGAGCATAAGATGACTACGGTTTATATGCTATTTCTTGTAAGTGCCGTCGTTAGCATCTTGCTTTATTGTGCTCCAAAGGCCGCTGTAAAGGTTGGTTTTGGTCTAAGTGCTTTAAGCTGTTTTTATGCGATGTGTCACTTTGTTGCAAATATGGGAGTAAGCGATAGCTTTGCTCTTATGGATGGCTTTTTGTATTCGCCAAAATTTGCGCTAAATCCACTTGGAAATTTCTTTAGCTTTGTCGTTGTTTTCATAGGATTTGCAAGTAGCGTTTATGGTATGAGCTATGCAGATGAGTACATCAAAAAAGCAAACGTTGGCGTATTTGCATGTTTGTTTAATACATTTATACTCTCAATGCTTCTAGTAATTAGCGCTGATAATGTATTTTGCTTTGTTGTTTTATGGGAGCTTATGACTCTTATCTCATCGTTCCTTATCATAGTAAATGATGGTAAAAATACACTTAAAGCAGTTATGGTATATCTTGGCATCGCACAAATTGGTGCATTTTGTATCACCTGTGGCTTGCTTATCACTGCATACTACGCAGGAAGCTTTGAGTTTAGCGCATTTATGGGCGTTAAGATGCCATTTGGCGCTTCTGCTGCTGTATTTGCACTATTTTTGGTCGGCTTTGGTAGTAAAGCTGGTATGTGGCCATTTCACGTTTGGCTTCCACAAGCTCACCCAGCAGCACCATCAAACGTTTCAGCCCTTATGTCAGGCGTTATGATTAAAGTTGCTCTATTTACATTAGTTAAATTTACACTTTACTTGCCACTTAGTACATATTTTGGTCTTACAATACTCGCTCTTGGTGCAGCTAGCTCACTATTTGGTGTTTTATACGCTCTTTGTCAACACGACTTCAAGGCTTTGCTTGCTTATCACTCAGTTGAGAACATAGGCATCATCTTGCTAGGTCTTGGCACAGGAATTTACGGCGTTGCAGCTGGAAATTTAACACTTGCAGCAGTAGGTTTTCTAGCAGGTTGCTACCACGTAGTCAATCACGCTATATTTAAAGGTCTACTTTTCCTTTGTGCTGGTTCGGTTATCCACGCTACTCATACACAAAATATGGACATCCTTGGTGGTCTTGCTAAAAAAATGCCATGGACAAGCCTTGGTATGTTTATAGGTATTATGGGTATCGCAGCCTTGCCTCCAGTAAACGGCTTTGTTTCAGAGTGGTTTACATATCAAGGTATGCTTCAAGGTGCAATGGGGGAAGGAACATTAGTTAGATATGCATTTACACTTGGCGTCGTAGCTCTTGCGCTAACAGGCGTTTTGGTTGGTATGCACTTAAAACTTTACGCTGTTATCTTTGCAGGTACTCCAAGAGATCAAAAAATTTGGGAAAATGCTAAAGAGAGTCCAATAGGCATGGTTCTTGGTATGATCATCCTAATGATAGGCTGCGTTGGCTTTGGTCTTGGCGCAAACTACATAGTTGATTACATCATGCAAGCTGTAAATTCTATCGCTATAAGTGACTATAAAGCTAGCCTTGGTGCTATAAATGTAACTTCACCAATAGGCAGTATGATCTCAACTCCGCTTATCGCTTTAGTTTTATGTGCGACTATGATTTTGCCATTTATCATCCTTGCTGTTATGAAAGCAAATAGAGATAAGCCACGCGAGACTGATCCTTGGGCATGCGGCTTTAAATATAGCTCACGTATGCAAATGACAGGTGGCCCATTTACAGGCGATCTTAGAAAGATTATGCAATGGCTATTTAGAGCTGATAAAAAGATCGTTACTAGAAATTATTTTGACGCGGTTGAATATCACAACCATCCAAAAGATATCTGGTGGGGAATGTTTTATGAGCCAGTCATCAAATGGTGTATGAAATTTGCCGATAAACTAGGCATTGTTCAAAGCGGATACACAAACGTCTATACGCTTTATATCCTAATTTATCTTTGTGCCATACTTGCTGTGGGCTACTTTTTAGTTTAGGAGACGAAAATGCAAACTATACTTTTAATGATATTTCAAGTAATCGTTATCGTTTTGGTAGCTCCTTTGTTTGATGGTATGGCAAGAAAACTAAGAGCTAGACTTCAATCAAAACAAGGTAGCGATTTCTTTCAAACATATCGTGATATTATAAAACTCTTTAGAAGAGGAAGAACCGTCCCTGAGTGCTCTCACTGGGTATTTAGATGGGCTCCATTTTTCCTTTTTGCAACTTCAGCTGCAGTGCTAGCTGCTATACCTATAACATATAGCAAAGATACTGTTTTTGGAGCGTATTCAGATATATTTGTGATCCTCTATCTTGGCGCATTGCTTAGATTTGTATTTGGTGCAGCTTCAATGGATAGCGGCAACCCATTTGCAGCAACAGGCGGCGGCAGGGAGCAAATGCTTGGTGTATATGTTGAGCCAGTTATGATCATGTGCCTAATCGTAGTAATGCTTGCAGCTAAAACATCAAATTTAATTGAGATCCAAGAGATGGTAAAAACTGGTGTTATCGGATATCAAATCCCAAGTTTTGCCGTAGCTTCTATCGCATTTTTATGGTGTATGTATGTTGAGACTGGTAGAAAACCATTTGACGTAGCTGAAGCTGAGCAAGAGCTTCAAGAAGGCTTACTTGGCGAGTATGCAGGTAGCGACCTTGGTTTAGTTCAAGCATCACTTATATTAAAACAGTTTGCTATGATCGGACTTTTCCTAACTATATTTGAGCCATGGAATTTTAGCAATCCTTTCTTAGCTATTATCGTTTTTGTGATAAAAACTGGAGTATTTTACGTAGCGGCTGTCTTTATAGACAACTTTGGACCACGCTTTAAAATGACTTCATCTTTACGCAAAAATGCACTTGGTGCACTTGCTATCTCGTTTGTTGCACTAACACTTTATGTAGTAGGAGTGTGAGATGCAAACACTTGATATTTTAGCCATTTGCATGATCGTAACTTCGCTTGCGGTTTTTGGTCTTAGAAGCTTAAAACTCTCAATCATCGCTTATGCGATTGAGACACTACTTTTAGTTAGCATATTTTTCTTGCTATCTGAGAAATTTAACGCCGAGCAACTCAAAACTTGGGCGATCGTTGCATTTTTTACCAAAGTTTTGCTTGTGCCAGGAATTTTATTCTGGCTTATCAAAAAACTTGGCGTAGTTAGCGAAGATGAGCCAGTTGGTGGATTTTTTGTAAGTCCTGTTATCGCTATGGGATTTTCTCTAGCTCTTTCAATGAGTATCCACCCTATATTTTTAAAATTCTCTCTTATTAAAGAAGAGATCATGCTAATCGCAGCTGGAACGGTCTTTATGATGGGAATTTTTGGCTTCATGCTAAGAAACTCATTTATAAAACAAATTCTAGCTTACTGCTTGTTTGAAAACGGTATCCACCTAAGCCTTGCTCTAATGGCTTATAACTCACATGAGTTAGTCGAGCTTGGAATTTTAACAGATGCAATATTTGCCGTTATCATCATGAGCATTCTAGCGATTAGATTTTATAAAGCTTATGATAGCTTAGATACTTCTAAAGCTTCAAATTTAAGGGGTTAGAGATGGATAGTTTAGCTTTAATACTTATCTTACCGCTCCTTGGTGCTTTGGTCTTGTTTTTGAGTCCTAAAAATTATGCGGTATTAAGCGGACTTCACGTTTTGTTTTCTGCTGCGACATCGGTGGCTTTACTTAACAATGTTCTTAAAGTCTTAAGTAGCGGAACTTTTTATAGTTTTGATAAATTTTTGTTTTTAGATAGCTTAGGCTGTGTTTTCTTGGTGCTTATCGCTGTAACTGGATTTATAGTAAATTTCTACTCTATCCACTACATGAGATGGGAGCTTGAAGATGGACACATCCACTTAAGCGATCTTAAAAAATATTATGCGTTAAGCCATGTATTTATCTTTACAATGACTTTAAGTGTTATTTGCAACAACGTTGCGTTTATGTGGGCAGCTATCGAGGCAACAACTCTTGCTTCAGTATTTTTGGTCGCTATCCACAAAGATCAAAAATCAACAGAAAGTGGCTATAAATACATCGTTCTTTGCTCAATTGGTCTAGCATTTGCACTTTATGCGACTGTTCTTTTATATTCAGCCACATTTAGTACTCTAGGAGATGGCGAAGCTTCTATGCTATTTTCAAGCATAATGGCAAACGCTAAAAATTTAAACCCAGATGCAGCAAAACTTATCTTTGTATTTGCTCTAATTGGCTTTGGTACAAAAGCTGGTCTTGCTCCAACTCACACTTGGCTACCAGACGTTCACGCTGAAGGTCCAGCACCTATCTCAGCTTTACTATCAGGTGTGCTTTTAAAATGTGCGATGCTAGCACTCTTAAGATACTACGCTATCACAGCTCAAGCTGTTGGATTTAGCTTTGTTGAGGGCATAATGATCGTTTCAGGAACTATCACACTTTTTGTAGCAGGATTTTTCCTAATCAGACAACACAACGTAAAAAGAATGTTTGCATATCACTCAATCGTTCACATGGGTGTTATCGCATTTGCACTTGGTGTTGGCGGTAAATTTGGTCTATTTGCAGCGATATTCCACTGCTTGGCTCACAGCTTTACAAAAGCTTTGGCATTTTGCTCAACAGGCAATATTGCAAGAATTTACGGCCACAAAGATATGAGCAAGATGGGCGGTATGGTTAAGATCGCGCCAATTACAACTATAATGTTTGGCGCGGCTGTTTGCTCACTTGTCGGTGTTCCAGCATTTGCTATATTTGTTAGTGAATATAACGTCTTTGTAGGAGCTATCACAAGCGGTCAATATATCGCAGTTGCGCTATTTGCTATTGCGCTTGCAGTTATTTTCATAGCTGACTTTGCGCACTTTAACATGGCAAGCTTTGGCGAGCCAAAAGGTGTGGTTGTTCATAATAAAGAGATGAGTTTGTTAGAGAATTTACCTCTTATAGCACTTTGTGCCCTTATCATAATCTTTGGCGTATGGCACGTAGATAGCTTTTATACGCTAGTAGATAACGGTGTTAATATAATGATGGGAGCTTTAAAATGAGAGGCGATAAATTTGTTGAAATCCTAAAAACCAAGGTAAAAATTTTAGAAGTAACTCGTCAAGCAGACGATCAAATCACAGTTTTGGTTGATAGAAACGATCTTCCACTAGCTGTTAAAACACTTTATTATGATATCGGTGGCTTTATAAGCACTATGATACCAAATGATGAGCGCCAGATAAATGGCAGCTTTGCGCTTTACTATGCTATCTCAATGGAAGGTAGCAAGATGACTGAGGCGGATGACTTTGCGGCTGAGGATAAGTGCTTCATCACTGTTAAAACCCTTATCCCAGGAAGCGATCCGACATTTCCATCTGTTACTCCGCTAGTGCCAGCTTGTGTTTGGTACGAAAGAGAAGCTTATGATATGTTTGGTTTGGTAGCCGAAGGTTTGCCTGATAAAAGGCGTCTAGTTTTAAGTGATGACTGGCCAGATGGACTTCACCCACTTAGAAAAGATGCGATGGATTATCGCTACCGCCCTGATCCAGTAGATCACAGAGATGAGCCTGATTCTGAGTTTTTGTTTCCAACAGGTGATGCAGTAGTTGATGTGCCACTTGGACCACTACATATTACTTCAGATGAGCCAGGTCACTTTAGACTTTTCTGTGACGGCGACGAGATCATCGACGCTGACTACCGCCTCTTTTATCAACACCGCGGTATGGAAAAGCTAGCTGAAAATAGAATGAACTATGATCAGATGGGCTATCTTGCAGAGCGCGTTTGTGGAATTTGTGGTTATGCTCACGCTATCGCTTGTATTGAAGCAGCAGAAAAAGCTATCAAGCTTGAAATTCCACTAAGAGCTCAAGCTATACGTGTCATCTGTCTTGAGATCGAGCGTCTTCACAGCCACCTTTTAAATATCGGTCTAGCTTGTGAGGTTACTGGTAACTACAACGCTTTCATGCACATCTTTAGGGTTCGTGAGTACTCTATGGAGTTAGCTCAACTTGTAACTGGCGGACGTAAAACATACGGTAACGTCGTTATGGGCGGCTTAAGACGTGATATGACAAACCAAGAGATCAAAAAAGGCATCGAGATCATAAATAAACTTGACGTTCAAATTTCAGAAATTTGGGACGCAGTTATGGAGGATAAACGCCAAATCGGACGCTGGAAAGGTGTGGGTATCTTAGACCGCCAAATAGCACGTGACTTTAGCCCAGTTGGTCCAAATATGAGAGGCTCTGGCTTTAAACGTGATAACCGCTACGATCACCCATACGACTTCTTTAAGCAGATAGAATTTGAAGTAGCGGTTGAGCATGGTTGTGACGTTTTTTCTCGTGAGATGGTTAGATATAAAGAGCTAAAAAGCTCTATCCACATCATCCGCCAGTGCTTTGAGCTAATGCCTCAAACTCCGATCATGATCGATCCTGTGACTATGATCAAACCTGAAAATTTTGCACTTGGTCATGACGAAGCACCACGTGGCGAGAACGTTCACTGGATCATGCAAGGCAGCGCTCAAAAAGTATATCGCTGGAGATGCAGAGCTGCAACATATAACAACTGGCCAAGTCTAAGGTATCAATTTAGAGGAAACAACATAAGTGACGCTGCGCTTATCGTTTGCTCACTTGACCCTTGCTACTCATGTACAGAGCGTGTTACTTTGGTTGATGTAAGGACTAAAAAAAGTAAAATTTTAACAGAAAAAGACCTTAAAAAATTCTGTCAAGATGGCGGGGTTAGTAAAAAGGATTTAAGATGATGAAGTTATTTGACATCACAGAAAAATATGGAAAGGCGACATACGCCTATCCATTTGAGCCATATATTGTTCCTGAAAATTTCCGTGGTCAGCCAAACTATACATACGATCTTTGTATAGGTTGTGCAGCTTGCGGTATCGCTTGTCCTAGTAACGCGATAGAGCTTAAGATGAACGATGAGCAAACAAAGCTTGTTTGGGAATTTGACTGTGGTCGTTGTATATTTTGCGGTCGCTGCGATGAGGTTTGCCCAACTGGAGCTGTAAGACTTAGCGATAGCTTTGAGCTTGCGGTTAAATTTGACAAGAGCGCTCTTATACAAAGGGGCGAGCTTGAGATGCAAACTTGCAAATGCTGCGGCAAGCCATTTACGCCAAAAAGGCTTATAAATTTCACCCTTGAAAAGCTTGGCACAGCAAATTTACTCCCAGGCAGACTTGAAGAGGCAAAAGACTACCTTTATATCTGCCCAGAGTGCAAGAAAAATCAATCTGCTGAAAGGCTAACAAAAGGCATTGAGGAGGCTATAAAATGAGTCTATATCAAGTCCCAGAGGACATAAAAACAGCAAATGATCTAACTGCAAAGCTAGAGCATCTAAAAAATATCAAAAGAAGCTTTAGCGTTTATAGGATCGACTGCGGAAGCTGTAACGGCTGTGAGATAGAAATTTTTGCAGCTATTACACCTATGTGGGATCCTGAGCGTTTTGGTTTTAAGCTTGTTGCAAATCCAAGACACGCTGATATTTTGCTCTGCACCGGTCCTGTAACAAGACAGATGTATTATCCGCTTCTTCGTGCTTATGAAGCGACTCCAGATCCTAAGATCGTAGTTGCTCTTGGTGCATGCGGAAGCAGTGGCGGAATTTTCCACGACGCTTATAGCGTTTGGGGCGGCATCGATAAGATAATCCCAGTCGATGTCTATATCCCAGGCTGTCCTCCACACCCAGCAAGCATTATTTACGGCCTTGGCATGGCTCTTGGTATCATAGATCAAAAGCTTCATAAAAAAAGCTATGAAGAAGATAATACATTACCACCTTCAGTTGAGAAGTCGGTCATAGGCGATATTTTGTTCGAGCGCGACTTGCAAGCTGAAAGCAGAAGGCTAATGAGCTATATCTTTGGTAGAATCCTTTTTGAAAAATATATGAATGCTATCAAATGTTCAAAAGATGTCCATGACCCAAGCATTTCAAGAGAGGCTGTGCTTACAGCTATCAAAAAAGAGGAAGATCCTAGATATGCTGAGTGCATGGGGCTTTTGCATAATGATGTCTATCTAAAATATGCAAAAGCTGATAAAAGCTTTGCGATAGACGTTGATAGCGAGGTTTGGAGTAAAAGATGATACAAGTTTATAAGCTTACAAAAAGGCATATGGACGACAACGACAAGCTTCCACGCGAGCTAAAGGAGATAAAAATTTTCTCCACTTGCGTGGGACATGGCGTTGGCACGATTGATTTTAGCGAGAAAATTTTAGAGCTAAGCGATGAGGAATTTGACGAGATGATCAAAAACTCAGGCGAATACGTGAAATTTAAGATCGGAAATTTAAGCAAATATTTTGAAGTTGAAATTTTTGCCGAGCATATCGCTAAACTCTTGCCGCAGCTTTGTGAGTGTAAGCTTAAAGAAATTTTGGCAAATTTAAAAGAGGGATATATCGTGCTTAGGAAGGATTTTTGATGAAAAAAGCCATCCTTTGCATCGGTAATCCTATGCGTGGCGATGATGATGTGGGTAATGAAGTCGGCCGCATCGTAGAAGCTGAGCTAAAAGAGTGGAAGGTCTTTTTTGGGCAAGATGTGCCTGAGAATGAATTCTCAGCTATTAGAGAATTTGCACCTGATATCTTGATAGTAGTCGATGCGATGAGCGGTTTTGACGAGGATAAGATAGAGTTTTTTGACCTAAGTGACGATAGAGACTACATCTACTCAACTCACAACCTCCCAACGCCAGTGCTTTTAAGCTATTTGCGTAAAATTTGCCCAAAGACGCTTTTTCTTGGCATTAGCGTTTTGCTCGAAAATGTCTTAAATTTCGAAGAAGGACTAAGTGAGCAGGCTAAAAAAAGTGCCAGAAAAGCTTTTTTGAGAATTGTAGAGATTGATAAAAATTTAGTCGGTTAAATTTAGCAAATAGCTAGATTTAGTCTTTTTGGTTACTAAAGGCAAAATTTTGCTTTTAATCGCAAGCATTGATTTGACTTTAGTGATTTTGCAAAGTGTTAAACTTTGGTCGCAAAGATGAGCTTGGCTCATGTGCGAGATTGAAAATAAAAAGGAGAATGTGATGTTAAATCCAGCAGAAACTGCACAAGCAGTCTCAAGTTCTATGGAGCACAAAGCTCATATGCCACTTACTAGTATTATCTTCCTTGCTATCATGGCTGGAGCTGCTATTGCTATGGGTGATATTTTTTGGGCTCACTCAACAGTTGGTATGGCTGAAAACCAGTCTATTGGTCTTTCAAATTTTATCGGTGGTATCACATTTAGTTGTGGTCTTATGATGGTTGTTTTTTATGGCGGTCACCTCTTTACAAGCTCTGTTTTAAGCGGTGTTAGCGCATATGAAGGCAAACTAAAACTAGGTAATACTATCGTATACTGGGCTATTGTTTGGATATTTAACTTTGTTGGTGGTGCATTGATTGCGTATATGTACTACTACTCAGGCTTGCCACTAAAGTATGATGGCTACATATTACAACATTTTGTTCCAGCTGCTATTGGTAAGATCACAGCACCATTTCATGAGTTATTTATCCGCGGAATTTTTTGTAACGTCTTTGTTTGTATGTCTATTTGGACTGCGACAAGTGAGAGCAATCTATCTGGTAAATTCTTTGCCATTATGTGGATGATCGGCGCGTTTGTAGCTTGCTCTATGGAGCACTGCGTGGCAAATATGTTTATCATCACTGAAGCCATCATCTCAAAAGCTCACTATATAGCAGCAAACGGCGGAGATATCGCTGCTGCAGCTGCGGCTCTAGGACATGGCATCACGGCTGAAAAGCTAGAAGTTTTAAACTGGGGAAATTTTATCGGTAAAAACTTAGTTCCAGTTACACTTGGTAATATCTGCGGCGGACTTTTCTTTGTTGGTTTAGTTGGCTTTATGGCAAATAAATTCGATATGAAGAAAAAAGCTTAAAAATTTTTAGTCTTTGCTTCTTGGCAAAGACTAATCCTCTAAGACTACTTTTTGCTAGCTATTATAAAAATTTTTGATTTTTAGTTTGTGTAACTTTCAAGTCTTTCATAATCAATTATTAAAAACTCGTGTGGTGTGATCTTTCTTATGATGTCATCTTTTATAAGCTCATTAAAAGCAGTTGAGGCGCTTTGGCGTTTGAGCCCCACAAAGCTTGAGAGCACTTTTAGAGAAAATGGCAAAAATATGTAGTGATATCCATTTTGCTTTAGATCTTGCTCCTTTGCAAGCTCGATCAAAAAATTTGCAATCCTACCTTTTGCATCTTCAAAAAGTATGGATTTTATGATCTGGCGTTGCACGATCACCGCATTTAGCACAGCTTTTAAAATTTCATCTGCGACATTTGAATTTGATAAAATTTCACCTATTTTGTTCAAATTTATGGCATAAATTTCAGCATCTTCAAGCACTTCAAAAGCGCAATTATCATCAAGCACGGCGATGTTGCTCGCTTCTAAATGATAAAGGATAAATTCCTCTCCATCTTCAAAAAATGAAAGCTTTGCACAGCCACTTTTTAAGATGATGATCTTGATCTCTTCGGTGTAGATTATGCTTGTTTTTGGTAGCTCTTTGTACTCAAATTTATCAAGCTCATTTTGAGTTAGGATCTTTGTGATTTGTGTTTGCAAAAGACCTAGACGTGATTTTTTCATTTTTCTCCCAAAAAATGTATAGAGCCTGATTTTACTTCACAAAGCATTTAAAGAAGTTGAAAAATATTGCTTTTAGTTTAAGAATTTCAATAATTTTTAAAAGTAGTATTAATTTTTCAATTTGGTTGCATAAATCGCAACCAAATTTTTAAAATCCATGAAGCTGTTTTAGTTTCTCATCGATTGGCTTTTTAAGTCCATCTTTCGTCACGCTTACGTAAGTTGCAGTAGCGCTTGTAACGTGTATAGTTTCTCTATATCCGCCCGGATTTAGCCTAAGAGCGGTTACTTCTATTTGCGTTGTTATCGATGTTTTGCCAACTGAAATGATCTTTGCGTAGCAGCTTAGCACATCGCCAACAAAGACAGGTTGCTTAAAAATGATCTCTTTCATAGAAATGGTCACAACGCGTTCAGGAGAAATTTCTCTTGCAGCTTGTGCACCTGCAAGGTCGATCTGACTCATTATCCAGCCACCAAAGATATTTCCAGCTGAGTTTGTGTCCTTTGGCAACATAACTTGTTTGATACGTGGCTCACCAAAATCTTTTAAAATATCCATTTTTTGCCTTTTAGATGTTAAAATTTTTGGTTGATTGTAGCAAATTTTAATGGCTTTATGCTAAAATCTTGTAACTTCAGGGGATAAAATATGAACGATTTTAAAAGATTAAACGAACTTGCAAAAGAGCAAAAAAAGAAGTTAAATGCTATTTATAAAAATTTAGACGATGATATCATAAACGAGGCTGTTAAAATTTGTGCTCTTGCTGGCACACCAAGCCAAAAACTAGCCCTTGCAAGAAGGATAGTAGATCTTAAAGTAGATCCGCTTCAAAATGAGCTAAAAAAGCTAAATTTAGGCGAAGACGAGCAAAAACGCGTGCTAAATTTAATGTATGGCTACGTTAGAAATTTATATGAAAACCTGCACGCCAAGCTTTTAGAAAAGGCCAAAGAAGAGAAAATTTTAGATCCATTTAACCAAGCCTTTGTGCAGGCTATGCATGAGCTTGGCCTAAGTCTAAATGCGTGGCAAATTTCATGGCAGGATCGTATTATCGACACTACAAATAAAGAGTTTGAGGCTAAATTTAAAGATTTAAGCCAGGCAAATGAGTTTATCACTAAAAACGCTTTATTTCAGTGCGATGCTAACGGCGTAAGGGCCGATAGAACGTATGGCGCGGTAGTAAAAGAAGGTGATAAATTTAGCTTTTTGCCTTACGCACTCGCTTTTAAAGATGAGGTGAGAGAGCTTAAAAGCACCTTTGCTAAAAATCTTGAAAATTTAAGAAATTTAGCCAAAAATGACGAGCAAAAATCTTACGTAAAATACCTCGAAAAGCTACAAGATGCCTTTTGCGAAGAGGATAATACAAAGGTGATAAGCGCTTGGCAAGAGGCTGAGATAGCGTGGATGGATGTAAAAGGTGCACTTCAGCCAGGCCATCCGCTAGAGTATTACGAGGATGCCTATACGCATGCAGTCGCACTTGAGTGGGACATCAGGCTGGTTGATAGCGAGGGCATTGACGAGCTTAAATTTAAAGAAAAAGTTGCAAAAACTTATAAGAGCGTTTGCGAAAAGATAAAATTTGATAACGCTGAGACAAATAGGGCAGTTAGCGAAAATATCGCTAGAACGCAGCTTTATATAAGCGTGCCGATGATCTATTACGCAGCGGAGCTAAACGGGCTTTTTAGCGCTCAAGTCGTGCCAAATGATGAGAGTGTTAGCGCAAAATGTGGTAAGAAAATTTTTGCCTTTGTAAATCACGTCTATGAGGGCGCAAAGGCAAAGCCTTTTATGAAGCTTGGGGCTGAAATTTTTAGCAAGGAGTTTTTGGATTTTGGCAGAGAGATTTTATTTTTAAAGTCAAAAATTTGGAAAAAAGTCTATGAAATCTCAACGATCGGTCATGAGTTTGGGCACATTCTCTTTATCGGACTTGATACCGAGATGAGCATGAATAAAAGTGGCGTCTTTAAATTTATAGAAGAGTACAAGGCGACGACTGGCGGGTTAGTAAATTTCTTCTTGCACGAAGAGGCGGAGTATAAAATGGCCGTCTTTCACGAGCTGATCGCCCGTGCGGTTGGGCTTATTGCGTGGCGAAAGGTTGATGAGGTAAGGGCTTATTACTGCGAGGGGCTCATACATCTTAGCCTACTTTTTAGAGCTGGAGTGCTTAAATTTGATGGCAAACTAAGCGTGGATATGAGCGAACAAGCTTACGCTAAATTTAAAGAAATTTGCTTAGAAAACTACTACGATCTAGCGCAAACATACGCTAAAAAAGATGATGCGAGCACGTTTTTGGAGAAATTTTGCAAAAAAGATGAGCTAAGCTATCTGCCAAAAGATGAAGAGTGCAAGAAATTTGTTGAGCATTTTTACGCTAGATACGAAGCTATCGGCAATGACGTAGATGATAGTGGTGAGTGGCAAAAGTGGCAAAGTTTAGCCAAAAAGGTAGAGAAAGATAGATAAAGACGAAACATGATAAGTA
The DNA here is from genome assembly GCF_000466745.1 of Campylobacter concisus ATCC 51562. NCBI lineage: Bacteria > Pseudomonadati > Campylobacterota > Epsilonproteobacteria > Campylobacterales > Campylobacteraceae > Campylobacter > Campylobacter concisus. The sequence goes on along the minus strand of NZ_ANNI01000009.1, from coordinate 257,304 downwards.
AAATAAGTAACGAAAATCAAGTATCTTTTTTATTTATGTTAATACTTTTTTGTGTATATGTTGTTAATTATTTTATTGCTAGTGGTTTTTATGAAGACATAATTACTACTCTATTTGATTTTATGATCACATTATTTATCTTTTTAAAGCTAAAAGAGACAAGAAATTTAAAAACATATTGGATATATATATTACTAGGCCTTACTTGCTGGGTAGCATCAGACACTATGTGGATGCTATATGATAAGGTTGATTTTCTTAAACAATTTCTTTCTAAAGTCAATTTTATACAAATCTCATACGTAGTCTCATATTTTATGTTTGCATTTTCTGCTTTTTATATTTTGATTAAAAATTTGAAAAATTTATTTTTAATGCAAGTATTTGTGGACTCAGTTTCTATTTCCGCAATATATTTTAGCTTTATGTGGTTTATGATTTTTAATAGAAATTTAACTCAAGTTTTAAGTCAAAAAGATTTTTTTAATCTAAGTTACATTGCCATAGATTTATTTATGTTTTGTACCTCATTTACTGCGTTTTTTTCACTTAAATTTTCAAAAAGAAGACTATCTATACTTTTATGCTTGATAGCGCTTATTGCAATAAGCACTTATGATGTTTTTACCACTACAATGGATTTTTGGATAGATGAAATATCCTTTTTTGGATACGACATTGTATTTAAGAGTGCATTTTTTATGTTGTTTGTTGCCACACTTCATTTAAGAGAGGGCGAAGCAAATCTAAAATTTAGGGCACTTAGAAACGATTTTGATAAAATTTTAATACAAAAGCTATTTGTTTTTGCTGTATTTTTAACGATCATGATCTTGTACTCTTGGAAAATAAATTTGACATGGTTATTTTCTATTTTAGTTACTTTGCTCGCATACGGGGCATTATCTTATACATTTTCTAATGTTAGAAAGATGGATATTTTAATTAAACGTGAAATACATATCAAAAAAGTATTAAATAATCAGATAGAAAGTAAAGTAAAAGAGCTTGAAGAGACAAATAGGCACCTACAAAGGATCAGTAAATATGATTATTTGACAAATGCTCTAAATCGCCAGTATTTTATCGCAAGGCTTGAAGAGATGATAAAGTCAAAGGCGCTTGGCGAAAAGATAGATATTTATAGTATTGACATAAACCATTTTAAAGCGATAAATGACTCATATGGGCACTATATCGGCGATGATGTAATAGCAAAGTTTGCTTCAAATATTGAGTCAATATTGCCACCAAATGATTCTTTATTTGCAAGGTCTGGCGGAGATGACTTTATCGTTGTTGTCAAGCAAAATGAAAATGTACATTGCAGGGAATTTTTACATTATCTACTAAAAGCTATTTCAGAGCCAATCGTTATAGATGATTATAAAATTGTACTTGATGCAAAAATAGGGATTAGCTCGACACAAACTAGTGAAATTTTGGCTGATGATTTTATCATGCAATCAGAAGCAGCACTAGAAGCAGCAAAGAAAGATGCATCTGAAAAGTATGTTTTTTATAGTGATATAAAAAGCATTATTCAGGATAGAAACTACATAGAAATATTGCTAAATAGCATAAGCTTTGATGAAGAATTTGAGCTAAAATTTCAGCCCCAGTATCTAATAGAAGGTAAAAAAATAGTAGGAGCAGAGGCTCTTGTTAGGTGGAACTCCCCTATAAAAGGTCCGGTAGATCAATCAAAATTTATCCCAATAGCTGAACAAAGCTCTATTATCAATGCGATAGGAAAATGGGTAGCAAAAAACGCTATAAAACAAATGGCATTTTGGAATGAAAAATATAATACAAACCTAAAAATAGGCATAAATATCTCGCCAAAACAGATTGATAATATAAATTTTGCATCTAAATTTTTAAGCTATATAGATAGATATGGCATCGATTCATCTTGTGTAGATGTTGAGATCACTGAGGCTAGCCTTGTCAATGCCGAAGAGATGATGCAAAGTGTGTTATCTGAGCTTTCTAATAGAGGAATTTGCATCTCTATAGATGATTTTGGTACCGGTTTTTCATCGATGAGTTACATCAAAAAATATCCTATGAGTCGCCTAAAGATCGCTAAAGAGCTGATAGATAATATTGCTAAAAATGATATAGATAAAGACGTGGTAAAAAGCGTTATAGCTTTGGCTAAAAATGTGGAGCTAAAGACTATTGCTGAAGGCGTCGAAGATGAAACCCAGCTTGAAATTTTAAGAGAGCTTGGATGTGATGAGGTGCAAGGGTATCTTTGGGGTAAGCCAATGAATGCAGAGGATTTTGAAAAGCTTATAATAAGCGCTATTTAAGCACACTCTTTGCACTAAAATTTTCAAATTTTAAAATATCTTTATCGCAAAGTTTAGCTAGCTCATTTATCATTTTTGAGCTAGCTTCATCTTTTGGGATTATTAGATGAATTTTTTCTTCTAAAAAAATGATAAAAATATTTTTGAGCTCATAAATTTCACTAACTTTATTTAGGTCAAATTTTTCATTTTCTTTGGGTTCGCCTTCATAGTAAGCCAGAAAATTCTCATTTACTTCAAAAATCATTTGCTTTTGAACGTCTGAAATTTCAATTCTTTTTAATGCAGCTATGCGACTTCTTTTTAAAAAAATAGGATAAAAAATGATCCAAAATATAGCAAAAACAGCCCCAATAACAGTAAAAATTTTACTTTTTAATAGCATATCAGCAACAAAACCAGCTATGATGGCTTCAGTAAATATCATAAATGTGTTTATAAAATACTGCTTTCTTGCCGCCTTTGAGAAAAATAAGATAAAAGATTTATAGTCTATTAAATTTTGTCCATTTATGACGATATTGCACTTCATAAGATACCTTTGTGAATTTTAAAATTTTTGGGAAATTATAACCAAAAGCAAAGTCAATTTTTGTATAATTTGGACTATTTCTTAGGAGAGGGACACTATTTTTTTATTATCAAAATCATCTATAACTGGCATGCGAAAATGGATCTTAGTTGCAGTTGTAGCGCTATTCGTATTTGCACTATTAGCATCTTTACTAGACTATAATCTAATTGGAAAAATATCTATTTTGCTTAGTTTCTTTATGATAACTTTTGGCATTTATACTTCAATGGATAAAGTAAAAACCAAAATAACGCATTGGCTTGCAATATGTTTTGGTGTTTTTTTGTGGTCTATTTGCGATGCATTAATGGTGTTAAATCAAGATATACTATTGCGGGCTCATAGTTCTTATGCGTATCTTGATGTGTTTTTTACGTTGCCGATGATATCTATTTTAGCTGGCGTTAGTATATTTTTGTATTCAAAATTTGCAGCCAGTCAAGAAAAACTAGCCATTATTATGGATAGCATAAGTGTCTTTTTTTTAATAGCAATGTTAATATATGGTATTTTTGATGAAGTAGATATCTTATCGATGATAAATAATAGATCAAATATCGTTTTTCTCTCTATTGTAGCCATAAATTTTCTTATACTTTTTATCACTTTAAGCGAGGTTTTTACAAGCAGTTTGCTTCATATAAAAATTAGCGGCTTTTACCTTATATCGGCTAGTATTTTATTTACGATGCTAAATTTATTTATTTTTTATAGTCAGATCTCAAATGTAAATTTTGGCCATAAAATAGATTTTTTATATATCGTTCCTTTCTTCTTCTTGATGATAGGAGCTTTTCATTTAAAAGCTAAAAATGAGTATGTTACAAATACCGATAAAGATATCTCAATAGGATCAAAATGGCTACCAATAATAATAGTTTTACCTTTGCTATTACAAGAAGATCTAACATCTTTTAGTGCGCTCATCTCACTTTTTGTTTTAGTTGTAAATGCTATTGTTAATTACTATGTTAAAAGCTCTATTGCAAGTAGAAAAATATTAGATTATGAGAGAAATCTTCATAGAGAGATGGAAAAGTCGATGCATGAGCGAACCAATGAACTTATGCTCGCAAATTTAAGACTTCAAGATATGTCTGAGAAAGACTATTTGACAGATCTTGGCAATAGAAATTTTATAGTAAATGAGCTTGAAAGAATGTGTAAAAGCATTTCTGAAGATGAGGAAATCGCAGTTTATTATATAAATTTAAGCCGTTTTAAAAGCATAAATACATCTTACGGGCATGAAATAGGCGATAGAATTTTAAAATTAGTTGCAAAGAGAATACTTGAAGTTTGCAATAGGCAAGAAGCCATAGCAAGGATTAGTGCGGACGAATTTATCGTACTAGCAAAAATGGAGATAAATAGTCATACAAAACGTTTAAATCTTGGTATTGCCTTAAAAGATGTTATTGAAAAACCAATTCAAATAGATAGATATCACTTTGGGCTTAAGTGCATAATAGGCATAGACGTAGCAACAAAAAATAGCACGGCAAATCCAAGAAATATTATAAAAAATGCAGATATGGCAATGTATTACGCCAAAAAAAATCCAGCTTTAAATCCTATGGTTTATAACGATAAAATTAGCAATGAAATGCACCTAAGCTCAAGTATCGAGATCGCGCTTAAAAAAGCTAATTTGCAAGAAGACCTTCATGCATATTTTCAACCAATATTTGATCTAAAAATCGAAAAAATGATCTACGCAGAGGTTTTTTTATATTGGAAATCAGAAAAATTTGGCTTGATGGAAGCAAGCAATTTTATGAAAGAGGTCAATGTAAATAGTGATATCTTAAATGATATTTGCTCGCTTTTGGTTTCAAAGACTATAGAGTATGTAGATAGATGGCAAAAAGAAAAACTCTTGATACCAAAAATAAGTATAAATGTTGCACAGATTCAAAATAAATCAGAAAAATTTGTTTTAGACTTTGTTTCTAGCTTACGCTCACACCATATAAATCCAGGGCTTTTTGAAATAGAATTTGGCGAAGAAATATGGACAAATAATTCTAAGACGCTTGATAAAATTTTTTCTATTCTTAAAGAAAATAATATAGATGTTTGTATAGATAATTTTGGCTCTGGATATACTTCATTTATTTATATTAGAAAATACGGTGTTAAGCGTATAAAAATAGCAAGTGAATTTGTTGCTCAAGCATCAAATAGCAAAATAGACGCACAAATCGTATCTGCAATTATCGATTTAGCAAAGGCAATGAAGATAAAAGTTGGTGCAAAAGGCGTAGAAAAAGAAGAAGATATTCATTTCTTAAAAGAGCTTGATTGTAACGAAGTTCAAGGACTTTTCTTATCTCGCCCTATGAGTGCAGAAGAATTTGAAGACCTTGTAAGAAAAGATCCTCAAATGATAGCTAAAGTTTAAATTTCAGCCTTTATCTCTTCGTTTGATTTTACGACCATGCCTGAGCCATGGATCACGCTTGGAACACAACTGGTGCAAATATCAACTTCTTCGCCATTTTTATGAGCGTGGATAAAAACTGCATTTGTATCATCACTGCTTTTTAGTCCGCAAACATTGCAAACCACTAAATCTTTTTCTCTCATTTTTTCTCCTTTGAAATTTTTGCCTATTTTAGCTCCTAAATTTTATACATAAAATGATTTAAGTCAAGCTTACCTCGTGGCATTTAATAATTTTTTGTTATAATCCTTTAAAATTTAAAAGGGTCTAAAATGAATGAAAGAACGATTATTTTAGAGATGTTAAAGATGCAGCAAAGCCTAAATGATGAGACAAATGGGCTTGGCTGGGAAAATGGTTATACTGATAAAAATAAATTAATCAGCTGGAGGCGCTGCATATATATGGAGTGTGCTGAGCTGATTGATAGCTTTGCGTGGAAACACTGGAAGAGCATAGATGCTAAGACTGATGAGCAAAATTTACGCGTAGAAGTTGTTGATATCTGGCACTTTATAATGAGTCTAGCTTTGCAAATTTATAAATCAAAACAGCTTGGAGATATAGAAACTTTAGCCGATGATATTTGCCAATCAAGCGGTTTTAGTGAGTTTTGCAAAGAGCCACTAAAGATCGAAGACGAGAGCATTTATGAGATAATGAATGACGTTGAAATGCTCATACATGAGTGCAGCGGATTTGACTACGATATATTTGATATTTTAAAAATTTACTTCTCTATGTCTTTAAAATGTGGAGTAAATTTGTACTCGCTTTACGAATGCTACATCGCCAAAAACGTGCTAAATCGCTTCCGCCAAAACAACGGCTATAAAGAGGGAAGCTACAAGAAAAACTGGAACGGACGCGAAGACAATGAAGTGATGAGCGAAATTTTGTCAAATGGCGTTAGTAAGATAGGTGAAATTTACGCCGCACTTGAGCATGAATACAAAAAGGTGAAATGATAAACCTTCTTCGCCTTGGTTTTAAAGATTTTTTTACAGCCAAATTTATAGCGCTATCCATTTTGCCACTTTGCCTTAGTATTTTTAGTCTTGCGTGGCTTACGATCTGGGGCGGCGGTGAAATATTTGATCTTTTAAGTGATAGCGCCAAAAATGAGAATTTTACCTTTTTAGAGGCAAACTCGGCGCTCTCTTTTATCGCTATTAAAATTTTAAGCTTTAGCGCCACAAAATGGATAGTTAGTATACTTTTTTATATTCTGAGCACCTTTTTAACGATCATTGTTAGCATCGTGATTGCTCTAATCGTAGCTGGCTTTTTAACGCCGGTTGTGGCTAAAGAGATAAACAAAAGGCACTACAACTACGTGCTTAAAAGCGAGGTTAGCACGGCTAGAGTACTAAAGGTGATGATGATTGAGATCATGAAATTTCTTGGGATATTGCTCGTTTGCCTACCGCTTTTATTTGTGCCAGTCTTAAATTTTTTCATCATAAATGTGCCGTTTTTTTATATCTACTATAAACTTTTACTGATAGACGTTGGCTCAAACACTCTTGATAGTGATAAATTTGAGCTAGCACTGCTTGAAGGTGGCGGGATAAAATTTATAGCTTTTGCGCTTTTGTTTTATCTTGTTTCGCTTGTGCCGCTTGTTGGGCTATTTTTTCAGCTTTATTTTGTGATAGTCTTATCGCACCTCTTTTTTGAGAGAGAGGCGCTTATAAAAATTTAGAGCCAGAAGGCCCTAAATTTACGCATAGTAAGATACTTTGTTGCTCTCATTAAGTAATGTGTCAAATAGCCTTTTTGTGGCACTTAGTAGATTTTTGTTTGCATCATTTTTAGCCAAAAGCTCGTCAAACATCTTTAGCATATTGTCATTTATAAAATTTTTGTGATTTAGATCTTTTGCGGTAGGCAACATTTGCTTGATCTTGTTTGAAAGATCACTTATGCTTTGGCTGCTACCAGCGATCTTGTCGCCCTCTTTGACGTTTTTCATAAATTCATCAACCTGTGGGCGAATTTGCCTCATCGCCTCTTCGATCTCTTTCATGTCTTGCTCGTCTATGCCGTTTCCTTTATATAAAAACTCATAGCCGTATTCGTGGGTTAGAGTAAGACTTCTTTGGCTTGAAGTACCATTTTTCTGGCTTGAAAAATCTAAACTTTTGTTGTCATACATCGAAAAGCTTATCTCATCGCCTGAGCTAGTTTTCATCGAAAAGCTCATGTTGTTATAGCTTCCTTGAGAGTAAAAATTTGTTTGCATTTTTAAATCCTTTTGAGGCTAAATCGGCAAAATTTTAATTTCATAAAGCAAAATTTTGTAAAATGCGTCAAAAAAGGACAGGCGATGTGTTGTTTTGGGACTAGGATCTTTTTGCTTATGCTTATCACTGTTTTAAGCTTTGGCTTTGCTAGGCTCTACCCAGTTTTACCAGTCGTTGGCTATTATTTGATACTTGCAAATTTGCTCTCAATTTTTATGTTTTCGCTATTTTTTAAAGGGCTTTTGCCAAGCTTTGTAAAGGTTAATGCGATCCACTATTTTTCGCTAATTGGTGGCTTTTTAGGAGCATTTTTAACGATGCTTGTTTTTAAAAAAGTTGCAAAAGATAAATTTACTCTAATAGAGCTTATTATTTTTATGCTTTGGATACTAATAATCGCCGTAGTCATCTTTAAATTTCAAGTCATTCTTGACATTTTTAGAGGAATTTAGATGGATGAGAGGATAGTTAAATTTCTAAAAAAGATGCACCTTGCAAGTGTTTGCGCCATCGATGATGATGGGCAGCCTTATGCTTTTAGCGCATTTTACGCCTTTGATGAGCTAAGCTTTTGCCTTTTGTTAGCTAGCTCTGACGAGAGCTCACATGTTAAATTTTTAAAAAACTCAAAGCTCGTTGCTGGCACAGTTGCTCTTGATACGAAGATCGTTGGCAAGATAGAGGGCGTACAGTTTCAAGGAGTGATGAGAGAAGCTAAAGAAAACGAAATAGAAATTTATTTCAAAAGGTTTTTTTATGCAAAGGCAATGAATCCAAAAATTTGGTCTATAAGCCTTGAAAAACTAAAATTTACAAGTAATGTTCTTGGTTTTGGCAAAAAGATAAAGTGGGAAAGAAGCGATAAAATTTAGACGTTAAGCTTATATAAGCTACAATCATTGAAAAATTAAAAAAATAAGGAGAATTTATGAAATTTAGCGGAAAAAACGTGCTAATAACAGGTGCAAGTAGAGGTATCGGCGCACAGATCGCAAAGACGCTTGCAAATATGGGCTTAAAAGTGTGGATAAACTACCGCTCAAAGCCTGAGATAGCAGACGCTTTGCAGGCTGAGATCGAGCAAAATGGCGGCAAGGCTGCGGTGATAAAATTTGATGCAACAGACGAAGATGAGTTTATAAAAGGTATAAATTTGATAGTTGATAGCGACGGCGAGCTAAGCTACCTTGTAAATAACGCTGGTATCACAAATGACAAACTAGCACTTCGCATGAAAACTAGCGAATTTACAGATGTGATAAATGCAAATTTAACTTCAGCTTTCATAGGATGTAGAGAGGCTTTGAAAGTGATGAGTAAAAAGCGCTTTGGAGCGGTCGTAAACGTCGCATCTATCGTTGGTGAGATGGGAAATGCAGGGCAGGTTAATTATTCAGCTAGCAAAGGTGGACTAATCGCCATGAGCAAGAGCTTTGCAAAAGAGGGTGCAAGCAGAAATATCCGCTTTAACAGCGTAACTCCGGGCTTTATCGAGACTGATATGACGCATGGACTAAGCGATGAGGTGAAAAAAACTTATAGCGATAATATCCCGCTAAAACGTTTCGGTAGTGCTAGTGAAGTATCTGAGGCAGTAGCGTTTTTGCTAAGTGATCACGCAAGCTACGTAACTGGCGAGACGCTTAAAATAAATGGTGGACTTTATATGTAGGTAAATTTCAGACAAGTTTTGAAATTTAAAATAAATAAAAGCGTAAATATTATAAGATAACAGACATTTTTTATAAGGAGACCTTAAAATGGCAGTATTTGAAGACGTAAGAGACGTAGTTGTAGAGCAACTAAGCGTAGATCCACAAGCAGTAAAATTAGAGTCTAAAATCATTGAGGATTTAGGCGCTGATTCACTTGACGTTGTAGAGCTAGTTATGGCTTTAGAAGAGAAATTTGAAGTAGAAATTCCTGATAGCGAAGCAGAGAAATTAATAAGCATTCAAGACGTTGTAAATTATATAGAAAAACTAGGCAAATAATTTAAATTTGCACAGTTTGATTTAAGGAGATGTATTGAAACGAGTCGTTGTAACTGGTATAGGCATGATAAACGCACTTGGCCTTGACAAAGAGAGTTCTTTTAAGGCTATTTGCGAGGGTAAAACAGGTGTGAAAGAGATCACGAGCTTTGATGTAAGTGACTTTCCTGTTAAAATTGCTGCCGAGATAACTGATTTTGATCCAAATAGCATTTTAGACGGCAAAGAGGTGAAAAAAGTAGATCGTTTCATACAGCTTGGCATAAAAGCATCTAATGAAGCTATGGCTGATGCGAATTTTAAAGAGTTTGATGCTCATAAATTTGGCGTTAGCTCGGCAGCTGGCATAGGTGGTTTGCCAAATATTGAGAAAAACTCAATTACATACTTTGAAAAAGGCGTAAAGAGAATTTCGCCATTTTTTATTCCATCGGCACTTGTAAATATGCTAGGTGGCATAGTTTCTATAAATCACGGGCTTAAGGGTCCAAATTTATCTAGTGTAACGGCATGTGCAGCAAGCACTCATGCGATATCACAAGCTGCAAAATGCATTATGATTGGTCAAGCTACAAATATGCTAGTTATCGGCGCTGAGTCTACTATTTGTGGTGTAGGTATAGGTGGTTTTGCAGCAATGAAAGCTCTCTCAACTAGAAATGATGAGCCAAGTAAGGCATCAAGGCCATTTGATGTAAATCGTGATGGTTTTGTAATGGGTGAAGGAGCCGGTGCGCTTGTACTTGAAGAGTATGAGTCAGCTATTGCAAGAGGTGCTAAAATTTATGCTGAAGTAGTTGGATTTGGCGAGAGTGGAGATGCTCATCATATCACGTCACCAACACTTGAAGGTCCATTAAGTGCGATGAAACAAGCACTTGATATGGCAAAAGGTGTAAAGATAGATTATGTCAATGCACATGGTACTTCAACACCTGTAAATGACAAGAATGAAACTGCGGCGTTAAAAGCAGTTTTTGGTGACAAATGTCCACCAGTTAGCTCAACAAAAGGTCAAACTGGACACTGCCTAGGTGGTGCTGGTGCGATCGAGGCTGTTATATCTATAATGGCAATGAGAGACGGCATTATCCCTCCAACAATAAACTACGAAACTCCTGATCCAGAGTGTGATCTAGACTATGTTCCAAATAAAGCTAGAAAAGCTGATATAAAGGCTGTTATGAGCAATTCGTTTGGCTTTGGCGGCACGAATGGCGTCGTGATATTTAAAAAGTTGGATTAAGATGTCAAATTATTTAGATTTTGAAAAAAGCATAAAGCAAATTGATGAAGATATAGCAAATGCTAAGATCAGAGGCGATGAACATGCTGTTGAAATTTTAAATAAGAATTTATCTAAAGAGATATCAAAAATATATAAAAATTTAAACGAATATCAACGTTTGCAACTTGCTCGTCATCCAGATAGACCATATTCTATTGATTATATTAATGCGTTTTTGATTGATGGATATGAGATTCATGGAGATAGAGCATTTAGAGATGATCCAGCGATAGTTTGCTACATCGGCTATATCGGAGGCAAAAAGACTGTTGTTATAGGCGAGCAAAAAGGTCGTGGCACTAAAAACAAATTAAGAAGAAATTTTGGTATGCCTCACCCTGAGGGTTATCGCAAGGCTCTTAGAGTTGCAAAAATGGCTGAAAAATTTAATCTACCTATTTTATTTCTCATAGACACTCCAGGAGCATATCCAGGCGTTGGAGCTGAAGAGCGAGGACAAAGTGAAGCCATAGCTAGAAATTTATTCGAGTTTGCAAATTTAAAAACTCCAATAATTGCTGTTGTTATCGGCGAAGGTGGAAGTGGTGGCGCTTTAGCCATAGGCGTGGCTGATAGACTTGCTATGATGAAAAATTCTGTGTTTTCAGTTATTTCGCCAGAAGGTTGTGCAGCAATACTTTGGAATGACCCAGCTAAACAAGAACAAGCTACAAAATCTATGAAAATAACAGCTGATGATTTAAAAAGTTTATCGCTGATTGATGCCGTTATAGATGAGCCGATAAATGGAGCCCATAGAGACAAAGAAGGTGCTGCAAAAGCACTTGCAAATTATTTTATCTCAGAGCTAGCTGAGCTTGAAAAGCTTGATATAAATGATCTTGTAGCAAAAAGAATAGAAAAAATTCTCTCTATCGGAGCATTTGAAGAATAAATTTATAGTCACAACAATTTTATAAGAGTACTTATCAAATTTGTTTGTGGCATCATCTACTGCAATACTAAAACAATTTAAAAATCGATATAAATTTAATCGTTTTAACAGCCATAATTTTTACACTAGCTTTTTTATCTTTAAGATTTAAACACTAAAATTGTTAATGTCAAATCTACATAAAGAGTATTAATGAATAAATTTCAAGAAAAATATATCACTCTTTCAAAAGAATATTATAAAAATAATGGCAATACTTCTAGTATTGAGGCACTCTATCAGTTTAAAGAAGAGTTGGAAAATTGTGATGATATTTGCGCAAAGTATGTTTTAGTCGATGTTTATCAGCTTTTATCTATGAGAAAGAGTGCTTACGACTTACTTTTAAAGATACATGACAAAAATGATAAAAAGCAGCTAAAGACACTTGGCTATCTAGTGCAATTCATTGACGAAAATGATAAATGGGCGCTGCCTCGCCCAAAAAGTAGAGGTCAAATTTTGGCTCAAGAAGATAAAGCCTCCACACTACCAAAATTTATCTACTATCCTAACCCTTTAAAAACTGGCGCATTTAAAGATGATATTAGTATCTTGTGTGAGTGTTGTGGCAAAGATACTGAAGTTTATTATAGCGGTAGCATTTATTGCGAGCAGGATATTTCGTATCTTTGTCCTACTTGTATTTCTAGTGGTAAGGCTGCTAAGAAATTTGACGCAACATTTGTGCAAGATGCTGACAAACTAACTACAAGTGATGCTAAAAAGGACGACGAACTTTTTAGAAGAACCCCGGGCTACGAGAGCTGGCAGGGCGAGCATTGGATAGTTTGTTGTGATGATTATTGCGAATTTTTAGGTGACGTTGGTACAAGAGAGCTTGAAGAAATGGGTATAGCAGACGAGGTTTTTGAGGATTACGCAAAAAGAGCCGAATACGACGATAAAATGCTACGTGAACATCTTGTTAAAGCTGGCGATATTGCCGGATATTTGTTTCGTTGTCTGCATTGTAAGAAGTATCATATATACGTTGATGCTTGTTAAAGAGGAAAATATGGATATTGCAAAAATTTCTAAAGGTTGTAAAGAACGTGGGCTGGATGAACTTTTTAAACTTTTATCGCCACTAGCAAGAAATGCCATAAGGATAGATGTGCAAGCTAAAAATGACGATGATATCGCTGTTGGAGCGTCTAAATTTGGCGGCTCGCCAGATCTGCCAGATGGTTTATCATGGCCTTCAAATGAAAATGGCGCTTTAAGTTTTGTGGCACAGATAAATTTTGCTGAAGCTAGCAAATTTGACATTGACTCACTACTGCCAAAAAGCGGAATGCTCTATCTCTTTTATGATAGAAATTTGCGTGTTTGGGGCTATGATCCTGCCGATAAAAACGGCTTTGCAGTAATCTTTTCTGATGTAAATAATGGACTGCTTTCTCGTAGGAGAGCGGAGAGCTTAGAGGGAGAAAATTCTACATTTAACGCGCGCTTGCTTAGCTTTGAAAATGAGATAAATTTGCCAAATTTACAAAGCTCGATTGTGCCATTTAGTAAAATTAGTGAGGCTGAGTGGGAGGCCTATCATGAGGTTATTGAGCCAAGCTGGCAGGCTAAAGAAAATAAGCTCCTTGGGCACTCTGATAATGTCCAAGATGGCATGGAGCTAGAGTGTGAGCTGGTTGCAAATGAACTTAGCTGTGGTGATGGTAGCGCTTATCACCACCCAAGAATAGCGGAATTTGAGAAAAATTCTGCCCAGTGGCAACTGCTTTTACAGATAGATAGTGATGATGAGGGCGACATGGACTGGGACGGAGAGGGCAGAGTTTATCTGTGGATAAAGAGGGACGACCTAGCGGCGCGCGACTTTAGCAAGACGTGGCTAGTTTTGCAGACAAGCTAAGGCTGCCAAATTTATAAAAGATAAAAATTGAAATTTATAGAGAAATTTTATACTAGGGTTACACAATAAATTTTTGCTAGCATTCTTGGTGCGATTGCCAAAATTCCACTGCCATTTCTGCCACTATCAACTTAAATATATAAAATAACCAAAGATGCTAATGCCCAAATTTAGGCAAAATTTAGTAAAATCCTTAAAAATTTTAAAGGCAAAATATGTTTAATGGCTTGATTCGTGAGATCGCACAGGTTGTTAGTTATTCACAAAATATTTTAAGGCTAAAGGCAAATTTTCGTCCAAATTTAGGCGATAGCATTGCTGTAAATGGTGCTTGCCTGAGCGTAATAAAACTACATGAAGATAGCTTTAGTGTGGAGCTAAGCGCAGAGAGTAGGGCAAATATCGCGGTTGAAAATTTAAAAGAAAGAGTGCATATTGAGCCAGCGATGAAGCTAGGAGACCGAGTAGATGGGCATTTTATGCAAGGACATATCGATTTTATCGGTAAAATTTCAAATATCAAAAAGAATGAGAATGGGGTTGATTTTTACATCGACCTGCCACGTGAGGCGATGGCTCTGATGGCAAATAAAGGCTCAGTGGGTGTTGAGGGCGTGAGTCTAACCATAAATGAAATTTTGCCAAATGGTATAAGGCTAACCATCATACCAATCACATTCAGAGATAGTCTTTTTGGCACTTTCAAGGTCGGCAGGCGCGTAAATATAGAAAGTGATCTTTTGGCTCGATACGTAGCTAGGCAGCTTTTTTGCAAACAAGATAGTGGCCTTAGCTGGGACGATGTTGAGCGAATTTCTAGCCTTTACTAGGTGGATAAAATGCGTGAAAATTTAGAGATCGTCTTTGATAAAAATGGCGTATTAGCTGGCTTTACAAATAGATTTGGCGGTGTGAGTGAGGGCATTTTTGAGAGCTTAAATTTAGCAGATCATGTTGGCGATGATCCGCTAAAGGTTGCACAAAATCGTGAAATTTTAGCAACGGCGCTTGGCATTATGCCTATTAATTTAAAATTTATGAGCCAAATCCACTCAAATCGAGTGGAAATTCTGCAAGATTTTAACGATGATCTACCTCCGTGTGATGGTGTGATAACATCATTAAAAGGCGTGGCGCTTTGCGTCTTAGTCGCTGACTGCGCGCCTGTTTTGATAATAGATGAACATCTTGGCGTAGTCGCAGCTGTGCATGCGGGACGCGCAGGTGTTACTAGTAAAATTTGCACAAATGCGGTAGGACTGATGATGAGCGAGTTTGGCTGCCGCGCTAGTAATTTACGCGTATTTATAGGCGCAAATATCAAAGTACAAAACTACGAAATAGGTAAGCTGGATCTTGGTGAATTTAACCGATATAAAAAAGATGGAAAATTTGATATAAACGCAGCTTTATTAGACGAATTTGCTAAGCTCGGAGTAGAGCAAATATCGCTAGATCCTCGTTGTACTTTTGAGAGAGATGAATTATTCTCATACCGCAAACAGAGTAGGACTGGGCGTTTTTGCGGATTTGTGATGAATAGAGCTACATCGATAAATACTAAAAAATAAAAGCAAATTTTTAGCTTTATTAAAATTTGCCCGCTAAATTGTATTGAACGTTTTGATATTTAATTTGATCTAAAAAATGGCTAAATATAATAATTTTTAGCTACAATTTGACATCGAATCTCAAAAATAACAACAAGGAAAATCATGAAAATAGGTAAAATTTCGACCGCCATTATGTTAACGGGAGCCTTTTGTATGGTGCAAGCACATATGTTTTGGGTAGATGGAGCTAATGATGAAAAGCTAGGAAAATTTATCGCAAATATGGGTTATAGCGATGATTTTCCAAAGCTAGAGCCTATTATGTCCGAACGCGTCCATCTTTTTGCGCCAATTACTGTAATAAGCAAAGATGGTAACAAAAAGGAGCTTAAGCAAAGTGGCGAGAACTACCGCTACGAGGGCGAAAGATTAGACAAAGGTACATATATCTTACTAGCACAGCAAAATCCTATGTATTCACTTAAAAAACGTAGTGATGGCAAGTGGCTAATAGACAAAACAAAGCTTGATCTAAAGGATCTAAGCGATATACAGATTTGCCGGCTGATGACGATAACGTCTAAGAGAGTCTTAAATTTAGGTGAAATAAACGACTTCGTAACTAAACCTATTGGAGTTAAAATCGAGATCGTACCGCTACAAAACCCAGCGGAATTTAGAGTAGATAAGCCTTTTAAATTACAGGTTTTTGCTGATGGAAAGCCGCTAGAGCGAGCTAAGCTAACTGGTACTTTTGCTGGATTTTTAGACCATAAGCACGCATTTTACGGTATGACTGATGAACAAGGCATCACTGAAGTGTTAGCTCTAAGACCAGGATTTTGGGTATTTGAAGTGATTTATGAAAGACCTTATCCAGATGCTGCGAAGTGTGATAAAGAGACGTTAAAAACGACGCTTAGTTTTGAGATAAAAGAATAAAAGTTTGATATAAATTTGAGTCCAAATTTATTATAAATTTTTTATAACCACTTTGTAATTTTGAAAGTAGAGAAAGAATGCCTTACGAAAACTTTAAATCAAAAAATCCTCTTGTGCTAAAAATTACTACAAACGCAAGAAAATTTGGCGTAGAAACACTACAAAACGAGGAGTTTGTAAGCATTCTTTTAAATGTTAAGAAGCTTGAAATTTCATCCGAACAAAGGCAAGCAATGGCAGAAATTTTTGCTAAATTAATAAAAATCGAAGAAGACTCACAATTAAGTAAATAAACTTTAGTTTAAATTCATATTATTTTAAGTATAATCCCCCTTTATTTCACACACGACAATCCTAAATTTGGTTGTGCGAAAGCATTAATGGTCGTGGAGGATAAAACTAAATTCAAGGCAAAATGCCTAAAATAAGGAGAAACTCATGGTAACTATGAGAGATTTATTAGAGTGTGGCGTACATTTTGGTCACCAAACACGCCGCTGGAACCCAAAGATGAAAAAATTTATCTTTGGCGAGAGAAAAGGTATCTATATTATAGATCTACAAAAGACTATCCGCTACTTCCGTTACACTTACAACATCGTTCGTGACGCAGCTGCTGAAGGCAAGTCAGTGCTATTTGTTGGCACTAAAAAGCAAGCTATCGACGCTATCAAAGAGTACGCTGAAAAATGTGGAATGCCTTATGTAAATCACCGCTGGCTAGGTGGTATGATGACAAATTTTGGCACTATCCGCCAGTCTATCCGCAAACTAGAAGTTATCGAGACTATGGAAGAAGATGGTTCGATAAATTTACTAACTAAAAAAGAGGCTTTAATGCTTCGCCGCAAAAAAGAGAAACTTATCGCAACTCTTGGCGGTATCCGCAATATGAAAAGCCTACCTGATATGATATTTGTTGTTGACACAGTTAAAGAAAAGATCGCTGTTCAAGAGGCAAATCGTTTAAAAATCCCAGTTGTAGCACCTATTGATACAAACTGCGATCCTGACGTTGTTGACTATCCGATCCCAGGAAATGACGATGCTATCCGCTCTGTTCAGCTTTTCTGCCAAGAGATGGCTGAAGCGATCAACGAAGGCAAATCACTTCTTGAGCAAGATGGTAGCGAGCAAGCTGCTGGCGAAGAAGTAAGCCAAGATGAGAAAGATGCAGTTGTAGCTGAGGCTATGAGTGAAGAAGACTTTGGTGAGGACGAAGAGTAATGGAAATAACTGCACAAATGGTAAAAGAGCTCCGTGAATCAACCGGAGCTGGTATGATGGACTGCAAAAAGGCACTTGGCGAAGCAAATGGCGATATGGAAAAAGCCGTTGATATCCTTCGTGAAAAGGGTCTTGGTCAAGCTGCTAAAAAGGCTGATCGTCTTGCAAGCGAGGGCTTAGTAAGTGTTGAAGTTTGTTCAAAATGCAAAAAAGCAACTATCAGCGAGATCAACTCTGAGACTGACTTTGTTGCTAGAAATCCACAGTTTCAAGCACTTGCAAAAGACGCAACTGCTCACATCCAATCAAGTGGCATAAAAACAGTTGAAGAGCTAAATGCGAGCACTTTAAATGGTGTTAAATTTGAAGATTATTTCAAAACTCAGATCGCAACTATCGGTGAAAACCTTGTAGTTCGTCGCTTTGAGACTATTAGCGCTGATGATAAGGGCGTGGTAAATGGCTACGTTCACTCAAATGGGCGTGTTGGCGTACTTATCGGTGTAGCTTGCGAAAGCGCTGAAGTTGCAAACAAAGCAGCTGATTTTATAAGAAATTTATGTATGCACGCAGCCGCTATGAAGCCAAGCGTTATAAGCTACAAAGACCTTGATAAAGAGTTTGTTGAGAAAGAATTTATAGCACTTCGCGCTGAACTTGAAAAAGACAATGAAGAGCTAAAACGCCTAGGCAAGCCACTTCATCACATTCCTAAGTATGCTAGTCGCTGCCAAATAGGCGACGCAGAGCTTGCAAAAGCTACAAAAGAGATCGAAGAAGAGCTAAAAGCTGAGGGCAAACCTGAGAAAATTTGGGACAAGATTATCCCTGGCAAGATCGAGAGATTTTATGCTGACAACACAGTGCTTGACCAACGTCTTACACTTTTAGGTCAGTTTTATGTAATGGACGATAAAAAGACTATCGAACAAGTTATCGAAGAGAAGAGCAAAGAGCTTGGCGGCAAGATCGAGATCGTAAAATACGTTCGTTTTGAACTTGGCGAAGGCTTAGAGAAAAAAGTAGATGACTTTGCTGCAGAAGTTGCTGCTCAAATAGGCTAATGGAAATTTTAAGAGCGTCTAATCTAGGCTTTGCGTATGATTATACGCTCTTTAATAATATAAATTTAACTCTCAATCAAAAACAAAGCATTGCGATAACCGGCGTTAGTGGTTGTGGCAAATCAACGCTCTTACACATACTTTCAACACTTTTAAAACCAAATTTTGGCGAGGTCATCTATCAAGATAGATCGATCTATGAGCTTTCTCAAAACGAGCTTTTGGCCATTAGAAGGCTTCATTTTGGCATTATTTTCCAGTCACACTATCTTTTTAAAGGATTTAGTGCTTATGAAAATATCGAGCTTGCAAGCATCTTATCTGGCGAAAATATAGAAAAAAATGATCTTGAAGCGCTTAAAATTTCAAGTGCGATAAATCAAAAAGTTGGCGAGCTAAGCGGCGGCCAGCAGCAGCGTGTGAGTATCGCTAGAGTGCTTACTAAAAAGCCAAAGATCATCTTTGCAGACGAGCCAACGGGCAACCTTGATAAGCAGACGGCAAATGAAGTGATGCAAGTTTTATTTGACTATATAAATGAAAACAATGCCGCCCTTGTTCTAGTCACTCACGACAACGATTTAGCAGCAAAATGCGATAGCTCCTACAAGCTTGAGAACAAAGAGCTTGTGCAAATTTCTTAAATTTCAAAAACTAAAATTTATTATTTTATATTTAATATTTTTATAAATTTTTCCAATTTAGATTTATCTCTATCTTTATAATATAAATTTGTATTAAAAGCTTTATGCAAGAAGTAAAACTTTACCTAGTCAACTCATCAACTAGTTTTGTATTATTCTTATCAAGCTTTTTGTTTTAAAAATTCCTTTTCTTCTTTTATAGGTTTATATTCATCTTTGAAGATTTTTTCTTAGTATCAATCTTTTGCTCTAGCATATTCCTCTCATAAATTTTATATGTTAGCTTTCTGTATTCAAGGTAATTTCTAAAGCTAGCGCTATGTCCTGCATCTATAGTTATATCTTACATATTTTAGCCCTTTATCGCTGCTAAGAAGTTTTTTAGTGGACATGCATCTTTTGAGCTTGTGCTAATTTTTATTGCTACCTGTCGTATTTGTATGATAGCTAGTGCAGCCATCCGATCTCTTTAAATTTGCTAGGATTATCGCCTTGTTTTTGATGACAATTAATGCAATCAAAGCTTAGATGCTCGTGACGAGGCTTTAGCTTTTTGGCTCTTGGCTTGTCGGAGACTACTATTTTTGTTACGTTTATATCGCTATTTGGTATGTAAGCACCAATCTCTATTAACAAAAAGTATGTCAATGACTACCAATATGTTATTCTAAAAGAATTTATAAGCGAATAGTCGGACTTTATAATTAGAGAAATTTTGTGCTTTATGATAAGAGAGAAGGATTTTAAATTTCTTCTTTGATTTTTTTGTAAAGTTCTAAAATCTCATCTTTTTTAATGATAAAGCTATTTTTATTTGCTATTAGATAAGCTGAGCTTTGCATGATATCACCAGCGATCTTTAGCCCATTTTGTTTCATGGTTGAGCCGGTCTCGACTACATCAACTATTGCATCGCTTAACCCAACCAATGGTGCAAGTTCGATCGAGCCATAAAGCTTGATGATCTTTACAGCTACAGCTTGTTTTGTAAAATAATTTCTTGTTATATTTGGCATTTTTGTTGCTATTTTTAGCTCTGGCTGGTTTAGATCTAGCTCAGAGTCATTTTTTATGCCAATGCAAACTTTGCACTGTCCGATTTTTAAATCTAGTAACCTTACAACATTTGGCTTGTGCTCTTCAAGCACGTCAAGCCCCACAATACCAATATCAGCTGCGCCCTCAGTGACGTAAGTTGGGATATCTTGGTTACGAACCATTAAAAACCTAAAATTTCCTTCTTCAAGGATTAGTTTTCTATCTTCAAATAAAAAACTTGAACCAAAAATTTTTCTAAAAATTTCTAGTGTTGCCTCGGCTATTCTTCCCTTTGGTAGTGCTACTGTTATCATATTATCATATCTTTCTTTTCAGTTATTAGCTTTTGCATGGCACGAAAAACTAGCATCTTGTCGCAAATAGCATTTTTAAAAAATTTTGACAAAAAATCGCCATCTCCACCAGTAAAATAGACTTTTTTGTCACCGGCTAGCTTATCTAGTAGAGTTATTATTGGTTTAATGATGCCATAACTCACAGCATCGGCTGTTTTTTGTGGTAGAGCATCTATGTCAATTTGCGAATTTATAGTGATATCAAGTCGTGGTGAGATGTTTTTGTAGGCATTTAGCATACTTGAAATGCCTGGCAAGATATATCCTCCAAGGTGAATAGAGTTTGCCATAATGTCAACTGTTATGGCGCTTCCAGCATCAACGATTACGCCATTATTTATAGAGTAACATGCTGCGATTCTATCTACACCTAGACCCTGATATATCGTATCAATAGTAAAAAATGGTTCTAGATCCACAAACATCTTATTATCTTTTAAAATATTTAAAATTTCATCATTTACGGATATAAAATATACTTTTTTTTCTGGCTTATAGCTTTTAAACTCAGAAATTTTCATACGTGAGATTTTGCCATCTTCTAAAAATGTAGCGTTAGTATTGCCTATATTACACAAAATCATAACATCGCCAATTATTATCTTGTAGCTCTTTTAGTGCTTTAGAGCAAATTTCAGAGCTGTAAAATATAGTTTTTTTTCTTAAATTTATTTGGAATTTTGCCTCTATTTTTTTAGAAATTTCTTCAAGTTCTAAAGCCTCTTTACGCAGCAATCTACTTTTCGCTTTTCTTAAAAAGATGAGATTGTAAAATTTCTTATTATCAACACCCCAAAAGATATCAAGCGTCTTTTTTGTGCTAAATTCACTTGTATTAAGTGCTTTGATATCTTTTAAAAGGATTTTTTTGGCTTCAAAAAGCTCCCAAATTTTTTGGTTCATTGCCCTAAATTAACAAGCTCATTATCATAATAAAAGGCACCATTGCCCATAAAGCTTTTATCTTTTATCTCATCGCTAAATTCATAAATTTCAGCTCCACTGAGATCTAAATTTGTTTTTATAACGTAGCCTGTTTTTTCGATTACGTAAAGCTTATTATTGATAATAGTAGCTGCTGAGAAGATGGCAAATTTGAAATTTACTTTATTTTGCTCTTTTAACATAAGATTTGTTCTTACGATCGTACCATCTTTTTTAAAGATATAAATTTCATCGTTATTAACCAGTACATCTTTGATCTCTCCGTCATAATAAACTGTTTGGTTTGGGTTAATGACGATAAGTTTTTTAGCTGTTGATGCAATTAGATTATCGCCCTCAACGCCTAAGAATATGATGTTATTAAAGAAATTTTCAGAGCTTACGACCACGTCACGTAAAATTCTACCAGTCTCTTTTTGTACTATATAAATTTTGCCATCTAATGCCGGATAAACGATAAGCGAGCTCATAAAAAATGGTGCTACGACCCTTGAATCAACTGCTGCTATATTAGACGAGCTATATTCCATTATTGTTGTTGCGGTATTTATGTCTATTAGATAGATGTGGTTTGCTGCGCTGATAGCTGCTAATAGGTTTTGATCAAGAGAAGCAGCAACGATTGCTGTTGGAAATTTATTGCTATAAACGCTGTGTCCGCTAGGATCTGTCACATTTAGATCGCCATCTATACTAGCTGAGATGATAAAGCCGTTGTTTTCATTTAAGAAATTAAAATTTTCAGGCAACTTAATGTTTGTATTTAGGCCGTTTTTGGTGATAATATTGCCGTTATCAAGAGTGGCACCATTTGCATTTGTTGATTTGATATAAGATGGCATATCTTTTGACAAAGAAATTTTGCCAGAGGTTTGAGCTGGCTCGAAATATTGTCTTTTTGTGCCACATCCGCTTAAAACTAAAGCCAAGGCAAAAGCCAAGAAAAGAGTAATTTTTTTCATTATTTTATTCCCTGATAGTGTTTTAAATTTTTAACTAAAGTTTGAAGTTGAGAGTCGAGTGAAATTTTATTAAACTCATCATTTGCTTCTTTGATTTTGTTTTGTTTTAAAAGCTCAAAACCTTTTAAAAGTGTGCTATATTCGCTTAAAATTTGAGTGTTTGCATTACCATCTTGTGAAAGAATGATATCTTTTACTATAGGATTTACTTTTAAATTTGCAAGCTCGCTAATGCCATTTGTCTCATTTTTATCAAGCTTTTGCTGAAGTGAAAAAAGCGCATATAAATTTGGTTCTTTTTCTTTTAAAATGCTTAAGGCATTTGCATCGCTTGGATTTAAAATGAGCCTTGAGTAAGCCAAATTTGCATCTTCAATTCTATTATCATTTATTATTTTGTTCGAATAAAATCCAATAATTGCAATGACAGCAACGATAATGGCAATTATCATAAATTTTTTATACTTTCTAAAGAAACGCTCACCTTTGATCATGCTTTCTAAAAACTGTTCTTGAGCACCAATCTCTTGTTTTATCTGTGTTAGATCTTCTTTTATAGCCAACGCTTTTCCTTTATTTTTAAAAAATTTTAATTCGCAGATTTTAACATAATTAAATTAAAACTATCCCAAAATTAAAGCTTGAATGTGATATAATGGCTCAAAATTAATTAATAAGGTTACTTATATAATGCAAATAGATGATACTCTTTTAAATAAATTAGAAAAACTTTCTGCCTTACAAATCAGTGATGAAAAAAGAGAAGAAGTAAAAAAACAACTAAGCGAGATTGTATCTTTTGTCGATATTTTAAATGAACTTGATCTAAGTAGCGATGAAGCTGTAGTTAGCTCTATAAAAGGTGGCACACCTTTAAGAGAAGATGAGTCAAGACCAAGTGATGTGATTGATACGATCTTGAAATACGCTCCTTCACGTGAAGGGCATTTTTTTGCTGTACCAAAAATAATAGAATAATGGTAAAAATATGGATCTAATCGAACAGCTTCAGGCAAAGAATTTAAGTGTAAAAATACCAGAAGATAATAGCCTTAATAATCTTGCTAGCGATATAAAAACACTTTTAAAAACTGTTGTGAGTGATAAGGCAAGCGATCTTCACCTTGTTTCAAGATCCGAGCCTCAAATAAGAGTAGATGGTGCTTTAAAGCCCATTGATTTTGGCATATTAAGTGGCAAGGATATAGAGAATTTATGTTTTGCTTTGATTACTGATGAACAAAAAAGTGAGCTTGAGAATAATAAAGAGCTTGACTTTGCTATCGAACTTCCAGACATTGGTCGCTTTCGTGGCAACTATTACTATACCATGAATGGTGATTTAGCTGCTGCTTTTCGTATAATCCCAATCAATCTCCCATCTCTTGATGAGCTAAATGCCCCACAAATTTTTAAGCATATTATTAAGCGTGAAAAAGGCCTTATTTTGGTTACCGGACCGACAGGAAGTGGTAAATCAACAACTCTTGCAGCTATGCTTAATGAGATAAATTTAAATTATAGAAAGCATATTATTACAATTGAGGATCCAGTCGAGTTTGTGCATAACAATAAAAAAGCTCTATTTTCTCATAGAAATATCGGCACTGACGCAACTTCTTATTCAAGGGCTCTAAAATCTGCGGTTCGTGAAGATCCAGATATTATACTTGTGGGTGAGATGAGAGATAGAGAAACGATTTCAACGGCTATTACGGCGGCTGAGACTGGACACTTAGTCTTTGGTACGCTTCACACAAATTCAGCCATTCAAACTATAAATAGGATCGTTGATAGTTTCGATGGAAGTGAGCAATTACAAGTAAGAAATATGCTTAGCGTTTCGCTAACTGCTGTCGTTTCACAAAGTCTGATCCCAAAGATAGGCGGTGGAAGGTGTGCTGTGTATGAAATTTTAATAAACAATATGGCTATCTCAAACTTGATACGTGAAAATAAAATACATCAAATTTACTCTCAGATGCAACTAAATCAACAACAAACTGGCATGAGTACGCAAACTCAGGCTTTGATGAAAGTACTAAAAGAGGGTAAGATTACAAAAGAAAATGCGCTAGCTTATTCAACTAGTCAGCAAGAACTTCAAAATTTAATAGGAACTATATAATGGATTTAGTAACGTGGTTTGATATTATTATTATTGCTCTTGTCTTGATGCTTGGCATAAAAGGCATATTAAATGGACTTATCAAAGAAGCTTTCGGACTTATCGGACTTATCGGAGGCTTAATTATAGCTAGTAGGTTTTCAGATCTATCTGGTGAGTTTATAACTAAAAATATATATAAATTTGAAAATCCTTCATTTTTACAGTTTGTCGCATTTATCTCTCTTTGGCTAGTTTTCTGGATAGTCTGCTTGCTAGTTGGTAAATTTTTATCAAAAATAGTTTCAGTAAGCGGACTTGGTTTTTTGGATAGACTTGGTGGATTTGTTATGGGAAGTGGAAAAATTTTCTTAACATTTTCGGCAGTAGTTGCTGTAATACCTGGCACTTCGCTAAATAATATAATTGCTCCTTATTTTGCGAACAGTAAAGTTTATCCGGTTTTGATAGAAACTGGCAAATGGATAACAAATCTTGATGTAAAAAATATCAAAAGTGAGTTAGATGAGATAGTGGCAAGACCAATGGATACAAATAAAACTGACGCATTTATCTCAATGGATGCAAATGCTAGTGTAAATACCGACTCTAATATCACAAAAGGGGAATAAGATGATAGAAAATTTAGAATATGATGCGTTGCTTGAGAAATTCAAAAGAGTGCTTCGCGACAATGGTTTAAAATACACGAAACAGCGTGAAATTTTACTAAAAACGCTATACAACAATGGTGAACACTTTACTCCAGAAAGACTTTATCTTTTTATAAAAGAAACGCACCCTGAGCTAAATATTGGCATCGCAACTGTTTATAGAACACTAAATCTACTTGAAGAATCAGAAATGGTGACATCAATCAGCTTTGGTTCACAAGGTAAAAAATTTGAGCTTGCCACAAAGCCACATCACGACCATATGATATGCAGAAAGTGCGGCCTTATTATAGAATTTGAAGATCCAATGATAGAAAAAAGACAAATCAGTATCGCAAAAGATCATGGTTTTAAACTAACTGGCCATATGATGCAGCTTTATGGAATTTGTGAAAAATGCTCAAAAAATAATATAAAGGGAAAGTAAGGTGATATTTGACAACCAACATGAGATTCAACGACTACAAAGTATAGATGAGCTAAGAAATTTAGGCATTAATCCATATCCGCATTTTCTTAGAAGAGATATGAATATCTCTAAATTTAGACTAAAATTTAACTATATTAATGATACAGAAGAGAAAAAGGCCGAAGGTCAGCTAGTAGGTCTTGCAGGTAGAATAAAACTAATTCGTGATGCTGGAAAAGCGGTCTTTGCAAATATCGAAGATGAAGATGGAAATTTACAAATTTACTTTAGCAATAAAACGCTTGATCCAGAGTGGTTTAAAATCGTTAAAAAATACGTAGAGATAGGCGATATCGTCTATGTCAGAGGTTATGCATTTATAACAAGAACTGGCGAATTTTCCATGCATGTAAGCGAGCTTAGCCTTGCTTCAAAGTCAATAAGTCCACTTCCTGAGAAGTATCATGGTCTAGTTGATGTTGAGACAAGATATCGCCAAAGATATCTTGATATGATAATGAACCCTGAAGTTAGAGCTGATTTTAAAAGACGCTCAGTGATTATTAGTACGATTAGAAGATTTTTTGAAGAAAAAGGCTTTTTAGAAGTTGAAACACCGATGCTGCACCCAATAGCAGGTGGCGCAAATGCTAAGCCATTTATCACTTTTCACAATGCCCTTGGAGTCGAGAGATATCTAAGGATCGCACCTGAGCTATACCTCAAACGCCTTATAGTAGGTGGCTTTGAGGCTGTTTATGAGATGAATAGAAATTTTAGAAATGAAGGTATGGATCTTACTCACAACCCTGAGTTTACAAGTATAGAGTTTTACTGGGCATATCATAACTATCACGATTTGATGGGTATCACAGAGGATCTTTTTAATGTCATTTTAGACAAGCTAGATATGGAAAAAGTTGTAAATTTTGACGGCATGGAGATTGATTTTAGTAAGCCCTTTAAGCGAATAAGCTACAAAAAAGCTCTAGTTGAAATTGGCGGACTAGATGAGAGCATAATAAACGACAAAGATAAAATTTTAGCAAAACTAAGAGCTGATGGCCTTGAAGCAAATGAGAAGCTTGATCTTGGTCACTTACAGGCTGAGCTATTTGATAACTACGTGGAGAGTAAGCTTATACACCCAACTTTTGTTATTGATTATCCGATTTCGATCAGTCCACTTTCAAGAAGAAGTGACGCAAATCCTGATGTGGCTGAGAGATTTGAGCTATTTATCGCTGGTCGTGAGCTAGCAAATGGCTTTAACGAGCTAAACGATCCAATTGATCAATACAACCGCTTTAAAGCTCAAATCGATGCTAAAAATGCAGGCGATGACGAGGCACATGAGATGGATGAGGACTATGTAAAAGCCCTAGGATACGGCATGCCACCAGTTGCAGGTGAGGGTATAGGCATCGATAGGCTTGTTATGCTTTTAACTGATAAAAAATCAATACGTGATGTTGTACTCTTCCCAGCGATGAGGCCACTTAAAAATGAGATAAAGGAGAATGAAAAATGAGTTTGCAAAGCTATGATAAGGACATTTACGATCTAGTAAATTTAGAGTTAAAACGCCAATGTGATCACCTTGAGATGATCGCTAGTGAAAATTTTACATATCCAGAAGTTATGGAAGTAATGGGTTCAATCCTAACAAACAAATACGCTGAAGGTTATCCTGGCAAGAGATATTATGGTGGCTGCGAATTTGTAGATGAGATCGAGCAAATAGCGATCGATAGATGTAAAGAGCTTTTTGGATGTGAATTTGCAAACGTTCAACCAAACTCGGGCTCTCAGGCGAATCAAGGTGTTTATGGCGCTTTACTTAATCCAGGCGATAAAATTTTAGGCATGGATCTAAGCCATGGTGGACACTTAACACACGGCGCGAAAGTCAGCAGCTCCGGCAAGACGTATGAGAGCTTTTTCTATGGCGTCGAGCTTGATGGCCGCATAAACTACGATAGAGTCATGGATATCGCAAAGATAGTAAAACCAAAGATGATCGTTTGTGGCGCAAGCGCATACACAAGAGAGATCGAGTTTAAAAAATTCCGTGAGATAGCTGATGCTGTTGGGGCGATACTTTTTGCAGATGTTGCTCATATCGCTGGTCTAGTCGTAGCTGGTGAGCATCAAAGTCCTTTCCCATACTGCGATGTCGTAAGCTCAACTACGCATAAAACATTAAGAGGCCCAAGAGGCGGTATCATTATGACAAATAATGAAGAGTATGCTAAGAAGATAAATGCCTCTATTTTTCCAGGCATCCAGGGCGGACCACTAGTTCATGTTATCGCAGCAAAAGCAGTTGGCTTTAAGCACAACCTTAGCCCTGAGTGGAAAATTTACGCTAAACAAGTAAAAGCAAATGCTAAAAAATTAGGCGAAGTGCTAATAAAAAGAGGTTTTGACCTAGTGAGTGGTGGTACCGATAACCACCTAATTTTAATGAGCTTTTTAAATCGCGAATTTAGCGGTAAAGACGCTGATATCGCTCTTGGAAATGCTGGAATAACGGTAAATAAAAATACAGTTCCAGGCGAGACAAGAAGTCCATTTATCACAAGTGGTATACGTGTTGGTAGTCCTGCGCTTACGGCTCGTGGCATGAAAGAAGCTGAGTTTGAGCTAATAGCAAACAAAATAGCTGATGTGCTAAGCGATATAAACAACACATCTTTGCAAGAGAAGACAAAAGCTGAGCTAGTCGAACTTGCTCATAAATTTATAATCTATGATAAAGCGACATTTTGATGCAAAGTATTGATACGGCACTTATAAAGATTATTACAACTCACTACTATATCAAGCGTGATACGATCGTTAATAAAATAGAATACAGAGGCAAAATTTTCTTTGATAAATTTGAAAAGATAAATGAGCCACTGACCTATAATATTATAAAAGAGCATGAAGAGGGCAAAGCTGTTATCGCACACTCTTTAATAAATGCATACGATAAAGTTGAGAATATAGTCTTTGACTATAACGGCAGAACCCCAGATAGATTTTGGCATAAAGCACAGCTTCTTTTAAGAGAAGAAGGGTTTATAAATTTTACAGCCTACGAGAGTAGGACACCAGGGCATCTGCATCTTTATGTGCATAAAGGTCACACTACGCTAAATGAGGCTTGCCAGCTAGCAAATATGCTCAACGCAAAGCTTTCACAGAAGTTGCCTAAAGAGTGGAGGATGTTTCCTAATATCGATATGCCAAAAGAATTTAACATACTAACTTTACCTTATAAACTCTATCAAAAAGAGCGCGGGGCAAGTTGGTCAAAATATATGTAATTAAGGATAAAAAGTGGAAAACGATGAGTTAAAAGATATTCTTTTAGAAAGAGATGATGACGCAAGAGGATTGAAGCTAAAAAAACTTCTTATATTTATAGCAGCTCTTATTATACTTTTTTTGATTATTGTAGTGGCTATGAAGCTAGTAAATTCAAGCGATCCTTCACAAGCTCAAAATGAAGCTGATTCAAGACTAGTGCTTCCTCCAGTACCAGCTGAGCAACCAGTAGATAGACAAGCTCCGATAGCTGATACAAATTCAGACAATAAAAAAGGCGATACACAGCTTTTTGAGCAAGTACCGATCGTGCCTGAAAATAAGCAACAAGATGAATTTGAAGATATGATCAAAAAGCTAAAAGATAAAGAAAACAATAAGCCTGTTTCTAAAACTGAAGAGCCAAAAGAGATAGTTAAGCCTATCGAAAAGCCTGCTGAAATACCAGCAAAAAAAGCTGAGACAAAGGTAGATACTTCAGTTAAAAAAGTCGAAAAAGTAGTAGCTACTGATAAAAAGAGTGAGGCAAAACCAGCTAAGACTGAAAATAAAGTAGATAAAAAGATTGAAAAAAAGGCTGAAACCAAAATAGATAAAGCAGACAAAAAAGCTGAAGTAGCTAAAAGTGAACCTGCTACAAAAGGCTCTTACGTTCAAGTATTTGTGACTAGTAAATTTAATCCAAATGCTGAATATATGAAGAAGATCGCTGCTAAGGGATATAGCTACAAGACTATAAAAGTTGGTGAACTGACTAAAATTTTAGTTGGCCCATTTGATGAAAAAACGCTTCAAAAAGCAGTAGGTGATATTAGAAAAGATATCAATAAAGACGCTTTTATCTTTAGAGCAAAATGAAAACATTTGCAGTCTTTGGAGATCCAATAGCTCACTCGGTATCTCCGAGGCTGCACAACAAAGCCATTGCAGACCTGGGCTTAAAAGCACTTTATACAAGAGTCTTGCTAAAAGATGGCAGCGAATTAATCAATAAATTTAAATCCTTAAAATTAAACGGTGCAAACGTAACACTTCCACATAAAGAGTGGGCTTTAAATTTAGCCGATGAAGCTTCAGATATAGCTCGTAAAATAGGCTCTGCAAATACTCTTGTGCTTAAAAATGATAAAATTTATGCTCACAATACAGATGCGCCTGGGTTTTTAAAAGCAATAAAAAATTTTAAAGATGTAAGAAAAGCAATTGTCCTTGGAGCAGGCGGTACTGCAAATGCCATAACTTATGCATTAAGAGAACAAGGCGTTGATGTTTGCATACTAAATAGAAGCAAAGATAGGCTTGAGAAATTTAAAGATGAGTACAAATGCTTTAGCTGGGATAACTACGAAGAGCAAAAATTTGATCTAGTCATTAACTCGACCTCTGCTGGCCTAAAGGATGATTTTTTACCAGCACCTAAAGAAATTTTAAAAAGCATTTTTAAAGATGCTAAATTCGCATTTGATGTGATTTATGGTAAGCAAACACCATTTTTAGAAATGGCCAAGCAAAGCAGCCTTGGTGTAAAAGATGGCGCCGATATGCTTTTATATCAAGCGGTCTTAGCACTAAATTTATTTTTTAATAATACACTTGATGAATCAAAGATCGAGCGCTCAATGAGAGAAATTTTCTATCTATAATAGCCACCAGTATTTATTTTTGTAAAAATTTATGGCTTGTATAAAAACGTTTCGATTAAAATTTTTATTGAAAGTAATTAGAATAAATATAAAAAGCAGGGAAAATCCCTGCTAAATTTTACTATTCATTTGTTTTGATATAAGCGTAGTCTGAAATTTTAGTCCATTCTCTTGCTTTTTTAAGGAAGGCTCTTTGAGACTCAACGATCTCTTTAAATAATGGATCTTTAGCACTCTCTTCATCTAGTAATTCATTTGTAGCTTTTTTAAGAGCTGCGATTACTTCTGGAGGGAAAGATTTTACTTGGATGTCTGGATACTCGCTCTTCATTTTATCCCAGTACTCGACGTTTGAATAAAATACTTTTGTATTTGCATCTCTTGCTACTTCGGCTGCAGCTGCTTCAAAGATCGCTTTTAGATCATCTGGAAGTTTTTCGTATGATTTTTTATTAAAGAAAAATTGAGTTTCACCGTTTGGCTCTTGCCAGCCTGTGTAGTAGTATTTTGCCACTTTATGAAAGCCAAGTGCCATGTCATAAGCTGGGCTAACCCATTCGACTGAGTCAATCGTTCCCATCTCAAGAGCCATGTAAAGCTCACCAGTTGGGATAGTGTTAATGTTAGCGCCAAGTTTAGCGTAAATTTCACCACCAAAGCCCGGAATTCTTATCTTTAAACCTTTGATATCATCTAGTGATTTTATCTCTTTTTTAAACCAGCCACCCATTTGCATGCCGGTATTTCCAGCTCTAAAAATTTTGATATTGTATGGATCGTAAACTTTTGCCTCAAGCTCCTTACCACCGCCAAATTCATACCAAGCTGTTTGCTCGTCAGTATTCATCATAAATGGTGTTGCTGTAAAAAATATAGTTTTAGCATCTTTGCCTTTATAATAATAGCTACTTGTGTAGGTAATGTCGTATTGACCGCTTTTAGCAAAGTCAAGCATTGCAAAAGGCGATTTATGCTTTGATGGATAATCAATCCTTAGCTCAAGTCTGCCATTACTCATCTTTTCAACTTTATCCTTTAGCTCTTTTGGTACATCACCAAGCACTGGCATAGTGCTCTCCCATGAGCTAGCAAGCTTTAGCTTATAAACTTTATCATCTCCCATAGCAACGCAAGCAACAGCTGCTAGACCAAGAGACGCTAATAAAAATTTATTCATATCTTCTCCTTTAAAATTTTGACTATTATACAAAAATTTACATTATTAAAATGTGTTATAATCGCAAAAATCAAATTTATGGGGCATAAAATGATAAAAAAGACGAAAATCGTAGCTACTTTGGGGCCAGCAAGTGATAATGAAGAGACAATGGAAGCGATGGTAAAAGCAGGTGTTAATGTCTTTCGTTTAAATTTTAGCCATGGGACACACGAATACCATAAATCAAACATTGACAAGATAAGAAATATAGAAAAAAAGCTAAATAAAAGAATAGGAATTTTACAAGATATCTGTGGTCCAAAGATCAGAGTTGGCAAGCTTAGTGAGCCATTTTATCTAAAGGCTGGCGACGAACTAAGCATATACGCAGAGGATATTGTTGGTGAAAAAGTGGAAAAAGGAATTTATAAAGTAAGCCTAAATCAGCCTCAAATTTTACCTATGCTGAAAGTTGGCGAGTATGTCTATCTCTATGATGGTTCTATAAGAGCAAAGGTTGTCAGCGAAGGCAAAGAAATAGTAAAAACTATCATTGAAAATGATGGAATTTTAAACTCAAATAAAGGCGTAAATTTCCCAAATACAGCCCTTGGCATCGAGATCATCACGCAAAAAGATAAAGAAGATATGAAATTTGGCGCAAAACATGGCGTAAATTTTGTAGCCATTAGCTTCGTGCAAGATGCAAATGACGTAATAAAGGCAAAAAATATCTTAAAAGAATTTGGCTCAAGAGCTGCTGTTTTATCTAAGATCGAGAAATTTGATGCGGTTGAAAATATAGACGACATCATTGCAAAGAGTGATGGCATCATGGTAGCTCGCGGCGATCTTGGCATAGAAGTGCCATTTTATAAGGTCCCAACTATCCAAAAGCTTATCATCAAAAAAGCAAATGCAGCAAGCAAGCCAGTCATCACAGCAACCCAGATGATGCTAAGCATGGCAGAGCATGAGACTGCCACAAGAGCAGAGATCAGTGACGTGGCAAATGCCGTGCTAGACGGCACTGATGCTGTTATGCTAAGCGAGGAGAGTGCGATCGGTAAAAACCCAGTCGCAGTCGTGGAGGCGATGAGTAAAACGATCATCCAAACTCAAAGCATCTATCCATATAATAAATTTGATGAGTTTGACTTTTTTGACGAGACTGATATGGTGGCAAGTAGTGCCGCATCTCTTGCTGTTCGCATAAAAGCAGATGCTTTAATCTCAATCACTGGCTCAGGAAAATCGGCTATAAAATTAGCTAGAAACCGCACAAATATCGATATCATCGCAGTCGCTCACGATGAGCAAACAGCGCACATGCTTACCCTTGCTTGGGGTGTTACGCCAGCACTTGTACTAGAAAAAACAAAGCTTAGCTCACTTTTGGCAAATGTCATGAAAAAGGCGTATGAAGAGGGATATGTCGAACACGATAAGACTTATCTTGTCACAGCCGGTCATCCTACGGGCGTTGAGGGTAGCACGAACCTTATACGCATTATCAGACGCGATCAGCTTGATTATTATTTGGAGCTTGCAACTGAGTAAATTTATATACTCTCTTGCAAATTTTAAAATTTTGCTTGCTCGTAAGAATTGACTGCTAAGATTTGTTCTTGCTTTTTGCTTGGCTCAAATCTTAGAGCCGAAATTACTCGCTCATGAAATTTTAAAATTTGCCTGATGCCTACCTAATATAACAAAGCAATTTTGCAAATTTTAAAATCTTACTCGCTCATCTTAGCAGACTACTAAATTTAGGCCGCACTTCGTTTGGCACTAAATTTATAGCCGTGATATGCTCGATAATAAATTTTATAATTTGCTGGAAATTTAATATAACGCATGCAGTGCGTTAGTACTGAGACATGCCACTTCTAACGTCGTCGGGGTTAGGGGATTGTTAAGGGGGAAGGGAGCGACTTCGTAATTCAAGCCTCTTCTCCCCCTTAACAAAAGAAACAAACATTTAAATTTAACTAGATTGCTTTGTAAATTTTAAAACTTTCATTCACTCGCAAGAATTGACTGCTAAAATTTGGCTTCACTTACCGCTTAGCTCAAATTTTAGAGCTGAAATTACTCGCTCATGAAATTTTAAAATTTGTGTGAAATTTACTTGTAAAAATTAGGATATATAAAATTTATTTTGAAAGAATTTGTGACGCAAAATTTAACGTCACAAATCTAAATTTATTTTTTCTTTTTGCCTTTTGGTTCATCGCCTTTAAACCAGCTTTTTATCTTATCAAAGACACTTTCATCGGTATTTGATTTGCCTGATTCTATGCCAAAGCTAGCTTGAAGCTTATTTAAAAGCTCTTTTTGCTCGTCGCTTAGTTTTTCAGGCGTTTGAATAGAAATTTGTGCTACTAGCCTACCTTTTTTGCGCGAATTTACGCTTTTAATACCTTCATTTTCAAAGATAAATTGCTGCTTATCTTTTGCTCCAACAGGTAGTTTTAGCTCAGTTTCTCCTCGAAGAGTTGGAATTTTTATGCTTTCGCCAAGTATAGCTTGCGTGAAAAAGACAGGAATTTCTAGATAAACATCGTCGTTGTGACGAATAAAATGCTTATCTTCTTTTACGTTTATACTTACATAAAGATCGCCTTGAACGCCGTTTGTGCCGATATTGCCTTTGCCAGCTACTCTCATTCTCATACCGCTATCAACACCTTCAGGGATGGTAATCTTTACAGTTTGTTGCTGGATTTTATAAGCTTTTGCGTTACAATCAGGGCATGGCTCGCTTATTACTTCACCGCTTCCGTGGCAATATGGGCACTCTTGGACGATATTCATAAATCCATTTCCGCGTGTTATTCTGCCACTCCCGCCACAGTGCTGGCAAGTCTTACTCTTGCCATCTTTACTGCCGGTTGCATTGCATGTTGGGCAAGGTACTTTTTGATCAAATTTTATCTCTTTTTCGCAACCAAAAATAGCTTCGTTAAACTCCAAATTTATAGGAATTTCAAGATCGGCTGAGTATTTTTCTGAGTATCTTTTTCTCTGCCTAGAACTACTTGTAAAACCGCCACCAAAAAATGAGTCAAAAATATCTGAAAGATCAAAATCGGCACTAAATCCGCCACCGCTACCAAATCGACCCTCAAGGCCTTCTTTGCCGTATCTGTCGTAGATAGAGCGTTTTTGTTCGTCGCTTAAAACTTGATAAGCTTCATTTATCTGTTTAAATTTTAGTTCAGCCTCTTTGTCACCAGAATTTCTATCTGGGTGATATTTCAAAGCAAGTCTTCTAAAGGCTTTTTTGATCTCATCTCCGCTTGCATTTCTTGAAATTTCAAGGATTTCGTAATAGTCAAATTCCACATTTTTCCTTGTTAATTAAGCTTATTTTAAATATGGGATTTTACCCAAAAAAGTTTAAATTTAAAAAAGAATTTACATTTTTGCCGTATAATCTCTACTATTTTTAATAAAAAGGATAATTCATGGTTAATGTTTTAATGATAGAAGACGATCCAGAATTTGCACAAATTTTATCTGAATATCTTGATAGTTTTAATATAAAAGTTACGAATTTTGAGGACCCTTATTTAGGGCTTAGCGCTGGGATAAAAAACTATGATTTGTTAATACTTGATCTTACTTTACCGGGCATTGATGGGCTTGAGGTTTGTAAAGAAATTCGCCAAAAATATGACATCCCTATCATCATAAGCTCAGCTAGAAGCGATATTAGTGACAAGGTTGTTGGACTTCAGCTTGGTGCTGATGATTATTTGCCAAAACCATACGATCCAAAAGAGATGTATGCTCGTATCACAAGTCTTATAAGAAGATATAAAAAGACAAATGAAGTACAAGAAGAGGTCGTTGATAGCGCATTTAGGATCGATGATAAACGTCACGAAATTTACTTTAACAATGAGCCATTAGCTCTTACTCCAGCTGAGTATGAAATTTTAACTTATCTCATTAAGCAACACAGCTTTTCAGTATCACGCGAACAGCTAGTTTATAATTGCAAAAGCCTAAAAGATAAAGATTCAAAGAGCTTAGATGTTATTATCGGACGCCTCAGATCAAAAATCGGTGATAGCTCAAAAGCCCCAAAACATATATTTTCTGTAAGAGGCATAGGATATAAGCTTATCGGATGAAATATTCCATAACTACGAAGATAACTATTATCTTTGCCATAGCTTTCTCACTGATGTGCTTGCTCTTTGTAACTTTTGCAAACATTCAGCAAGAAAGCGCTTTAGAAAAGCTAAAGGATAGACAAATAAGTGCGATGAACTATCTTGTCGCACTCTATGAACGTGGAAATCCCCCAAGAGATTTAGAACATTATTTTAAAAATTTTTACTTAGAGTATGTTGGAAATAAAAATTTAGCCACTTCAATAGCCACAAATGGAACTGTTGTTTTTACGCAGCACACGCCTCTTGGAGTGGTGCAATCGGTTAATTATAAAGGCGATTTGTATTTGCTTATTAAAAACCCATCTTTTCAGCTACTTCTTGAAAGTAATGATGCAAGACACGTAAATGATCCGCTTTGGGTCGCATTTTTGATAGTTTCAGCCCTTCTCATCTCACTTTATGTTTCTGTTCTTAGAAGTCTTTCACCACTTAGAAGGCTTAGTAAAGATATCAGAAAATTTGCCAGTGGAAATATGGAAATGGCGATGACGGCTAGGCTAAATGAAAACGAGCAAGATGAGATCGGACAAGTCGCTGTTGAGTTTGATAATGCTGTTTGCAAGATCAGAGAGCTCATCCGCTCAAGGCAGCTATTTTTGCGCGCGATTATGCATGAGTTAAAGACTCCTATTGGCAAGGGCAGGATCGTCTCTGAGATGGTCGCAAATGAGACTCAAAAGATGAGACTCATCAATGTATTTGAGCGACTTGAGATGCTGATAAATGAATTTAGCAAAGTTGAACAGCTCCTTTCTAAAAGCTACGCATTAAACTATCAAGAGTGCCATTTCTCACTCATTTTAGAGCAGGTGCAAGATATGCTCATGCTTGATAAATTTGAAGAGCGAGTGAGCTGCGATATCAGAGACGACGTGATATTGAGAGTGGATTTTCAGCTTTTTAGTTTGGCGATTAAAAATTTGATAGATAATGCCCTAAAATACGCAGAGGATAAAAAGGCTATTTTGATTTGCGATAGCGAATTTATAGCGGTTAAAAATTTAGGCAAAAAGCTAAATCACCCGATTGACTACTACAAACAAGCCTTTGTGCGTGGCGACAAGGTAAGTGCAGGAAGCGGTATGGGGCTTGGACTTTATATCATCGAGCAAATTTGTCAGATGCAAAAATTTGAGCTTGTTTATGACTATGAAGACGGCTATCACGTCTTTAAAATTTTACTTAGATCAAAGGCAAAGCGAGCATGAAAAGAGGCTTAGAAAAATTTAACGAGCTAACTGAGTCTTTTGCAAAGCTTCCTGGTGTTGGTAAAAAATCAGCCGCAAGGTTTGCCTATTTTGTCTGCATGCAAGATAGCTTTGCAGGGCTAAGGCTCGCTCAAAATATCGAAGATGCGGTTAGATTTATCAAGCGCTGTGAGCGTTGTGGCGGGCTAAGTGAAAATGAAATTTGCGACATTTGCAGCGACGAGAGCAGAGACAGTGAGGTCATCTTACTGGTTGAGAGCCCAAAAGATATCCTAGTCTTTGAGCAAAATGGCATCTACAACGGCCTTTACTTCGTGCTTGACGAGATCGACGAGGATGCCATAGAGAGGCTACGAAATGCGATCAAACAAAATGGCTCAAAAGAGGTCGTCTTTGCCTTTACGCCAGGGTTAAATTCAGACGCACTTATGCTTTACGTCGAGGATAAGCTAGGGATGAGTGAAATTTCATTTAGTAAGATCGCCCAGGGCGTGCCAACTGGCGTAAATTTAGAAAACGTCGACATGCTTTCACTTTTAAAAGCCTACGAAAGCCGTACAAAAGCCTAATTAAACTTTCTTTTAGTTATAATTTTGCCTAAATTTATAGAAATTTAGCCAAGGCTCAACCGCTGCTAAATTTAAAGGATATAGGTTGATTTTACTCATAGATAATTACGATAGTTTTGTTTTTAATGTCGAGCAATATGTAAAAGAGCTTACAGATGAAGAGGTTAGATGCGTTAGAAATGACAAGATCACGCTTGATGAGATCAAAAAACTAAACCCAAGCAAGATCATTTTAAGCCCAGGACCAAAGCACCCAAAAGATAGCGGAGTTTGTTTAGAAATTCTAAAAGCCGACCTTGGCGTGCCAGTGTTTGGAATTTGCCTTGGACATCAAGCTATAGGGCTTAGTTTTGGCGCAAAGATAAAAAGACTAGATGACCCACTACACGGCAAAACCTCGTTTATTGACGTGAAAAACAAAGAGCCACTTTTTGCTGGGCTGCCTGAGCGCTTTGAGGTTATGCGCTACCACTCGCTCTATGTCGATGAGCTCCCAGCTAGCTTAAGCGCTGACGCTATAAGCGATGACGGCGTAGTAATGGCACTTAGCGTAAAAGATAAGCCGATCTTTGGCATCCAGTTTCACCCTGAAAGCTACTTCACACAATACGGCAAAAAGATCGTTGAAAATTTTGTAAATTATAAGGCAAAAGATGAAGTAAAAGAGCCTAAGATCCGCTCACTTAAGCCATATCTTATCAAGCTTCAAGAGAATATCCCGCTTGATGATAGCGACTTTGAGCAAATTTGCGAGATAATAGCCAGTAAAGAGTA
The DNA here is from genome assembly GCF_000466745.1 of Campylobacter concisus ATCC 51562. Taxonomy (NCBI): domain Bacteria; kingdom Pseudomonadati; phylum Campylobacterota; class Epsilonproteobacteria; order Campylobacterales; family Campylobacteraceae; genus Campylobacter; species Campylobacter concisus. Next base: position 218,858 of record NZ_ANNI01000009.1, on the reverse strand, counting down.
CGAGATCATCCAGCTCTCAGCCCTTTTGGTGCTAATTAGCGAAAAGAGCCTCTATCCAAAAAGCCTCGCTGCACTTGTAAAAAATATCCTAAAATACTCGCAAACTTACCGCGACGACACGCCTATGATCGATCTTTGCGGCACTGGAGGCGATGGCTTTAAGACGATAAATATCTCAACCACGGTGGCATTTATTCTTGCAAGTCTTGGCGTAAAGGTCGCAAAACACGGCAACAAGGCAGTTTCAAGTAAGTCTGGCAGCTCTGATGTGCTTGAAATTTTAGGCGTAAAAAGTGAAAAATCACTGGCAAAACAGCGCGAAAATTTAGCTAGTAAAAATTTAGCCTTTTTCCATGCACCATTTTTCCATCCGCTAGTTGGCGAGGTGAGAGAAGTGCGCCAAAGACTTGGCATAAGGACCGTATTTAACGTGCTTGGACCGCTATTAAATCCAAATTTAAACCTTACAAATCAGCTAGTTGGCGTCTATCATAAGCCAGTGCTAAAACTCTACGCCCAGACGCTTAAGATCCTTGGTAGAAAGCACGCTTTGGTCGTTCGCGGCGATGACGGACTAGACGAGATCACGCTTTGTAGCGAAACAAGCGTTGTGGAGCTAAAAAATGGCGAAATTTTTGAGTACAGCATCACGCCAGAGCAGTTTGGCTTTAAAAGAGCGCTTCACAGCGATATCGAGGGCGGCACGCCTGAAGAAAACGCCAAAACCTTGATCCACACGCTAAAAGGCGAGGAGCAGGGGGCGAAATTTGACATCGTTGTCTTTAACGCGATGTTTGCGCTTTATGCAGCTGATGGCGCAAAGAGCCCAGACGAGGCCAAAAAAATGGTGCTAGAGGCGATAAATTCTGGCAAGGCGTATAAATTTTATGAAGAGTTTATAAAGGCACAAGTGTAATGGCGCTAGTTAAAATTTGTGGTATCAAAACGCTAGATGAGGCGAGTGCGGTTTGTGCTTTGGATGTTGATTTTATTGGGTTAATATTTGCTAAAAGTAAAAGAAGGGTTGAGCTAAATTTAGCTAGGCAGATAGCGAAATTTGCTCACAGCAAGGGCAAAAAAGTAGTTGGCGTTTTTGCTTTGCAAAGTGAGTGCGAGATAATAGAAATTTGCCAGTTTGCTGGTCTTGACGTAGCTCAGGTGCATGGAGTGGTAAGTGAAAATTTAGAGGCAAATTTAAAAGATATGGGGCTTGAGATTTGGCAGGTTTTTAGCGTGAAAGATAGCTTGCCAGAGGTTGATTTTAAGCATTTTGACATGGCGCTTTTTGACTGCAAGGGTGAAAATGCCGGTGGAAATGGCATTAGCTTTGAGTGGGAAATTTTAAAAGAGGTCAAATTTAAATTTGGTATGGCTGGGGGCATAGGCGAGCACAACATAAAAGAGGCGCTGAAATTTAGACCATATCTAGTCGATATCAACTCAAAAGTCGAGGACGAAAACGGCATAAAAGATGCGCAAAAGATAGAGAGAATTTTAAAGATCATAGGTGAGGTAGAAGATGAATAGTAAGGCGTATTTTGGAAAATTTGGCGGGCAGTTCGTGCCTGAGACGGTGATGTTTGCCCTTGATGAGCTAGAAAATGCTTATGAGAGCATCGCAAAGACAAAAGAGTTTAAAGATGAGCTTGATGATCTTTTGAAAAACTACGTTGGCAGGCCTAGTCCGCTCTTTTTTGCAAAGCGCCTAAGCGAGCACTACGGACATGAAATTTACCTCAAGCGCGAGGATTTGAACCACACGGGTGCGCATAAGATAAATAACGCCCTAGCTCAAGCGTTGCTTGCTAAAAAGATGGGTAAAAAGAAAATTTTAGCTGAGACTGGAGCTGGACAGCACGGTGTGGCAACAGCGACTGCAGCAGCACTTTTGGGCCTAGAGTGTGACGTATATATGGGCGCAACAGATGTGGCTAGACAGCAGCTAAATGCCTTTCGCATGCAGCTTCTTGGTGCAAAAGTGGTGAGCGTAGAAGACGGCTTAAAAACACTAAAAGAGGCGACTACAGCGGCCATACAAGCGTGGGTAAATGAGATAGAGAGCGCATTTTACGTCATTGGCTCAGCCGTTGGCCCGCACCCATATCCAAAGATCGTGCGTGACTTCCAAAGCATCATCGGCACAGAAGCAAAAGCTCAGCTTGCAAAGTATGGTAAAAAGGCCGACTACGTCATAGCCTGCGTTGGTGGCGGCAGTAATGCTATTGGCATTTTTAGTGCGTTTTTGGACGATGAGAGCGTAAATTTGGTAGGTATCGAGGCCGGCGGCCTTGGCATAGAGACGCCTTATCACGCAGCTACGCTTAGCAAAGGCAAAACCGGCATCATCCACGGCATGAAAACTACGGTTTTGCAAGATGAGTATGGCATGATCTCGCCAGTTCACAGCATCTCAGCAGGCCTAGACTACCCAGGCATCGGCCCAGAGCACGCCCACCTAAACGACATCAAAAGGGTAAAATATGAAGCTGTAACTGACGATGAGTGCATAAATGCCTTGTATTTTCTAAGCAAAATGGAAGGCATCATCCCAGCCATCGAGAGCGCGCACGCACTGGCGTATCTGGAGAAGCTTTGCCCAAAACTTGATAAAAAAAGCGTCATCGTCGTAAACGTCTCAGGCAGGGGCGATAAGGATATAAACACAGTTATCGGCTACGAAAAAGGAAAAATTTATGGATAAGATCAAAAGCGCATTTAACGGCAAAAAAGCAAACATCGGCTACATCGTGGCTGGATATCCAAGCCTAGAAAAAACGAAGGATTTTTTAGAAAATTTAGATGAGAGCACGCTTGATCTAGTTGAGATCGGCATCCCTTACTCTGACCCGCTGGCTGACGGAAAACTCATCGCGCAAGCTAGCTTTGAGACGGTACAAAACGGCGTAAATACGGACGTTGTCTTTGATATGCTTGAGAGTTGCAAGGCAAAAGTGACAAAGCCACTTGTATTTCTGGTTTATTACAACATCATCTTTGCTTATGGTGTTGATAAATTTCTAAAAAGATCAGTTGAGGCTGGAGTTAGCGGCTTTATCGTTCCGGATCTGCCTTGCGAGGAGTGCGAGGAATTTGCTCTAAAGTGCAAAGAGCTAAATTTAAGTCTCGTGCCACTTATCAGCGTTACATCTGGTAGTAGAGCGGATGGAATTTTAAAATTTGGCTCAGGATTTATTTACGCTCTTGGCGCGATAGGCGTTAGTGGCTCAAAAAGGGCTGATGAAGATAGGATAAAAAATTTGGTTCTAGAGCTTAAGAAAAAGAGCGATCTGCCAGTAGCTGTGGGCTTTGGTATAAAAAACAAAGATGATGTTAATGAAGTAAAAAAGTATGCTGATGGAGCAATAATAGGTACGCAAATAGTTAAGCTTTGTGCCGAATTTAGCGGTGAAAAGCTAGTAAAAGAGATAGATAAACTCTTTTAAAATGCTTAATAAATTTATAGCTAATTTAGTAAAGCCAAAGTATAATTGAAAATGCATTTCAAGTCTTAAGGAAGAGATATGAGAAAAGTTATAGATGAAGCTACAAGCTATCTTTGCGAGGATACTTTAGGGCTAGATTTAGAGTTTGGCAAGAGTCTGGGCAAAGGATTTTACGGAGCTAGCATACCAGTCTATAAGGGCAAAAGCGAGTATCATTTTTACCTATTTTTTAAAAAAGATACTTTGAAAATTTTCATGAATACCTTTTTTGGTCACGAAGATGTTGATGGTGGTGATCTAGACGATCTTTGTAAAGAGATAGCAAATCAGATCATTGGCAAAGCTAAAAATTTACTAAATGAAAAAGAGCCAAATGCTTATAAGCTTGGAACGCCTGAATTTTTAGGCGAAGTTGAAAATTTTGGCATCAAGCTAAAAGAGAAATTTGTATATAAAATAAAAAATAGAACATTTCAAATAGGCTACGACATACAATGAACGACGAGAGTGCGATAGAGACGCTAGAGCAGCTAGGGCTTTTTAAGAGCTATGACGAGCTTATGGATATAAGCGTTGATTTTATAGCTGAACTAGGAACTACCACGGTTAGTATAAACGAGCTTTTGAAATTTGAAGCTGGTTCGGTCATAGACCTTGAAAAGCCAGCTGGTGAGAGTGTGGAGCTATATATAAATAATAGAATTTTTGGAAAAGGCGAAGTAATGGTTTATGAGAAAAATTTAGCCATCAGGATAAATGAAATTTTGGATTCAAAGTCAGTTATTCAGTACTTCAAAAAAGAACTTTTATGAAATTTATACTATTTTTCTTACTTTTTGCAACTCAAATTTTAGCTTCAAATCTATTAACTTACAATATCTATGAACGTGCTGATAGGGTTGATATTATGCTTAGCTTTGATGCACCTTATGAAGGAAATATCTTTCAAAAGCGCGAAAAAGACACAACATCTTTGATATTAAATTCGCTAAATTACGATCAAAGTGCTAGCAAAGACATAAACTCAAAGATTATTCAAGAGCTTGAGATAGAGCCAAAGCAAAACTCACTTGTCTTAAATTTGCGCTCAAATGATGCTATTATCGTAAATGCTTCAAAGACGACTGATAGTTTTGGGCTCCGCATTCGTGTAACTTTAAAAAATGCAAAACCTCAAATACAAAATATGCCTCAAGCTAGTGCAAAAATAGAGACCCCTAGCACTCCAAAGATGGATGAAGAGCCTATGTTAAATATAGACTCAAGGTATTTTATAGTTTTAAGTGTGCTTATTGTGCTTCTTGTATTTTTATATGTATTTAAAAGATATATTACTTCAAAGAGTAATGATTTTGGCGGATTTAAAGCACCTAGAAATCAGTCTCAAAATGATACAAAATCAATGAACTGGCTACTTAAAAATCAAAATAGTAACGTTAATATAATATATGAAAAGTATCTTGATCGCACGAATAAACTAATGCTATTAAGCTATGAAAATAGGCGTTATTTAGTGATAGTTGGTAGCTCAAATGTAATGCTTGATAGCTTTGGTGAAGACAAGATACAAAACGAGCAGGATTTTGCTATATTTTTCGAAGAGAACAAGAAAAAACTAAGTTCATTTTTAGAAGAGCGAAAAAATAGCTTGAATAACTATAAAGATAAAATGAGCGGAGAATTTTAGTAGTTTTAGCTAAAATTCTCATCCAATTTAAATTTTATGCGTTAAAGCTAGTTTCAAAATCTATACAAACGAAATAGCAAAAATTTCAGGTTTTGTGATCTTTTTTATCTCTTCTTTTGCTATAGCAAATTCTTTTGCACCTTCTATTTTTAGCGTGTGTCCACTAAATTCGAAGTTTAAATTTAGCCTTTCACAGGTTAGATCAAGTGCCTTTGCAAGTGAGAGCATAAAACTCAGCCATCTTATACACTCGGCTTTTGGAAGTAAATTTTTATACCGTTCAAATTCATAGATATTTTTCTTTCCGTTTGTGCCAATTACTACTGCAATCAATGCTTTTTGTTCATGTGAAAAGCCATAATTTAAGGCATTTAGGACTATATAGGCTGAGTTTTTATGATCGCCATAAAAGCCAATCTCTTGACCTACATTGTGAAGTTTTGCAGCAACTAAAAGCACTTCAAGATAGTTATCGCTTAGACCGTGAAGCTTTTTTAATACCATAAATATATCTTTTGCATATCTTGTGACCGATTTATTGCATGATAATATAAAACGATCTTGCAAACTTTTGATACTTGGATTAAAATTTTGCGGAAATTTAAGGCTAGGACGTAAAAAATCTTTTAAGAATACTCCCTCTCTTACACCAACCCCGCTTGTTATAATATTTTTGGCATTTAGAGCTTTGGCAAGGGCCAAAAAGATATGTGCACCCTCTCTAATGGTGTCGTATCTGTCTTTTTTAATAGGAAATTTATTTAGTTCAAGCACGCTAACATTTGCGATGCTCTCGATATAGGCTTGCTCGTCGCTAAGCTTGTAGCAAAAGCCATGCAGTGATGAGAGCGGATATAAATTTTTGCTCATTATGGCAGATGATATCGCTCTAAGAGAGCCACCAATAGCAATTATGTTTTGGCATTTAAATCGCTCATCTATCTGTTTTGTAACTTGCTCTAAAAATTTTGGCAATTTATTTAAGTTTTTTTTATCAAAAAAAAGCTCTTTTAACCTAACTGTGCCAATGTCAAGCGAGAGCGTATCTGTTATTTTGCCTTTGCTTATTCTGGCAAGTTCAGTTGATCCGCCACCGATATCGATAGTGACGCATTCATCGATATTATGGAGTAAATTTTTGGCTGCGATCGCACCAAAAGTAGCCTCTTCTTTGCCGTCAATGACTTTTAAATTTATACCAAGCTTTTTTCTTAAAAGAGAGATCAAAACATTTGCGTTTGGAGCGTCCCTAAGCGCTGAAGTACCAACACATAAGACTTTATTGCATTTGTAGCTTTTTATGATATTTGAAAATTCGCTAAAGGCCTTTAGCGCTTTTTCCATTGAGCTTTCGGATATTTCATTGTTTGAGCCATATCCACCTTCGCCTAGACGCACTTTTGTTTTATATTCAGCTAGTATAAAAAACGCTAAGCGTGACGTTCTCTCAAATATCGCCATTCGCATAGAATTTGAGCCAAGGTCGATTACTGCGGTTCTTTTTGCCATTTTTATCCTTTTATATTTAAAACTAGGCTTGCGACTGCACCGCTTCTATCATTTCTATTTTTAATGTCTACTTCGCCACCAAGAGCCTGCGCTGCACCTTTAGCTAGAAACAACCCAAGCCCAGCACCACCTTTGTCGCCGTATCTTTTAAATGGAGCAAATAAATCTTTACTCTCATCTATACCTATTCCCTCGTCTATTACTTCGATGATAAATTTATTTTTTATGAGCTTAGAGCTAATCGTAATGGTGCTATTTTTTGGTGAAAATTTAATGGCATTTTGAACAAAATTTTGCACAATGTGAGTTAGCAAGCTAGTTTGTATTTTTAGATTTAAAATTTCTGGTTTTAGGTCTAGTTTTATATTTTTTTCATCATTTTTCGTAAGTATCTCATAGTTTTTAGCAAGTTTTTTTAAAAATCCTATGACATCGGTATTTACTGGCTCTTCAAACTGAGCTCCCTCTTGGCGACCGATCTCAAGTATAGAACTTATCATCGCATTCATGCCGTTTATAGCTTCATTGTTTGATTTTAGAGCCTCGATATATTTTTCGCTCTCGCGTGGCTTTAAAAGCGTAACTTCATTTTTTGTTTTCATTACGGCCAGCGGTGTTTTTAACTCATGTGCCACGCCTACAAAAAGTTCTTTTTGGTATAAGACAAATGTTTGGATACGAGAGATTAGCCTATTTATGCTCTGTCCAAGTGGTAAAAACTCATCTGGTAGACTTTTTATATCGATCTCATGAAGAAATTTTTCGTCTAAATTTGTAAGCTTGTGACTTAAAATTTTTATAGGTATTAAAAGCATTCTTGATAAAAATAGTGCATAAAAAAGCACCAAAAGTATCGCTGATACATTTACGATTATAATATCTATAAAAATTTCTTCTACTATATGAGCTTGAAGTGTAGTATCTTTTTCCAGGCTTAAATAACTGCTTTCATCAAGCTTTGTTATTAAAATAGTTTTACTTTGATCCTTTGATTTTTGCGTTACGATATATGTTTCTTTATCTTGTGGCTCGTCTGTTTTTATCGTTGCTAGGGTTTTGTTCGGATTTTCTATCGTAAATGTTTTTGAATTTAAAGGATTGAAATTCTGAGGATTTTTTTTATAAGCTTCTGCTTGATAGTTTAGCTCATTAACTACACTTTGAAAAACGGTAACCCTTATATAGTGATAAAGCATTACCGAAATAACTACAATTAGCATCATAGCACCAGATGCTAATTGTAGTATAAATCTATTCCTTAGGCTTTTTTGGGAAAACAAAATCTATATCCGCGTCTTCTAACAGTTTCAATTGTTGAAATATTTAGTGGTTTATCCATTTTTTGGCGGATTTGGTTGATAGCGACTTCAATAACGTTTGGAGTTACAAGCTCTGGCTCTTCCCAAATAGCATCAAGTAGTTGTTCTTTAGATACGATCTGATCTGAGTGTCTTGCAAGGTGAGTTAGGACTTCAAAAGGTTTACCCTTAAGCTCAATATCACGACCCAAATATGTGATTTTTTCCTCATCTGGATTGATGATGAGCTCATCGATTTTTATAATATTTGTGCCACCAAAGCGTAGTCTAGCTTCAAGTCTAGCTACTAAGATATCAAAATCAAATGGCTTTTTGATATAGTCATCAGCGCCAGCTCTAAGTGCTTTTATTTCGCTTTCTTTGTCATCTTTTGCAGAAAGAACTACAACTGAAGTGCGTGGAGATTTGTGTTTGATGATATTTATAAGATCTATGCCATCGCCATCTTGAAGCATCCAATCAGTCAAAACTAGATCGTAATTTCTGATACCTATATAGTACTCAGCATCTTTAAAATTTTCAGAGCTATCAGTTTGATAGCCAAACTCTTGCAAACCCTCAGCAATCGTCTTATTTAGCGTCACTTCATCTTCAACTATTAAAATACGCATTTTGCTTCCTTAAACTAAAATTTATGGGCGATTGTATCATAAATTAAGCAATATTTCAAGATAGTTTAATAAATTTTTAAAAAATAGTGTTTATTTTTGCTCCAACAACTGCGTTTGGTAAAATTTCAGTTTTTAAAATTTCCATTTTAAGGCTAGTTAGTGAGCTAAATTTCTCTTTTAATGCTTTACTGGTTTCTTCAAGAGACTCTTCAACGCTTTGAAACTGTCTTTCATTATAAAAATTTTTAACAAAGTCAATAATTAAAACATAATCAATAAAACTAGTTGAGCAAATTTCTAGATTCATTTGCACCTCTTGCTTAGCGACTCGCTCAAAATCAAGCATTCCGATGATCGTTTCAAATTTATAATCTTTAATGATCGTCGTCATCTCGCTTTTCATACGACTTTTTTCTCCTTGCCAGATATTAAGCGAACGATATTTGGTATGTGTTTATAAACCACCAAAAATGCGATGATTAGTATCGGAGCGTGTGTATAGATTTCATCTAGTTCTGGGTGGATTATAAAGCTTGATGCTATGAGAGCTATCAACGCGCAAAGTGAGGCTAGAGAGCTTATCTTTAAAAATTTACCGACCAAAAACCAAACAGCTAGAGCGATAATGATCTCAACTGGCAAGAAAAATGCGATTACTCCAGCTCCAGTTGCGACTCCTTTGCCGCCTTGAAAGCCCAAAAATATAGAAAAACAATGTCCAGCCACGCTTAAAACCGCCATCGTCCAAAGTACACTTTGACTAGTTCCTAAATATGAAGCGATAATAAGCGGCAAAACGCCTTTTAAAACATCACAGACTATCGTTAAAATGGCTAGTTTTTTGGCTAATTTTGGATCTTTTTGTTTTAAAACTCTTAAAACATTTGTTGCGCCAATGCTCTTGCTACCTTCGTTTTTTATATCAACATGCCCAAAAATTTTTGCAAGAATAAGGCCAGATGGAATGCTTCCAAGCAAATAACTAATGGCATAAAGTATTAAATTTTGCATATTTTACCTTTTAAATTTAACAGAAATGATAGTAAAAAAATACTAATTATTTTATAAATCATCTCCACAAAAGTACGACTTTCTCGTCATAGATATCGCTTTTCTTTGGTGAAATTTGCGTTTCATTTATCGTGATGTTTTTAACATCATTTGCTTCTTTTAACGCATCACACTCTTGTGCAAATTTCTCTTCAAGTTCGCTAATGGCTAAATTTATGTCATTTACGCTTTGCTCGCTAAGCTTGACGTCACTTCGCTCTTTTAAGACTCTATTTGCGCTTCTTGCGCTTGATGCGATTTTGCCTGCATTTTGACGAGATAAAAGCTTGTTGCCAAATATCGCTCCAAGTATGCTAGCGCCTATATTTATGGCAGCATCAAGCCCACTTGTGGTCATCTCTTTTTGCTCTTTATCAAGCTTTGCTAGAGCCTTGTTTAACTTGTCTTGTAAGCTTTTTCGCTCTTTTTCAAATTTTGCTGTGAGTTTTGCGGTTTGTTCTTCTAAAATTTCATTGCACCTATCTTGAAGCCTGATATAAAACTGCTCCTTTGTTTCATTGTTTTTTGAATAAATTCCCAATGCCTCAAAGGTATTAAATTTAAAATTTCTATACAGATACTCTTTAAAATCTTTTTGGATATTGTCAAAATTTTTAGCTTTTAAAATGAAATTTGGCACGGCTGCAAAGCTTGCGCCACTTGGCTCATTTTCGCTTGCATCAACATGCAAGCCTTCGCTAGCCTCATCCCAGTTTGGCTCATTATCATTTTCATTTAGCTCATAAAGATAGCTTACTTCATAAACGCTATCGATACCTTTTTTGATGTCATAAATTCTCACCTTCGCACTTGCAAATAAATTTGGCGTGAGGCTTTTTGAGTTAGCATAAAGCTGCGTGATCTCATTTGAGATTATGGGCTTTATACTAAATTTCATCTCGCTTTTATCCACGCTTTGAGTGCTTAAATTTTCTTTTTTATCTTTCATCAAATTTGAAATTTGCTCGCGGCTTAGCGGGCCTTTTAGATAGCTTAATGCCCACCGTGTCGAAATAACGCTTAGCCCATCTTCATTTATATTTTTAACTAAAAAATTTCTCTTAGCTAAATTTGATATGAGGCTTTCTAGTGAGGCTTTATCTAAATTTGAGCCAGAGATACCGCTTAATCCGTCGATCACACGGGCTTTGTCCTGGGCTGTTTGGAGGCGGCCGATAAACCAAGTACCGATGTTGCTAAGGCCTTTATAGTCAAGATCGACTGGGTTTTGTGTGCTTAAGACGCAGCCAAGACCAAATGCACGAGCTTGCTTTAAAAGTGTGAGCATAGGCGTTTTTGATGGAGGATTTGCATTTGGTGGGAAAAATCCAAAAATTTCATCCATATAAAGGATCGCTCTAAGTGAGCTTGTGCCCTCAGTACCGCGCATCCACGCGATGATCTCGTTTAGCAAAAGGGTAACAAAAAACATCCTCTCGGCGTCATTTAGGTGTGAGATCGTAAAGACATTGCACTTTGCCTTGCCGTTTTCGTCAAATAGCATTTTTGAAATTTCTAGTCTAACGCCCTGCGTCCAGCCTTTAAAGCTTGGGCTTGCGATGAGAGCGTTTATCTTCATGGCAAGCTTTAGGCGCTCACTGCTTGGATAGAAGGTATCGACATCAAAAACGCCTATCTTTTTAAAAGGCGGATTTGCGATGAAATTTATGAGCTCTTCGATGCTGACATCTTTTTGCTCTTTAAATTTAGTATCAAATATGGTTGAGATGAGAAGCTGTTCTTTTGAGTTCATGTCCTCGGAATTTATACCTACAAGAGATAATACCGAGGCTGCAAGCGAATTTATATAGTTGCTAAAAATTTCTTCATCAGTGATATTTGGGCAGGCAAAGTCGCTAAGTAGCGCTACGCCTATGCCAGCTGAGCTTTTTGGTGTGTAGATGTTAAAGTTTGCGCTTTCTTTTAAAATTTTTACTCGCTCAAGATCTTGAAAGCTCGACTCTATGCCATTTCTCCAAAGCTCGGCCTGAGCAGCGGCAAATTCTTCTACACTTTGACCTTTGTTGGCCGCTTCTGCTTCATCTATGTATGGTAAAAAATCCTCCGACCTCATCTGCGGAAAGGTGAGGGCTAAATTTGTGATATCGCCCTTTGGATCGATGATGATAGAGGGGATGTTGTCTATGCAGGCCTCTTCTAAAAGCGTGATGCCAAGGCCTGTTTTACCGCTACCTGTCATGCCGATGATGGCTGCGTGGGTGGTTAGATCCTTATTTTTATAAAAAAATGGCTCTTTATCTTTTAGTCCGATATAAAAAAGTTTTAAATTCTCTTGTATTGTTTTCACTAACTGCCTTATTCGTATAAATTTATACGTGAGCGAAGCTCATCAAGCGTCTCTTTTATGCGCTTTTGCGTAAAATCTTTTATAGTTTCATCATCATCAATAAGCTTCATGCAGTATCTGATATAGCCTTTATATGCCAGCTCTGTAACAAGTCTTAGTTTTAAAGTCACGTTTTTTACTTTATCTGGCGCGATTGAGATATCAAAGGTCGCTTCTAGTTCTTCTCCATCTTGAAAATTTGTAGTTTGCGGGCTTAATACACTTATACCGCCTTCAGAAACATCATAAAGGCTACCTTCGATCTTATCTTGTTTGCCTTTGATAATAGTTTTGGTAAAACGATTTGGCAAGATACGTTGGAATTTTCTTTTATATGCGTACATCGTTGTATTTCGTAAGAAATTTGAAAGAGTGACGCCTTTATTGACGATATTGTAATTAACAATATCAGCACATAGTGGCTTTGAGAAAAAGCTATTTGGCAAAATAAAACCTTTGCCGTCTTGTTTCATAGCTAAAATTTGCATCATATCCACGCGAAAAACGACACTATCTTCTTTAACTTCTAAAATTTCAGCCTCATATTTTATATTTAATCCATCATATAAATTTAAAAGCTCTGGCCTTACCTTGGCTTTTTTCATACGAGTGAATGTATTGATCGGATCTTCATAAAAAAATGTTCCGGTTTCAATCATGTCTTTTACATTTGTTTCTTGCTGGTCTTTAACGTCACATAAAATTTCTTTGATTCTTGAAACGGCATTTACGAAATAGCCTACGAAGGTGCTATTGTCGCAAGAGTGACTAAAATTTAAAGTCAAATTTAAAAGTAGAAAATTGATTAATTCGTCTCTTGCATTTGATTTTGGTATTAGATTATTTAAATCATCTTGTAGCTGTGTAGCATTTGGCTTTTGAATAAGCAGTGTATCAAAGATATTTTCAAGACAAATTTTTACCTGATCGTGCGGTACGATAAACGTTAGCTGTCTACAAAATTTGATACCGTCATCGATAAATTTATCTCTTAATTTAAGTATGCTATCTTCGCAATTTATTACAAGCTCTTGCCTGCCTTTAAAATCCATGTAGTCTCCGGAATGTTATTGATTAAAGCCAAGGCTATGATATAAAAAGTTATATTAAAAAAGTATTTAAATTTATTTGGAGGAGAAATTTCTAGGTAAAGATACCTAGAAATTTCTATTAATTATAGTTTGCCTTCGTTGTGTGAAAGGTAGTCGGCAACACCTTCAGTGCTTGGTTTCATACCAGCATCACCTTTATTCCAACCAGCTGGGCAAACTTCGCCGTGCTCGTTTGTAAATAGCATAGTATCAACCATTCTTATCATCTCATCGATATTTCTGCCAAGTGGAAGATCGTTTATAACTGCGTGGCGAACAGTGCCGTCTTTATCTAGCAAGAAACTACCGCGAAGCGCTACACCAGCATCTTCTAGAAGTACGTCAAATCCGCGAGCTATTGATTTTGTCATATCAGCTACGATAGGGAAGCGAACTTTACCAATACCGCCTTTATTTACCGGAGTCTCTTTCCATGCAAAATGTGAAAATTGGTTATCGCATGAAACTGCGATAACTTCGATACCACGTGACTTGAACTCGTCATATCTTTTGTCAAATGCGATAATTTCGCTTGGGCAAACAAAAGTAAAATCCATTGGATAGAAAAATACAACTGCGCCTTTCTCACCAATATTTTTATAAAGATTAAAATCATTTACAATTTGATTGTTTCCTAAAACTGCTGCAGCTGTAAAATCAGGTGCTTTTTTTGTTACTAACATTTGTTCTCCTTAATAATAAATTTTATTGATTGCAAAATTATATCTATTCAAAATTAAATTTAGTTTAAATATATTTTAGAAATTTTTGTGTAGTAAATTTAGTGTTATTGGTAAAAGCAGAAAATGGATTTTGTTAAAAGTTGTAAAAATTTAAATTTTTAAAAATCTATTGATGAGAGTATTTGAAAGAAATTAGTAAAAGCGTTGCTAAAAATTTAGAAGATTACTTGCTATAATTATTGCAAATCGCTAAAATTTTTTCCGCCAAATTTTAGTATCGCTGATCCCCATGTAAAGCCGCCACCAAATGCGTCAAGAAGCAAAACTGAACCATTTTTGATGCGTCCATCTTCATAGGCATCATTCATAGCCATTGGAATTGAAGCGGAGCTTGTATTGCCATATTTAGCAACAGTCAAGACACATTGCTCATCTTTAAAATTTAATCTATTTTTTACTGCATCTATTATTCTTATATTTGCTTGATGAGGTATAAAAAAATCGATATCTTCGCTTTGCATTTTATTTGCATGCAGAATTTCTATTACGCTTTTGCTAAGTGTTTGAACTGCTATTTTAAAAACTTCATTTCCACTCATATGGATGAAATTTAGTCTATTTTTTAGTGTTTCCTCGCTGGCTGGAAATACACTCCCGCATCCTGGAGTTATTAAAAGTTCAGCTTGCTTACCGTCACTTGCTGTATGGATATCGATGATCTCATTTTCATTACCACTACTAATTACAGCTGCACCTGCTCCATCACCAAATAGTATACAAGTGCTTCTATCTGTATAGTCAACAATAGAGCTTAATTTTTCGGCTCCGATAATTAATACGTTTTTTTTGGCACCGCTAATAATGAGAGAATTTGCAAGCTCCAAAAGATAAATAAAACCGGTACAAGCCGCACTTATATCAAATGCTGTAACTCCATAATTTAGACCCAAATTTGCAGCTATTTTGCAAGCGGTAGATGGCATACAAAGATGATCTGGAGATATTGTAGCACAGATGATTGCATCGATTTGAGATTTATCAAGTCCTGAGCGTTTTATAGCTAATTCACCAGCTTTTGTACCAAGGTCACTTGTTGTTTCGTTAGTTGCAATATGCCTTTGTTCGATACCTGTTCGCTTTACTATCCATTCATCACTTGTTTCAACCATTTTCTCAAAGTCAAAATTTGTTAGAATTTTTTCTGGAATGTAAGAAGCGATAGAAATCAGTGAAGCTTTTGGCATATTTTACCTTGCAAAGTGCGAAAGTTCTTCTTCGATAACTTTATTTATATTTGAATTAGCAAATTTTATTGCTTGAAAAATTGCATTCTTTATAGCTTTTGAATTGCTTTTGCCGTGACTTATGATAACACAACCATTTACACCAAGAAGCGGTGCACCGCCATATTCGTCATAGCTAACCTGCTTTTTAAGTGTCTTAAAAACTTTTCTCATGAGTACAGAGCCAGCTATAGCAAGAGGTGATTTTTTAATTTGTTTTTTGATAATTTTACCTATAGCGTCTGCAACGCCTTCGCTAGTTTTTAAAAGAATATTTCCCATAAAACCATCACAAACCATTACATCAATACTACCATCAAAAATTTGGTTGCCTTCTGCATTACCAACAAAGCTATCAAGCCTAGAAACTAATTTAAAGGCTTCTTTGCTAACTTCATTGCCTTTGCTCTCTTCTTCGCCATTTGATAAAAGACCAACTTTTGGCTCTTTTCTACCTAAAATTTCTTTTGCATAGGCCTCACCCATTATGGCAAATTGAAACAAATGCTCGCTTCTACAATCAACATTTGCACCAACATCTAAAACTAAAGTCGCAGATTCTTTTGAATTTGGCATAAGTGTTGCAATTGCTGGACGAGAAATATTTTTTAGTCTACCAATTCTTAGGGTAGCTAAACTCATAGTTGCACCACTATGACCGGCAGAAACTACAGCATCAACTTCCTTATTTTTTAAGAGTTCAATTGCTTTGTAGATCGTACTATCTCTTCTCTTAAGTGCATCAGTCGCACCATCTGCCATCGAGATAACTTCGCTAGCTTCTAAAAATTCGATATTTTTTAAATAAGATTGTGGAATGAGTGGTTTGATGACATTGCTATCGCCAACTAATACAGCTTTAAATTCTGTCTCTTTTAGTGCATCAATAACACCAGATATTATAGGATCTGCACCAAAATCACCACCCATAGCATCGATAGCAATGCGAATCATATTTTAATATTCACCTGTAGTTTTGTTTATGCGGTGAGGCATTTTCCAAGAACCATCTTTGTCTTTTACAGGTACTGGAAGTGTAACTTTATAATGTGTTCTACGTTTTGCTGCACGAGAATGACTCACTCTTCGCTTTGGTACTGCCATTTTTACTCTCCTTTATAAATTTTTACATTTTTCACAATAGAAATAATCACTTTTAAAAGCTTCTAACTCGCTCTCAAAGACTTCTTTTAAATTAATATTGCCATCAAAAAATTCCATCGTATCGCTAAGCTCATTTTCGCTATCTTTATAAATACCGTCACTTAAATTTAGCTCTACATCTTGATCGATAGGTAGCATAAATACTTCACCGCATCGATCGCAAACATAATTTATATTCCCTTTTATTTTACCTTGGCATTTTACCAAAAAAGGGTCTTTTCTTTTTAAAATTCCAATAAAAACTAAATTATCATTTCCTACTAGCTCAAAGCTTATATCTTTGTTTGCTATTTTAGAAAAAGATATAATCAATTTTCTTGACCTAAAATTAGCAAATTTCTCTTGAAGCAAAGAAGAAATTTATTTCATTCACAGCATTTTCTAGGCTATCGCTTCCGTGAACCGCATTTGCATCAATACTATC
The DNA here is from genome assembly GCF_000466745.1 of Campylobacter concisus ATCC 51562. Lineage (NCBI taxonomy): Bacteria > Pseudomonadati > Campylobacterota > Epsilonproteobacteria > Campylobacterales > Campylobacteraceae > Campylobacter > Campylobacter concisus. The sequence continues at coordinate 202,247 of NZ_ANNI01000009.1, read as the reverse complement.
GGCAAAATCAGCTCTTATAGTGCCAGGAGCTGCTTCTTTTGGGTTAGTTGCACCCATTAGCTCGCGGTTTTTAGCAACTGCATTTTCGCCCTCTAAAACCATAACCACAACTGGCCCGCTTATCATAAATTCGACTAGATCGTTGAAGAAAGGTCTATCTTTATGAACTGCATAAAATGCTTTTGCATCGCATTTGCTAAGTTGGATTTTCTTTGCAGCTGCGATTCTTAAGCCGTTACTTTCAAATCTATCTATAATTTTTCCAACAACATTTTTCTTAACAGCATCAGGCTTAATAATAGAAAGTGTTCTTTGCATAAATTTTTCCTTAAATCTAGGTTATTTAAATTGAAGTTGGCAATTATATCAAATAAAGCTTAAAAATAAAATAGGCTCAAATTGAGCCTAAAATTTATAAATATAAATTTATTGAATAACTGGAATAGAGCCATTGCGTGCATCAGCACCGATCTGATCGCGAGAAGGTTGTCCTGCTACAACAGCATCCCATACGATACAACCGTCAGTTGGACAGGCAGATGCACAGGCTGGCTCATCATTATAACCTACGCACTCAACGCATTTATTTGAATAAACATAGTATGTATCTGCTCCAGTTGGGTTGTCGCTATCATCAACGATAGCTGAAACTGGGCATTCATCAATACATGAACCACAGCTTATACATATATCAGTTATTTTTACAGACATTTTTTCTCCTTAGGTTAAAATTTGGCGTAGAATATCAAAAAAAGCTGAAAATGATATAAATAAGCCCTTAAATTTAACTACAATCTTAAATTTTAGAAAAACTACTTTATAAATCTTTTATCACTTTTAGACTAAATTTACAGATTAAAATTTTAAAAAGGTTGTATAAATTTAATGAACGATATTATTGAAATAACTGGCGCAAGAGAACATAACTTAAAAAATATAAATCTTAAAATTCCAAAAAATAAATTAGTAGTTTTTACCGGTCTTAGCGGAAGCGGCAAGAGCACGCTAGCCTTTGATACGCTTTATGCTGAGGGACAAAGAAGATACATGGAGAGCCTTAGTAGCTACGCTAGGCAGTTTCTAGACCGTGTAGGTAAGCCGGATGTCGATAAGATCGAGGGTTTAACGCCTGCTATCGCGATCGATCAAAAGACCACCTCTAAAAACCCTCGCTCAACGGTCGGTACGATTACAGAAATTTATGATTATCTAAGGCTTTTGTACGCAAGAGTCGGCGTTCAGCACTGCCATAAATGCGGCAAACCTATCTCAAAAATGAGTGCGAGCGACATCATAAATGAAATTTCAAAGCTCCCACTTGGCGCAAAAGTGATCATCTATGCGCCGCTAGTTCGTGAGAAAAAGGGCACATGGGCGGATTTGATCGAAAATTTACGCCAAAAAGGCTTTGTAAGGGCACAGATAGATGGCGTAGTGGTGAGGCTTGACGAGGAGATCGAGCTTGCAAAAACAAAAAAACACACGATAAAGGTTATCGTTGATAGGATCGCTATTGATGAGCAAAATCACGAGCGCCTTGCAAGCGACGTAGAAAAGGCACTAAATGAGAGCTTTGGAGAGGTCGAGATAGAGATCGCAAATGCCGATGAACTGGGCTTAAAAGAGAGCTTTATACATTACAGCGAGCACATGGCTTGTTTTGATTGTAAAATTTCATTTACTCCGCTTGAGCCGCTTAGCTTTAGCTTTAACTCGCCAAAGGGTGCTTGCGAGCACTGCGATGGACTTGGCATAAGATATAGCCTAGATATGAGTAAGATCATCGATGAGGAAAAGTCGATAGAAAACGGCGCGATCAAGCTACTTTATGGCTATAACATGAGCTATTACTATAAATTTTTACTTGCTTTTTGCGAGCAAAATGGCATCGATATCAAAAAGCCATATTACGAGCTTAGTGAAGATGAAAAGAGGCTCGTTTTATATGGTAACGTCAAGGATGTTGAGTTCTTTTGGAAGCGAAACAAACTGCTTAGAAAATTTGATGGAGTGGTTAAAATTTCACATGGGCTTTTGAAGGACTACAAGGACTTTGACGAGTATATGAGTGAGAAAATTTGTGACGCTTGTAAAGGCCACAGACTAAAACCTCAAAGCTTAGCGGTCAAGGTCGCTGGCCTTGGGCTTGGTGAAATTTTAGATATGAGCATAGAAAACTGCACCGCTTTTTTCTCGAATGAGAAAAATTTCGCCTATCTTAGCGACTATGATAAGGCGATCGCAAAGCCTATCTTAAAAGAGATCAACGAGAGGCTTTTCTTTTTGTATGACGTGGGGCTTGGCTATTTGTCACTTGGACGTGATGCTAGGACGATCAGCGGTGGTGAGGCGCAGCGTATCAGGATCGCGAGTCAGATAGGAAGCGGGCTAAGTGGCGTCATGTACGTGCTTGATGAGCCAAGCATCGGTCTACACGAGCGTGATACGCTAAAACTCATAAAAACACTTAGAAATTTACAAGCTAAAGGCAACTCTGTAATCGTTGTCGAGCATGATAAAAAAACGATAGAAGAGGCTGATTTTATCGTAGATATCGGCCCTGGAGCTGGTAAATTTGGCGGTAACGTTGTTTTTGCTGGTAGCTCAAAAGAGCTTTTAAGATCAGACACTCAGACCGCCCTATATATAAATGGTAAGAAAAAGATCGACTATCAAAAAAATAGAAAAGCTGAGAAGTGGCTCGAAATTTCAAATGTAAATATCAATAATATCTCAAATTTAACCGCGAAATTTCCACTTAGAAATTTAGTTGGTATCACTGGCGTTTCAGGATCTGGCAAGAGCTCGCTAATACTTCAGACCTTGCTTCCAGAGGCGCAGGAACAGCTAAATAGAGCTAAAAAAGTGAAAAAGATAGCTGGGGTAAATTTAAGTGGACTTGAAAATTTAGACAAGGTGATCTACCTCGATCAAAGCCCTATAGGCCGCACTCCACGCTCAAATCCGGCAACATATACTGGTGTGATGGATGAGATCAGAAATTTGTTTGCGCAGACTAAAGAGGCCAAGCTTAGAGGCTATAAAATAGGGCGCTTTAGCTTTAATGTCAAAGGTGGACGCTGCGAGAAGTGCCAAGGCGAGGGTGAGATCACGATTGAGATGCACTTTTTGCCTGATATTAACGTAGTTTGTGACGTTTGTAATGGCGCTAGATACAATGCTCAAACCTTAGAAATTTTATACAAGGGCAAAAACATTGCCGAGGTGCTAAATATGAGCATTGATGAGGCGGTTGAGTTTTTCAAGGCTGTGCCAAAGATCGCTTCAAAGCTCACCACGCTGCAAGACGTAGGGCTTGGCTACATCACACTTGGGCAAAATGCAGTCACACTTAGTGGCGGCGAGGCGCAGCGCGTGAAGCTAGCAAAAGAGCTTAGTAGAAGTGATACCGGAAATACGCTTTACATCCTTGATGAACCAACGACGGGGCTTCATTTTGCCGATGTTGATAGGCTAGTAAAGGTGCTAAATCACTTAGTTGATCTTGGAAATTCAGTCTTTGTGATCGAACATAATATGGATGTTATCAAAAACTGCGACTATATCGTCGATATGGGGCCAGAAGGCGGTGCAAAGGGCGGTAAAGTGATAGCGTGCGGCAGTGTAAAAGAAGTAGCTAAAAATTATAAAAAAACTGGTAGCTACACTGGAGAATTTCTAGCACAAGAGCTTGAGGAAATGAAGAAAAAGTAGAAATTTAGCTTAACCGTTTCTTTGTAAAATTTGAAACGGTTGAGGCGTGTTGGAGCGTTAGCTAATTTTTAAGGTCGATTTTTCATCTATCGCACTTAAAGCCAGAGCCCAAAATAGTAGCATTAAAAGGGCATTTTCATGGTGAAATGTTGTATTTGCAAGTGAGATTATATTATTAGCCATGAGCATTAAAAGGGCAAGAAAAACTATGCTATTTTGTCTAAAATTTTTAATAAATTTTATAAAGAGTGATAGTTGAAATACCAAATATGCAAGCAAGGCAACGATGCCCTTTTCTGTTAAAAATGTTAAAAAGGTATTGTGTGCGTGACTAACATGAACTTCAACATTGCCTGGAAAATATTTTGTTATATCAATGATCTTAAACTCACCAGAACCTATCCCAAATAAAGGGTGTTCTAACCACGTATAAAATGCGCTAGCAAAGATCGGATATCTAGTCTCTGATCCAGTAACTCCCTTTGTTAGTTGACTATACAATCTTTCATCTTGAGTGATATTTGTTGATATATATATATAAGAAATAGCTATTACACTAAATAAAATCATCAAGCCTAATAAAAATTTTATTTTTATCTGTTTATTTAAAATTTCAAAAAGCAAGTAAGTAAAAATAATGATTGGTAAAAGATACATTGTAGCTCTAGAGCCAGCTATCATTATTCCAAGGACGCAAATTCCGGCAACACTTATGCCTATATACTTTTCAAAAATTGCTTTGCTATTTATCGAAACTAATGCTACACAAAAAACTAGTAGCATAAAAATAGCACTATGATTTACGTGTCCTATTGATTTAAGCTCAAAAAGCGCTAAAGGATCATTTGAAGTGAATTTTTCTACACAAGCAGGGATAAACGCGGCAATAAAACCGGTAAATAAGGCAAAAAATAAAAATTTAAAATTTATTTTTTCTACACCGACACCTCTGGCTACAAAGAAAAATAGCATACATCTTAGCGGATCAAGCGCTCTTGATACAGAAACTCCATTTATAAGACAACTTATAAAAGTAGCCAAAACAAAGATAAAAAGTGAGATATTTATGAGATCAAATTTAAATTGCCTTTTTTCTCTGACGCAAATATAAATTCCAGCCAAGACGAAAAGTGTGAGTGAAATTTGCTTTAAGCCCTCAGTTACTGGTAGCGTAAATAAGACAATAACTAAAAAAAGATTGTAGAGCTTAGAGGCAATGTCGTTTTTCATGCAGATCCTTTAAATTTTAAATGGGCATTTTATCATTGCTGAACTAAAAATAATATACAATTAAACAAAAATTAAAAGGAAGTATCGTGCCTGATGTGAAAATAAGCTTTGTAGTGCCTGTTTTTAACAAAAAAGAGCACATTAGGGATTGCTTAAATTCGCTTATATCTCAAGACATGGATGATATTGAGATTATAGTTATTAATGATGGAAGTACTGACAATACGCTAGAAATATTAGAAGAATATAAAGATAAAATAATATTAAAAACAAAGAGCAATGCCGGTGTTAGTGCTGCCAGAAATGACGGTATATTGCTAGCTAGTGGCAAATATACTATCTGTGTAGATGCTGATGACTATGTGGAAAAAGATTATGCTTCATGCGTTTATGATATCGCAGAAAAATTTGATGCCGACATAGTGATAACAGATATGTGTAAGGTCTATGATTATAAAAAGCTCTTTTTGAAGGATTTTGAGACAAAAGAGGATGGCGTAATCGATAAAAACGAGTATCTAAAAAGGCTTTTAGCCTCAAGGCACAACAAAGTCTTGCATAATGCGGCAAACAAGGCGATTAGGACTAAAATTTTAAAAGAAAATTTATTTCCAGTTGGGATCACGCAAGCTGAAGATTTTCACACTGTAGTGAGAAATGTTATCGCTTCAAAAACTCTTGTAAAGCTAAATAAGACTTTTTATTGCTATAAGATAGGAAACAACAACACTGCTGGCTTTGAAAAATTAAAAGCTGTGATGGATCATAAATTTGTTTATGATGACATAATCTCAATTTTAAAAAACAAAAATTTAGCTCTTGAAATGGTGCCAGATCTAGAGCTTAGAAAGATAAAAAGCGTCTATATGCCAGCTATTTTGGCAAGACCAAATCTAAAAAATAGTAGCTATGTAAAGGCACTTGATCTTTTTTATGCAGATATTGATAGCATCATAAGCTCAGCTGGTTTTTCAAAGCTTAGATTAAAACAAAGAATTTTGCTTAAAGTGCTAAAAAATATAAAATCGTACGAAAATGTATCAAAAATTTTAAAAATCTTTAATACAATAAATGGCTTTTTGTCAAATAAAAAAATGAAAGAATTTAAAGAGTAGAAAATGATAAATATACTTGAGCTTGAAAGCTCTCTTGGATTTGGCGGACAGGAACACCGCACTCAGCGTGTAATAAATGGACTAGATAAGAGCAAATTTAAAGTTTTTTATGGGCTAAATCCTGGCTCAAAAAGCTTTGAGAAACAGATCGAGTGCGAATTCGTTGAGTTTAATCTCAAAAAGTCTTTTAATATCTTTGAAATTTTAAAAATTTGCAAATTTGTAAAGCAAAATAATATAAAAATCATCTCAACTCACTCAGGTAAAGATGGCACCATTGGAGCGATTGTTGGTAAAATTTGTGGCGTTAGCGTGGTTCGTACTAGGCATTTACAGCTGCCTATAACATCGTCCTTACCTTACAACCTAAGCACAAAAGTGGTCGGCGTTTGTGACTCAGTTTGCGCTGATCTTATCAAAAGAGGCGTCAAAAAAGAGAAGGTGTTAAAAATCTACACTGGCATCGATACGCAAAAATATACGCCAGAATTTAAGATAAATATGAAAAAAGAATTTGGCTTAAATGACGACGTAGTTGGAATTTGCATCGTTGCAGTGTTAAGAGCTGCTAAAAATCATAAGCTATTAATCGATGCATTTAGCGAGTTAAATTTAGAAAAGTCAGCCCTTTTTATTGTAGGTGATGGCCCGCAAAATAAAAATTTACACGAATATATAAAAGATAAAAAAAATATCTTTATGCTTGGCAGCAGAACCGATGTGAGCGATTTTTTGGGCTCACTTGATATCTGTGTGTTACCTTCAGAGATGGAGGCTATCGGTGGAGCGCTGCTTGAGGCATCTTCGTGCAAGCTAGCTACTATTGGAAGCGATGTGGGCGGACTTGGCGAGGCGGTAAGTAATGGCAAAAGCGGATTTTTATTTGAAAATGGCAACAAAGAGGAGCTAAAGAAGGTGCTCGAAAGGCTCATTTTGGATGAAAATTTAAGAAAACAGATGGGTGAGTTTGGCAGAGAGTATGTAAAAGAGATATTTAGTATCGAAAAAATGATAGAAAATACTCAAAATTTATATATGGAACTTGCAAAATGAGCGTAACAGTTTTAATGTATCATCATGTGCTTGAAAAGAGTGGGTTTATTGCAAGTAGCGTAGATGAGTTTAGAGATCAGATGAAATTTTTAGCTCAAAATGGCTACAAATCGCTAAGTTCGGCCGAGTTTGTGGCATATAAAAAAGGTGAGCTTAGTGTGCCAAAAAAGAGTGTCTTTATCACATTTGATGATGGCTGGAAGGATAATTTTGTCTACGCATATCCTATTATCAAGGAATTTAATCTTAAAGCGACTATTTTTCTAGTTGCTGGCTGGATAGAGCAGGCGAGTAGAAAAAGTGGCGAGTTTATAGAGTTAGATCATAACGAATACAAAAATGCTGCACCAACTAGACCTGAAGATGTATTTTTAAACTACGAGGAAATAGCAAAGATGAAAGAGTGCTTTGACTTTCACTCGCATACTTATACGCATTTTGATGATTATTTTGGTATTTGTGAAATGAAAGAAAATTTTACAAAATGCAAAGAATTTATATATAAAAATTTTGGCTTTGATGACAAGCTACTTTGCTGGCCAAGAGGTAAATTTAATGATGAGCTAAAAAATGTGGCAAAAAGCGCTGGCTATGAGGTATTTTTCACAACAAAGCGTGGGATAAATAAACCCGATGGTGTGCTTGATGATATAAGGCGAATAGCGGTAAAAAAAGATGCAAACTGGCTAAAAAAGACACTATTTATCTATCAAAATGACTTTTTAGGCTCACTATATTCAACACTAAAATCTTAAGAGAAATTTTACTTTGTAAAAATTCTCTCATTTTTAGCTATATGTTTTTCATAAAATCTTGAAATTTTGTATGAGAAATTTTTATTATATTTTTTAAAAAGAGAATTTATCTTCTCTTTTTGCTTTCTTTGGTTTTCCAAGCTAGAGTAGCCTAGCTCCTCTGGATGAGAAAAGATGTTGCTAAAGTACATTTTTATATCAGTGTTTTTTAAGATTGCCTCCCATTTATCGGCTCCGTAAAGGCCATCTTTGTAAAAATCAAGCAGAGCTTTTGCACTCTTTCTTGTTAGAATGTAAGCAGCCGTTCTATATATACTAGCGTATGAGTATGGTGAGATAAGATATAAATTTTCTTTTATTTTTTTACCAAAAGCACGAAATCTACTATTTAATCCATCTTGCACACCGCATATCAAAATGCTATCACTACTTATATCTTTGCATAGCAAAAAGGCCTCATCTATTAATTCGTCATTTCCAATAACATCATCCTCTAATATTAAAGTAAATTCCGCGTTGCCTTGTAAAAAATCCTCATAAGCTTTTATGTGTGACATTGTGCATGCTAGCTCACCTGGTGTCGCAATTAATGGCGGTATCTTAAATTTATAATCTTCATTGCAAGATTTTAATAAGCAATCTATCATGGCACTGTAATACTCATTGACACTAAAATTTTTAGCATCAACCGCATCTATTATTTTAAATTCATCATATCTTTTAAATTGTCTTTGTAAATTTTGCCTTCGCTCTTCATCTCTTTTTAATGATATTACATAGAGGGGATTATTCATTTTTTGCTCCAACTTTTAAGTCAAATTCTAACTTGACTTTATATGCAAGGCCTGCTAGATCAAGCTCTTTTTTGTTTATATGCTTTTGGGTGTTGATTAAATCGTCACTAGAATTTCTTTTATAAATTCCAGCGATTCGAGCTTTTTCATCAGCATTTAAAACACAAAGAATGTCGCATTTACTTATACGTAAAAGTGGATTTGCGCTTACGTATATTACGACTTTTACAAACGGCATGATAAATTTAAAGAATGGCTTTAGTTCATCTTGATGATCGCTTTTGATTTTTATCTTTGGACGAGCTATAAATAAATTTAGACTCATTACATCATCATCGATTACAGCGATTTGATAAGGTTTAAAGTTTTTAAATCCATTTTTTCTAATTTGCTTTGCAAGTGTGCTTTTGCCACTGCCGTGAAGCCCAGTAAGAGCGATTAAGGCTCGTTTTTTATCTTTTAAAATTTCTTTACAAGCCTCGTTTAATGCTTCAAGCATTATTTATAGCCTCTATTTCTAAAATTTGAATATAAATTTCCTAGCACTGGTGTAGAATAGATAAAAAGCTTCTTTTTGATCCTAAAAATGTAGTCACTCTCGCTCTTTGCATTGTTTGATATATCGATACGTCTTATCTTAAATTTATCATCTCCTGCGCAAAATCCGCCATCTATCACGCTAAAAGCAAAGTCATAATACTCTCTCACAATTTTTAGTGAAAGCTCGTTAAAGTGCCCTTTGGGGAAGCAAAATCCAAATTCTTTTTTTTCAGGAAATAGCTCTTTTATTTTGGCAAGTGAGCTAGAAAATTCCTCTCTTAATTTTTCTTCATCGTTGCTTTTGCAGGAAAAGTGGCTCGCTGTATGGCTATCAAACTCAAAAAGCCCGCTCTCTTGCATCTGCCTAATCTCGTCTAAATTTAAAAAATACTCCGCGTCTTTATCATAATCGATCTTTTTATGTTTTTTAAATGCAAAGTCGTAATCTTGCCTTTTAAAATCCTTGATCTTATCTGTTATCAAAAAGCACACAGCTGGGATATTTAGCTCTTTTAGGATAGGAAATGCAAATTTATAATTATCAAAATATCCATCATCAAAAGTTAGTAAAATGCTCTTTTTTGAAGCTTTTGTTCGGCCACTAGCTATATCTTTAAACTGGCTGTAGTTTATAAATTTATAGCCCTCATCTAGCGCCATAAGAAGTGCTTTTCTAAATAGCTCTGGTTTAATGGCAAAGTCGTTTTCATTGTTATTGCAGTGATGCATCGTTAGCACGCAAACTGGGTAGTTCATTTTTGCTCCAGTAAATTTTTAATAGCCTCTTTTAGCGCCTTATGGCTAAAGTTTTCATCCACAAATTTAAAGGCATTTTGTGAGTAAATTTTGGCTTTTTCAGGCTCATTTATCAGCTCTAAAATGCACTCTTTTAGCGAAATTTCATCTAAATTTCTAGCACAAAGCCCACGCTCTTTATCTTTAACTAGCACGTTCATCGGCGCGTTGTCATAGACCACGACTGGCACTTTTGAACTCATTGCCTCAAGTAGGACTGTACCAAGCCCCTCAGAGTGCGAAGCAAATACGTAGATATCAAAGCTTTTTATGATGTTTGCCGCGTCATTTCTAAAGCCAGTAAAGATGATCCTGTCTTTTTCATCAAATATAGAGGCGATCTGCTCTTTTGTGCCGTCGCTAATGTTGCCAGAAAAAACAATAGTCGCATCCTTTGTCTTTAAAATTTCTTTTGCGGCACTTGCAAAGTCAAAGACACCTTTTTTGCGGTAAAGAGAAGTAAATGTACCGATTACTAGCTCATTTTTAGCGATCTTAAACTCATCTCTAAAAGTGCTTTTTGTGCTATCAATCTTTTCAACATCAACCGTGCTTGGCATAAAAAAGAGCCTATCTTTGCTAACGCCGATGCTTAGCAGGTACTCTTTGACACTATCTGAGATGTATAAAATTTTATCAAATAGTCTTTTGTGCATTAGTTTTGAAAGAAAGCCTTTTATAGGAAAAAGATTATGCCTTTCCTTGTAAAATTTAACGCCCCTTTTGCGGTAAAAAAGCCCAGCTATGGCCCCAACCCAGCTATCAGTAGAGCCATGTGTGATTACGATATCTATCTTGTTTGAGCTTATCGCTTCGCAAAGTGCTGGTACGCTTTTATGAAAATTTTTCTTATTCATCTCTTGTGCTATAACACTAAAGCCTTCTTCTTTTGCAATGCTTTCTATCTGAGAGTTTGGATTACAAAAAAGTATGACATTGTGACCCATCTCACGCATAAAACGCATCTCGTTTAGCGTCTTATTTTGCTCGCCACCCCAGTTAAAAAGTGTCTGCGTGTGAAGAATATTCATCTGCCTATCCTAAAATTTCTTTTATTTTGGCTTTTATCTTTGGCATTTCGTCGCTAAAATCCATCAACGTTTTTTCTACACCATGCTTTACTATGCCTTCTTTGTCGCAAGGCACAAAGTCCCAGTCTTTTTGATAAACAGTGTGTTTGCCCATGCTTTGTATACCATTTTGGGCCGTGTAGCCATTTTCCATGAGCGAGTTGTCCCACGGTCCCCACTCAAAAGCGTTACTTGGGCCAAAAAAGGCGATCACAGGTACGTCGTTTGCTGCGGCTATATGCATGATAGCAGTATCGACGCCGATAAAAAGGCTTGAATGCTTTGATAGGGCGATCGTTTGTTTCAAATTTAGCTTGCCACCTAAATTTATAGGCTTACTCTTGCAAATTTTTAGCACGCTTGCTAGCTTTTCTAGCTCATTTTCTTTATTATCACTTGTTAGCACGACCTTTACACCAAGCTCATTTTTGCAGTAGTCTATGAGCTCTGCCATGCTCTCATCATTTGCGCATTTAAACATCCAGCGGCTTGTTAGATGCATATGTACAAAGCATTTTGGTAAATTTAGATGCTCTACGCTTTCGTCTGAAAATACGCTCACCTTTTTATTTATTGGTTCAAACCCCAAAGCCCTTAAAGCGTTTAGATTATGATCGATCGTATGTGAAAAATTTTCGTAGTATTTCGCCTTAACGTTTAGAAGTTTATTTATTGATTGATTTTTGCCAAGAAAGCCTACTATTTTTTTGATCTTTGCATATTTTGAGATGATGATGCCGCGATCTCCCGTGGTTGTTTGCACAGCCATATCGTATTTTTCTTTTTTGATGGCTTTTATAAATTTTATTTCAGTAATTAGTTTTTTAAAAAAGCCAGAATTTGCACTTTGTCTATCGTAAATGTGGATTTTGTTTATGTAAGGATTTCCTTCTATCATCGCTTCTGTGCCTTTGTTTAGGGCAAAGTCGATGGTTGCGTCTGGGTAGTAGTGGTGCAAATTTTCAATGAGCGGCGTGGTTAAAAGTACGTCGCCGATATTTCTAAATTTAATTACAAGTATTTTCATTTTATATATTTCCAAAATGTGTACTGAGCGTAAAGTCTAGCGATAACATAGCCCGCAAAGCCCTCTTTAAAGCCGCCTTTTAGCACATAAAGCTTAAAAAATGTCCACGCTGGGCTTGTTAGAGCTTTAAATAAATTCTTTTTTGCGCCCATGCTTGAGTAGCGATTTTGCTTAGCGATAAACTGCTCGATGCTCTCATATGCATAATGCAAGAAGTGATTTTTAAGCGCTCCAAGCTTTTGTGAGTCATCATTTAAAATGACCTTTTCATGCACGGCTCTGCCATCAAATCCGGCAAAATTTTTGTTAAAAAGCCTCACTGTGTAGTCTGGATAGAGTCCCATATTTTTGATCGCTTTGCCAAAGAAGAAATTTAGCCTAGCTACGTTGTAAGCCATAAATTTTGGCTCTTTTAGCGTACTGATGATCTCATCTTGAAGCTCATTTGTGATCACCTCGTCGCTGTCAAGCACAAAGATCCACTCATTTTTAGCTAGATCCACGCCCTTTTGCTTTTGCGCGCCAAATCCAAGCCAAGTTTGCTCGTGAAATCTCACGTTGATAAAGCCATCACAAATTTGCCTTGTGCTATCTTTTGAGCCGCTATCAACCACGATGACCTCATCAGCAAAATTTGTACTTTCTAGCACTTCTTGCAGATGTTTTTGGCTGTTAAAAGTTAAGATAACGACACTTAGCATTTATACTCATTTTCGTAAAATCTCTTAAATCTTTGGTGAAACCAAAAGTATTCTTCAGGCCTTGCTCTAACCATCTCTTCGCACGCGCTGCACTGCATTTGCGTTACTTTTTGCACTGCCTCTTCTTTGTTAAATTTATTTATATCAATGGCTGGCGAAAAGCAAATTTCACTTATATTTTCATCTTTTTGATAGATAAATGCATTAATTATTAGGGCGTTTGTTTTTTGAGCTAGCACGCTCGCAGCCGGTGTGTGAAGTACATCTTTGTCAAAAAATTTCACCTTTATGCCATCTTTTGGAGCGGTATTTTGATCGACTAAAATTCCCACTATTCGCCTAGCTTTTAGCGCTTTTAAGATGTCTTTTGCGCCGCCATCTTTGTCAATGAGCTCCACGTCAAACTGCGATCTATTTGCACTTAAAATTTTATCCATACTTTTACTATCAAGCTTTCTGCCAAGCACTGAGACTGCACCGAAGCGAGCAGCCATTGCTAAGCTAAAAAGCTCCCATTGTCCAAAATGCGCGGTCGTCACGATAATCGGACGATCAAGCTTAAGTGCTTCAAGCAGATTATGTTCATTTTTAAAGCTAACTTTTTCAAGCACTTTTTGCTTTGTCGTGTTTTGATTTAGGATGAAATTTATACCAAGATATTTTGCGAAGTTGTAGTAGCATTTTTTAGCGATCTCAAGTTTCTCTTCCTTGGTTTTTGACTCACCAAATGCAAGATTTAAATTTGTCATAACGATATGAAATCTCTTTTTTTTAAGTTTCATAAACGCAAACGCTAAAAATTTGGCAAGCAAATCTCTAAGTGAACTAGGCAGTAAAAATATAAAAAATTTTAAAGTATAAAAGCCAGCCAGATAGAGTCTATCCATTTAGCAGCCTTTTTGCGAAATTTGCAACCGTTTCTGGGAAAATTTCTCTTATGCAAAAGTCGTTTTTATCGATACTTCTGGCATCTATTTGCTTACCCATATCTATAACTAAATTTTTATCCGTGATGTAAGCATTTCTGTGGCTTGGACGGTTGCCAAAAAGTGTGATAGAAGGCCTATTTATCGCCCAAGCAAGGTGCGTTAAGCCACTATCGTTGCCAATTACTAAATCACAGCTTGCAATGAAGCTTATCATCTCTTTTATGTTAAGTTTTTCAAGTAGCTTTGCTAAGGTGCCTGAGATGATCGCCTCAGCCCTTACTTTCTCGCTCTCACTTCCGTAGCAAAGATAAATTTCACATCCATCAAGTAGTCTAATCACGTCTTTAAATTTGTTATAAATTTTGCTCTCTTCGCTTGCAAAGGCAGCGATTAAAACGCGCTTTTTACCACTTTCATTTTTATAAATTTCACTTACTTCAAAGCAAGGTGCTTTTTCTAAAATTTCACTTGCTTCAAAGCTAAAATTTAGAGCAAAAGCCACAAGCGCTAAATTTCTAATGATTATATTTTCATTGTAATCAATTTTAAATTTATATCTATAAAGCCTAGCCGCGATCTTTTCTTTGACACTTTCTCTACTAAAGCCATAAGTTTGCTTGCCTATTATTTTTGCGACGACGGCCGATTTAAAAAGTCCTTGCAGATCGATCACTTTGTCAAATTTACCAAGGGTTTTTAGTATCTTGTAGCTTTGTTTAAAGCTTTGTTTAAGCGGTAAAACGACTAGCTCGTCGATAAGCGGATGATCTTTTAAAAGGCTTGCAAAACGGGCATCAATTAGCCACGTGATATGGGCATTTGAGTAGTGCTTTTTGATAAACTGAAGCACAATAGCTGCATGCACGATATCCCCAAGAGCGGAGAGTTTGACGATGGCTATTTTTAGTTGATTTTTGTTTTGCATTGATCACTTTAGATATAAATTTTTGGTATGATTTTAAAAAAAAATGCTTAAAAAAGGGCTAAAATGGCGAAAAGTTACATCTGTGTCTTTGACTGCGAAACGATACCTGATGCAAATTTGATAAGAAAAATTTATGGCATTGATGGGAGCGATGAAGATGTGAGCGTGCAAGCGATGGCGCTGCAAAAAGAGGCCAGTGGGAGTGAGTTTTTGCCTGTGATGTTTCATAGAGTAGTCGCAATCTCTGCTGTTATGGCTGATGAGTACGGCAAATTTTTAAAAGTTAGCACGATGGAGGGCAAGGATGAGCGCGAGATCATCGCTAAATTTTTAAAATTTATAAATGATTATAACCCAAGGCTTGTTAGCTTTAATGGCCGTGGCTTTGACCTGCCGATGCTAATGGTACGTGCGATGCGCTACAACCTAAACGCGGCGGCGTATTACGAGAGCGAAAACAAAGAGCTAAATAAAAACAAATGGGAAAATTATAGAGCAAGGTATTCGCCTAAATTTCATCTTGATCTGCTTGATTTTATAAGCGATTTTGGAAGCGTAAGAGGGCTAAAGCTTGATACACTTTGTGCTAGCTTAAATTTACCTGGCAAGTACGACGTGCACGGCGATCAAGTGCTTGAGCTATACTATGCAGGCGAGCTTGATAAGATCAACGAATACTGCGAAAGTGACGTGCTTAATACCTACTGGCTTTTTTTAAAATTTGAGCTTTTACAGGCAAATATCTTGCAAGATGACTATATAAATCACCTAAACGTGATGAGTGAATTTCTAGCCAAAAACTGCGCTCACAGAGGATACACTGAGGTCTTTTGCACTGCGATAAGTGATGAGCTAGCTAGACTTAATGGCAAGCTTGATTACGAGATAAAGATCCAAAAAGAAGACGATGAAGAATTTGATGATTTTAGTGATCTTGACGGCACAAAAGATACGCCAGAGCAGCTAAATGAGCGTTTGGCAAGACAAGGGCTTGATGGGCTTTTAAAAAAAGCTAGCGAGGTTGTGTCAGCTACAAAAAAAGATAAGAGTTTTGCCGAAGAGAAACTACCTGAAATAAATTTGGACGAAGAGTAGAAATTCTACGCTTTTAGGCTGTAAAATATCTTTTGCTACTCTATGGAATTAATATCCTGATCCGTGGGAATATCACGGGTACTCAAATCCAAATTCATACTCTTTTAAAACTCTATTAGAAAAGATGAATTTCTCGTAGTAGAGTGGCATATCAAATTCTTGTAAGAGTTTGCTTTCATTTTGCTCAGTGATGTAGGTGACAATAGAGGTGGCATTTTCTTCTTGCAGCTCGTTTGGCTTACCTAGCTTCTTTAAAATTTGCTCTTGTTTGTCACCAAGTTTGATACCAGAATTTGTAGTGAAATCTTTTATTTTGCTGGAATTTATATAATCTTTAGTCAAATTTTTATCAAAAAATTTTACATTTATCCTTTGGACCTCACCGCTACCACCACAACAAAAATCGAGCGTCATTATCTGTGTTCTTGATAAATTTATGAAGCTTGCCTTTTCGCCATCTAAGAAATATTTGATTTTTTTAGATGATAAATTACTTGTAGGTAAAATTTTACCTACTTTGATTTTGTCTATGCTTGTTGTGCGCGGTAAATTTTCACTAGCTGTTAAATTTAGAAAACCTAAAATTAGAGATAGTATTAAAAAATGTCGTATCATGTTATTCCTTTACTGTAATTTTTTTGGAGGCTTAGAGTTATTTGGATTATTTTTTATGTTAATAGTAGCATGAATACTCTTTTTGTGTTTTAATAAATTTTTCATAATTTCTTCAAACTCCAAAAGCTCTTTTTGGGTGCCAGTAACTCCAATACAACCAAGTGTTCCTTTGTTGTTACCATCGGGATGAATTCTTAGAAGTGATCTTTCAGTTTTAAATTGTGGATTTAGGTTAAAACTAAAACCTACTCCATGAATATTCATACCAGGATTATAATCTTTGTCTTTTCTTCTGTTTCTATATGTATCAACTGTATATTCTCCATTTTGTGGAGCGCCGCTTCCAAATCCACCAGCTACCATTGTAATGGACAGTATAATGTCATCATTTTCTTTTAAATATAAAAGTCCATTTCCCATTTTACTATTTTCCATTGTTCCCTCGATTAATATGTTGTATATCTTATTATTGACATCAACCCCACCCCCCTTATCCCCATCTTTCCACATACCTTTATCTACTCTAGTTAAACTCTTTGATTCATTAAAAGAGTTAATAAATTTATCCATAATTCTCTTTACTTAATAAATTTATACCAAGCTTATCATCTTTATCTGCATTGGACTGATTATTACTAGAGCTCTCTTCTTTTGCATAAATTTGATAGCTCTTATTTGTATTCTCATCACTTTTTAGCTCTTTGCTTAGCTTACCATCTTCGTTTTCAATGATGAGATTATTTATTGTTATAGTCTCTATATTTTTATAGACTATTATTGATATTTATTTTTCAATTTCTTGTGAAATTTATCAAAGCTCGTGTATAGCCTTTTATCTATTTCTTTAAGTTTGGATAGGAATTCTTCTTATTCTATCTGTTGTAAATCATCGCTTTTCAAAATAGTTTTTCTTACTTAAAAATGTTCAAATACATTTTTCTACGAGACATTATGTCGCCATAAATTTCATATATGTAGTTTGAATTTTTAAATTTATTCCCATCAAGCGCTCATTTACATTATTTTTTATTGGTGTTGATTTTGATAAAATTTCTAAACTTTTGGTATTTCTTTTATTTACCCAAAAATAACCACCATTTGTACAATGTATGTCACCCTCACATTCGAACATCGGAATAGCTATTAAAATTTTTCATTTTCATAGTAATATTCTATTTCTTCGGCTTTAAAAAAAGTAATTACAAAATCATGCACGCTAGCCCTATTTATCAAATTTTAAGTATTTACTATCACAATCTTCAAAATGATTATACTCGTTCATAGAGTTTCCGTAGTTTTGTATGACTATGCTACCATTTTCATACATCCCGTCAATCTTTTTAAATTTTATATAAAATTCACCTTCGCCATTGCTTTTTATGCTTGATATATAGCCTTGTGATTTTGTCTGATTATTATCAACTATCTTGTAAAAATACTTTGCCTTATTAGTATTTTTCGTTATTTCTATTGAAATATTACAAGGCTCATTCTTGTAAAACCCAGTTAAATTTATATCTTTTGCGTAGGTGCTGCATACTATAAATAACAGCATTACTAAAAATCGTATTTTATTCATTTTCTACTCCTAAAATTGTATTAATTTTTTTCTTCTTTTTATAATGATGTCTTTCGCTTTTCCGTTTGGTAATTTTAAATAATCTTTTGTTAGCTCAAGGTATCTTAAGCGACACTCATTTGATTCAGAGTTATTTAAATTGGCATATTTATAAACAGCATCGTGAATATTCCATACTTTACTGCTTTTAATAGAGTAGTTATTGTCTTCTAGATTATTAAAACTATCCCTCAAACATTCAATTGTTGAATGCATTTTGAGTAACTTATTTTTCCTATCACTAAATCCATTAAAACCTCCATTTATTCTATATGTAATATAAATTAAATCATCATCGTCAGCCATATTATTCAAATTAACATTTAGGTGTTTAGCCCAATACCATCCAGCTGAATCTACAGCATATTGTTTTTCTTCTAACTTAGTATTATTGCTTCCATCTGTGAAATTAATACCCTTGTAAGAACCATATGCGGTATAATTTTTTCTTCCAGTAATTTGAATTAATCCTCTACCTTTGAAGCGTTTTCCATCTCCTGGCTGAGTATTTCCCAAATCCTTTCTACCTTCATATGCTGAACCGTCCGCGATTTCCTTTAAGTATACAAATTCTCCAGACTCATGTCTTATTTGTGCTAGGAAGTGTATTTTTCTTTTGCAAGTGTTAATATTATATTCTTTCATAGTAGAATTAATGTAGTTTAAAAAAATATTTGTGTTGTCTTCACTGACCCCTAATTTAATTAATTCTTCTTTTGATATATTTCTGCCGCAAAGACAGCTTTCTCTCATCTTTATCCTAACCCCCTCATCCCCATCTTTCCACATACCTTTATCTATTCTAGTTAAACTCTTTGATTCATTAAAAGAGTTAATAAATTTATCCATATTCTCTTTATTTAATAAATTTATACCAAGCTTATCATCTTTATCTGCATTAGACTGATTATTAGGGCTCTCTTCTTTTGCATAAATTTGATAGCTCTTATTTGTCTTCTCATCACTTTTTAGCTCTTTGCTTAGCTTATCATCTTCATAGATATTTATCTCATTTGATGAGATATCTTTACTTATATATAAGTAATTATCATTTTTTATTAAAGCATCGTCTTTATTATCACTAAGATTTAATTTAGCATCAAATGTCTTCTCTTTTATAGCATGCTCAAACTCATATATAACTAGCTTATCGTCTTTAAATTTAATATATAGAGGTATCTTTATATCTATTCTTATATGATTTTTGCCATATCTTGTAAAAAACTTAAATTTATCCTTATCACCTTCAAGATATGCAAAAAATACTATAGTATGACCACCTTGTTTTAGTTTATCTAGATCATCTTTTTGTATAACATCTGAAATTTTAAATGTTATCTCTTTACCCTTTTGATCTTTTAAGCCTACTACATCTTTTGGATTTGATTTGGATAGCTCATCATACTCTTTACTATTTATTACCTTATATCCCCAAAGTATCTCTTTATATCTCTTACTACCTTTTTCTTGTTTATATATAGCCTTTAAGCTTATTGGCTCATTTGTCTTAAATGGATACTCACTATCAGAGATTACATTTGTTATATGATCTGTTATATCTCTTAACGAGACCTTATTGCTATAGCAAAAGTTAGAACTACTCTTATCTTGATATCCTAAAGATATTACAGCTGTATCAGTGTGAGCATGAATATCTTTAGTGCTATAAACTTTACTTAGATCACTTGAATAAAGTATAAATTTAGTATCTCCTTTATTCTCTTTGTCTATTGGGATATTAAATGTAGCTGTATATGAGTTTTTGATATCCGAGTCTTCATTTTTTACTAAAGATATACTCTCATATATACTTTTATCAAAGCAGTGATGAAGATATATCTTATCTATATCTTCACTTACCTCACCATCTTCGTTTTCAATGATGAGATTATTTATTGTAAGAGTAAGACCTGAACTTGATGCTGATGTAGGTACTATATTATTGCCATGAGCTAGACGAAGCTTTATATCAAACATAGCTGAGTCTTTATCATCTCTTAGGGTAAAGTTATTCTCTTTAGCAAAATTTAATAAAGAGAAATTTAGGTGTTTGTTGTTAGACGTTTGGTCTTCAAAGTACTTCATACTTATAGCGCCATCTTCTAGTTTATACTCTATATCATCGCTATTTTGCTTTATGCTAGTAAAGGTAGCACCATTTATCTTATCTTCTTCATTTTTGTTTTCTTGATAAAGTATTACCGTATCTTTGCTCTTTGCATTTTTAAATTTTATCTCTTCATTTTTACTATCTTCATAAGAGTCAAATTTAAAGTCAGTAAGTAATAGCTCGCATAAATTCACCTTGCCATAGTTTGGCCTACTAGAATTTAGCTCTTTTGGGTTTAGCTCACTGCAATCAAATGGAGTCTGACTAGCTAGTACGACGGTAAATTCGCTCTTTTTAGGTTGAAAGACTCTAATAGGAGTTGTCATCTTCCTTGGACATAGTAAGAGTATATTTTCTTGTTTATAAAATTCCTCCTCTCTTTGTCTTAAGAGCTTATTTATTCTTGAAGTGTTTGAAGCATTTGAGCTGATTAAATTTACGCAGTATATATTTTCAAGGTTAAAGGTCTTTGTACTTTGAGCGCTTAATAAAGAATTTATCTTTGTAACAAATGGCTGAAATAATGCCTCACATTTTGATGTATCTGGTGCGTTTAAATTTGATCCATTTTCTTGAAGCTTCATAAATTCTAAATGAGTGACGTTTTGGATAATCTCTTTATTGTTTTGATTTTTTGATTTATATTTTGCTTTGGATATATTTAAATGGCTAAAAACATCTATACACTCGGTAAAATTAACATTTTGTTCATCACTTTCATAAAGTCCAAACTGATTTGAAATTTTTTCTCGTAAAAGAGATGTTTTATTATTTGCTTCATCACCAAAGCTTTCATATGCTAGCCAAAACCAGGCCTTAAAACGATTTTTGCTTTTGATGTAGCTTGCTAGGGATGGATCAATATTACTTTTTTTGTTGATATAAAGAAGTGCTAAAAGCGCGACATGCTCTCTTGAAATTTGGCTGTTTTGTGTATCTGAAGTGAGCGAAACGGCTTGTAAATTTTTAAGCGGAGAGTTGTTTAATTTTTGATTTATCTCTTGGATTAGTGGCGTAAGCTTTTGCTCCAAGATAGCATTTAGCTGATCTTCTGAGCTAAATTCAAACTCAGGCAAAGTATCGGCACCTCCAGACTTTGCATAAGCCCCTTTTGCGGCATCATTTATCTTTTTAAAAAGTTCATCTGTATTTATCTTTTCTATGGTAGTCTTACTGGTGGTGTTAGCAATAGTTTTCTTGACATCTTTTATGACTTTTTCTTTGTTGTTTTTATAAATTTGAGCACAAATAAGCTCTATATCATCTTTTAGGCTAAAACCATATCCAATAAGTAGTTTGTTGTTAGATATAAATGGTCTGCTTATGTCATTGTCATATGAAAATTTTATAATATCTATTAAATTTCTTTTAAAATTTACATCATTTCTGGGCGTTAGAGGCATTAAACTTCCTTGGAAATTTTTGCTAAATATTAGCACAAACTTAAAAAGTATTCAACAATAAAACTTTATAGTAAAAATTTATGTCAAAAACATAAATTTGCATGTTTTTATTTTTGACAAGGCTATTTAAAAGGGCTTGTAAATTTAAAGCACCTTTATAAACTCTTTAAATTTATCGCCTCGCTCGGCATAGCTCTTAAACTGATCAAGGCTCGCAGCTGCCGGGCTAAGAAGTGCTATCTCGTTGGTCTTTAGCTCTTTATTTATCTCATTTACAGCATTTTGTAAAAAATCGCATTTTAAAGCCGGTATGCCAAATTTAGTCGCTAATTTCATGAGTTTGTCACTATTTGAGCCAATGGCGTAAATTTTTACTCTTAAACTCTTTAAGCCTTCAAAAAGTGGCGTCATATCAACACCCTTATCATCGCCACCAAGTATTAGATGTATGAAATGATCTTTGTAGCGTTTAACGGCTTGTATGCTTGCGTCTATGTTAGTCGCTTTTGTGTCATTGACCCAGATTCTGCCATTTTTATCGCTAAATTCTTCAAGCTTATTTGCCTCGATGACGAAGGTATTTAAAAGCGCGACATCGCAGCGGTCAAATAAAATTTTCTCTACCGCAAGTGCTAGCAACGCGTCAAGTAAAAATGGCGTTTTGAAATTTATATCATCTACGCTTACACCGCAAAATTTAGCCAGATCGCTCTCGTCTTTGTAAGCAATCACTTTTGCCTTTGTTGGCGTATTGGCGTAAATTTCAGGCACTATCGCCACGCTACTTTCGCTCATGCTAGCAAGCGGCTTTAACTTAGCCTTTTCATACTCACTCATGTTACCATGCCAGCTTAGATGATCTGGAGTGATCGGCAAAAGCACGTAGATACCAGGTGTAGCGTGATTTGTGTAGTGAAGAGTGAATGAGCTAGTCTCAAGTATCCAAATTTTAGCGTGCGGATCTAAATTTGCTAGTGCGATACCAACATTACCGCCCATGACTGAGCCCTTGCTATCTAGTAGGTGCTGTGTCATCTTGGTTGTCGTAGTCTTGCCGTTTGTGCCACTTATCCAGATATTAAATGGCAGATTTTCTTTATAAATTTCATAAAAATAGTCATACTCGCTTACCAAATTTCTAGCTTCTTTAATAAGCTCGTGATGAGGCGGGATGCCTGGACTTGGTATCTCTAGGCCGCTTTTTGCTGGATCAAATTCGCTAACTGGCAAAAGAGCATTGCCAAACTCGTCCTTAGAAATTTCACTAAATTTATCATCATAGATATCCCAAAGACCGTCTTTTGTAAAATTTTTAGCGATAGCCTTTGTCGTGCCACCATAGCCAAATAGCGATTTTCTCATGACTTTCCTTATCTGATCTTTAGCGCAGTTAATGCGATTAGATTTGCTAAAAGTGCGATGATCCAAAAGCGAACGATGATCTTATTTTCCGCCCAGCCTTTTATCTCAAAATGATGATGTATGGGCGCCATGAGAAAAATTCTGCGTTTGAAAATTTTAAAGCTTCCCACTTGTAAGATAACGCTTAGGGTTTCAACGACAAAGATGAGGCCGATGATGATGAGTAAAATTTCGTTTTTTGTCGCAACGCCCATAAAACCGATATATGCTCCAACGCTTAAGCTACCGCTATCGCCCATAAAGACTTCAGCTGGATGGCAGTTAAACCATAAAAAGCCCATCAATGAGCCAATTAGGGCTGAAGAGACAACAACGCTTTCACCAACGCCTATGATCTTTGGCAAGAGTAAATATGAGCTAAAGACAGCGTGTCCGCAGATATAAGCAAAAACGCCAAGTGTCAGAAGCGAAAATATAGATGGCACAGTAGCTAGCCCGTCAAGCCCGTCTGTTAAATTTACCGAATTTGAAGCAGCGACTATGACTAGTGTCCAAAAGAAAATGGCAAAAATTTTTAAATCTAAAATAGGTTGTTTAAAAAAAGGTAGATAAAACTCGGTGCTAAGCTCATGACTTGCATATAAAAAAACAGAAATTACAAAGGCTATTAAAAACTGAAAAAAAAGCTTTGCTTTTGGGCTTAGGCCGGCGTGGTTTTTTGCTCCTAAAATTTTACTGTAATCGTCCTTGTAGCCAAGCAGCGTAAAGCAAACTAGGCAAAAGAGAGATGTTAAGACAAATGCGTTATCAAGCCTTGCACAAATTATCGTGGAAAGTACGGCTGTAAAGACAAAAACAAGTCCGCCCATGGTCGGCGTTTTGGCCTTTTTTTGGTGAGTTTGTGGGGCAAGCTCGTAGATAGGCTGGGCGGCGTTTTTTGCCTTTGCCCAAGTGATAAATTTGGGCATCAAATAAGTTGTAAGTGCAAAAGCGATGAAAAAAGCGATACCAGCACGGACGGTGATGTATTGAAAGATATTAAAATTTAAAATTTCATAGATATAGTAAAACATGAGAGCCTTTATTTTTAAAAAAAGCAATTTTAGTATAATGGCCTTAAAAATTATCTAAAATTAAGGATAAATTTTCAAAATGAGTCAAAAAACTATTTTAATAATAACTGATGGTATTGGATTTAATAAAAGCGGTAAATTTAACGCATTTGAGGCGGCTAAAAAGCCAAATTACGAGAAATTTTTTAAAGAAATTCCAAACTCGCTCATAAAAACCTCTGGAAACGCTGTGGGACTACCTGAAGGGCAGATGGGAAACAGCGAAGTAGGGCATATGTGCATAGGAAGCGGACGAGTTTTGTATCAAAATTTGGTCAAAATTTCACGCAGCTTCGCTGATGGCTCTATAGCAGAAAATGAAGCCTTAAAAGCTCTTTTTAAAAAGTGCAAAAAAATTCACGTCATAGGGCTTTATAGCGATGGTGGCGTGCACTCTCATATGGAGCATTTTAATGGTATGTGTGAGCTTGCTAGCAAAAATGGCTGCGAGGTTTTTGCCCACGCTATAACTGACGGACGCGACGTTAGCCCAAATAGCGGCATAAATTTCATAAAAAGCTTAGAGGCTAAATTTAAGGTAGCTACCGTTTGTGGAAGATTTTACGCGATGGATAGAGATAAACGCTGGGAGCGCGTAAAAGAGGCCTATGATAGCTTGGTAAATGGAGCAAATTTAAGTAGTTTAACGCCAAGTGAGTATCTGCAAAAAAGCTACGATGAGGGCGTGACTGACGAGTTTGTAAAGCCAGTAAGCTTTAATGGCTTTAAAGGCATAGGCGAAGATGACGGCGTGATCGTAATAAATTTTAGAAATGATAGAGCAAGAGAAATTTGCCAGGCTCTGGGCGAAGAGAAATTTAGCGAGTTTGAGCGACCTTTTGCTATCAAAAATCTAATCACCATGACCGAATACGACGCAAATTTTAATTTTGAAGTGCTATTTAAAAATGAAAAGATAAAAAACACTCTAAGCGAGGTCATAGCAGCGGCTGGACTAAGGCAGCTTCACACGGCTGAGACTGAAAAATACGCCCACGTAACATTTTTCTTTAACGGTGGCATCGAGGAGTTAGCCAGCAACGAAACAAGGGTGCTTATCCCTAGCCCAAAAGTAAAAACCTACGACGAGAAGCCAGAGATGAGCGCTGCAGAGGTTTGCAAAGCCGTGCTAAAGGGTATGGATGATGAACAAGACTTCATCGTGGTAAATTTCGCAAATGGCGATATGGTAGGGCACACTGGAAATTACGAGGCCGCTATAAAGGCAGTAGAGGCAGTAGATACGGCTCTTGGAGAAATTTACGCTAAAGCAAAAGAGAAAAACTATGCGATGATCATCACGAGCGATCACGGAAACTGCGAAGAGATGCGTGATAGCAGCGGTGAGCTACTGACAAATCACACGACCTATGATGTCTTTTGTTTTGTGATGGCTGATGGCGTAAAAAAAGTAAAAAATGGCGGTCTAAACAACATCGCGCCTAGTGTTTTAAAGATCATGGGGCTTGAAATTCCAGCTGAGATGGACGAGGCGTTAATATAAAATAATGGAGCTAGTCGAGTTTTTTGGAGCAGATAAAGTCATAACTTTCATGCTCCTTTTTGCACGTCTTAGCGGGCTTATTGTATTTTTTCCATTTTTTTCTCACAATCAAATCCCACTTAGCGTAAAAACTTTACTAGTTTTTGCCCTTTGTATCGTGCTTTTTCCATTATCTCACACCCATGAGCACGCTATAAATTTTTTGATCATGGAAATTTTAAGTGAGGCCATGCTCGGACTTTGTGCTGGACTTTTGCTAAATATCGTTTTTGCCATACTTCAAATGGCGGGCGAGCAGATCTCTATGATTATGGGTTTTTCGATGGCTTCAGTGCTTGATCCGCAAACTGGTACAAATTCGCCAGTGATCGCAAATATTTTAAATTTTATTGCACTTCTTGCATTTTTGATGCTTGATGGGCATCATTTGATATTACAGTTTTACTCCACTTCACTTTCTGCTATACCGCTTGGAGATTTTTATCCAAGAAGCGGTGTGATGAGCTACGCCCTAAAGCTCTTTGGTAATCTTTTTATGTTTGGATTTGTTCTGGCTTTTCCTATCATCGCACTTTCTATACTTTCAGATGCTATTTTTGGCATGCTTATGAAAACTATGCCACAATTTAACCTATTAGTTGTTGGCTATCCTATTAAGGTAAGTATCGGTTTTTCGGTTTTGATAGCTATTTTAGCTGGCATTATAAAAATCATAACTGATATGATGGTGCAGATTTTAAACGATATGCCAGCACTATTTTTTTAAGTAAATAGCAATGAAATTTATCATAAAATACAGCCTCAAGCTCTTCAAGGAGGGATCATGAAAGTTGCACTTGTAAACAAAAACCCAGCAGTTTCTCGCCTTATAACGTTAAGTTTAAATAAGCTAGGCATAGAATATAGCGAATTTGACGATGTTAATAGTGTTGGCGATCAATTTGATTATATTATCATCGATAGTGATATGGATAGCAGCGATGTTAATTTAAATCAAAAGATAATGTATCTAGCACCTAGAGGCGGCGAAAAGCCTGATTTTGCTGATGTTATGCTTGAAAAGCCCTTTTTACCAACAGAATTTATTAGTTTGTTTGAACAAAACAAAGATACTGACAATGATAAAGAACTTGAGCTTGGATTAGATGAGCCTGCAAATTTTAATGACTTTGACGAAAGCAATAAAAACTTTGATGATTTAGAAAATTTTGAGCTTCCAGAAATTGACATGGGACTTGAAAATTTAGCAAAAGAAAAAGAAGATGATAAGGCAGATAAATTTGATAACGAGGCTTTAGACGATGAGTTTTTAAAAGAGGAGCTAAGTGAACTAGAGGCCGAGGATTTAAAGGATAAAGATATTAGTTTTGATGAAACAGACACTGAACTTATAGATGATGATATGATAAATGACATAGCTAGCAAATATATGGCTGATTCAGAAGATATAGATAAATCCTTAGAGCAAAACAATGAGCTGCCTGTGATAAAAGAAGAGCATAGCAATGACTTTGATGAGCTTAGTTCGCTTGTAGATGAGATAGATGATATGGGCGAGAGCGACTTGGCGGATGAAGAGGCGAAAAACGAGCTTGATAAAATGGTCGAGCAAAATTCTCAAAATTTAGAAACTACTGAGCTTAGTGAAGACTTTGTAGATGATATAAGTCAAAGTAAAAAAGAGCTCAGCGAGATCGAGTCTTTGGATAAAGAGCTAAACGAAGAAGCTAGCGAAGATAGCGAAAATTTTGATGAGCTAGAGACTGATTTTGGTAGTGATGAAAATTTTGGGCCTGAAAGCAGCGAGGCAAATTCGATAGATGAAGCTAGTCAAAATTTAGAGGAAGATATAGATAAAGAATCTACCAAAGAAGCAGAGGA
This sequence comes from Campylobacter concisus ATCC 51562, assembly GCF_000466745.1. NCBI lineage: Bacteria > Pseudomonadati > Campylobacterota > Epsilonproteobacteria > Campylobacterales > Campylobacteraceae > Campylobacter > Campylobacter concisus. Next base: position 174,899 of record NZ_ANNI01000009.1, on the reverse strand, counting down.
CATTTCTTTGGAAGAAGATATAGACCTTGAAAAAGAGCTAGACAAAGAAGATCATGAAGAAATTTCTGAAGAAGTCCTTGCTCAAGAAGATCTAGGTGTGGTAGATGAGACATTTGAGGAAGAAAATTTTAAAGAAGAAATGTTAGATAGCCCAAATTTTGATGTAGCGTCTATTGAGGAAATAGATGAAAATACGATGCAAGCAGCATTTGGATTAAATAATGCACCACAAACTAGCTCATGCGATGAAACAAAAATCGATGCTGACTATAAAGAAGAGCTAACCAAAAAGATCACAAAACACGTCCATGAGTCGTTAAATGAAAGCTCGCTAAGAGATGTGCTAAAAGATATGAACATAAAGATAAATATAAGTTTTGAGGAAAAGTAGTTGCAAGGACAAATTTTAGTAGTTTCTGGACCTAGTGGAAGTGGGAAAAGTACGCTTTTGGGTCGTCTTTTAAAGGAAGAGAAGGATCTTTATTTTTCTATTTCAAGCACGACAAGGGCAAAAAGAGAAGGTGAAGTCGATGGAGTGGATTACTATTTTATAAAAGAAGATGAATTTAAAAGCGGCATAGAAAAGGGCGAATTTTTAGAATGGGCGCAGGTGCATAAAAACTATTATGGAACGAGTCTAAAGCCTGTTTTAGCAGCACTTGAAACTGGGAAGATAGTTATATTTGATATCGACGTACAAGGCTTTCACATCGCACTTGAAAAATTTAGAAGCTACATAACTTCAGTTTTTATCACAACTGCAAATAAAAAAGAGCTTAAAAAACGCTTGAAAAACCGCGGAACTGATAGCGACGAAACGATAGAAAATCGCCTAATGAACGCAGTTGGCGAGATGGAGCACATCTTAGAATATGATTATTTTTTGGTAAATGATGACATTGAAAAGAGTTATAAAGGCCTAAAATCAATTCTTAGAGCGATGAGGTTAAAAAGCACGAAAATAGATCTAAGACGCGTTATTGATGAGTGGATAGATTGCTAGAAATTCAGGAATTTATGATAACATTTTGAAAAATTTATTGAGGAGAAAAAATGGGTTCTTTTAGTATTGGTCACTGGCTAGTTGTTTTAGCGATTATTGTTTTACTTTTTGGAGCAAAGAAGATCCCAGAACTTGCAAAAGGACTAGGCAAAGGCATAAAGACTTTTAAGGCTGAGATGGAGGATACAACCCCTGAAAAAAGTGAGAAAGTCGAGCATAAAGAAGAGAATGCCGATAGTCAAAAAATAGAAGAAACAACTAAAAACGCATAGGTTTAGAGTTGAAAAATAAAATAAAAGCTGAAATTTCAAAGGTTTTAGAGCGTGAATTTGTGCTTGAAAAGCCAAAGGATAAAAATTTAGCCCACTATGCTACGCCACTTTTTAGTCTAGCAAAGGAGTTAAGAAAGTCACCGGCTATGATATCTAGCGAGTTTGCTGATAAATTTAGTGATAGCAAAATAGTTGAAGCTAGTGCAGTAAATGGCTACTTAAATTTCAAGCTAAAAAGCAAGTTTTTAGATGAAATTTCAAAGCAAATTTTGCTAGACAGCGAAAATTTTGCAAAAGAAGATGTGAAAAAAGATAGCTATTTAATAGAATACATCAGCGCAAATCCAACTGGACCACTTCACATCGGACATGTTAGAGGCGCAGTTTACGGCGATACTTTGGCAAGACTTGGCAAAAGACTTGGCTATGCTATCTCAACAGAGTACTATATAAACGACGCTGGTAATCAAATCGACCTGCTTGGTACTTCGATATCGCTTGCGGCAAAAGAGCAGCTTTTTAACGAAAATGTCGTCTATCCAGAGAAATACTACCGAGGCGATTATATTTTAGATATTGCTAAGCTTGCAAATGAGAAATTTGGCAAGGAAATTTTTTATGACAAGAGCAGAAACCTTGAGCTTGCCGAGTTTGGCAAGGATATCGTACTTGAGATCATCAAAAAAGATTTAGCAGATGTTGGGATATTTATAGAGAGCTGGGCTAGTGAGAAAGCTCTTTATGATGGCTTAGAGCCAACTATAAATAAGCTAAAACGTTCAAATCAAATGTATGAAAAAGAGGGCGCTACTTATATCGCTTCAACTACACTTGGCGACGATAACGATAGGGTTGTGGTTAGAAATGATGGTAGACCGACATATCTAGCTGGCGACATTATCTATCATAACGCTAAATTTGAGAAAAATTTCGATCACTACATAAACATTTGGGGTGCAGATCACCATGGATATATAGCAAGGCTAAAGGCTGCGATAAATTTTCTTGGATACGATGAAAACAAGCTTGAAGTGATACTTATGCAGATGGTTAGCCTGCTAAAAGATGGCAAGCCATACAAGATGAGCAAGCGTGCTGGTAATGCTGTGCTAATGAGCGATATCGTAAGTGAGATCGGTGCTGAGGCACTTAGATTTATCTTTATAAGCAAGGCAAATACGAGTAGTTTGGAATTTGATGTGGATGAGCTTAAAAAAGAGGACAGCTCAAATCCTATCTTTTATATAAACTACGCTCACGCTAGGATAAATCAAATCTTCACAAAGGCTGAAAAGAGCGTTTGTGACGTGATAAATGCAGACTTTGAATGCTTAGATGAAAATGCTAAAAATTTACTTTTTGAAGCGCTAATCTTGCCTGAAATTTTAGAGGATGCTTTTACTTCAAGGCAACTTCAAAAGATCCCAGACTATCTGAAGTCGCTGGCTGCTAGCTTTCATAAATTTTATAATGAAAACCGTGTGGTTGGAAATGAAAACGAAGATAGCTTACTAAAAGTCTTTGCAGTCGTTGCTATCTCGATAAAAACAGCATTTAATATAATGGGAATTACAGCTAAAGATAAGATGTAGAATTTGCATTTATTTTGGCTAAAAGCAACAAAATTAAATTCGAAAAAAGGTTTATTTAAAAATATCTCAAACTCATAATGCTCTTGAGAATTTAAACACCTTTTTTCTCAAATACAATCGCAATAGTTTTTACTATGATCTTTATCTCCAACCAAAGTGACCAATGCTTTATGTAGTAAAGATCATACATTAGTTTTTGTTTGGCGTCGTGTGTATTTGAGCCATAAGGGTAGTTTACCTGCGCCCAGCCAGTAATCCCTGGGCGAACGATGTGGCGTTCGTTGTAGTAAGGTATCTTTTTTTCGTAGTCATGAACTAATATATCCCATTCTGTACGCGGACCTATTAGGTGCATATCGCCGCGAAATACATTGATACATTGAGGTATTTCATCTATTCTAGTCTTACGCATAAATTCGCCAAATTTAAATACTCTTGTGTCGTTTTTTTGAGTATATGGGTTATGTTCTGAGTTTTCGTACATCGTTCTAAATTTATAGCACTTAAATATTTTAGTATTCAGCCCAACCCTATTTTGCAAGAAGTAAAGGCTGCCAGGGGACTGCTCGTCTATCTTTTTCTTTACGTAAAATTTAAGCACAAAAAGTATCACAAGAAGCAGTGAGCAGCTTGTATAGTCTATCACGCGTTTTAAGGCGTATTCAAGGGCATTATAAGGCTTTATGTCGTTTAAAAAGTTTAAATTTTCGCCATTTTCTGGGATATAACATTTGTGCAGATAAATTTCTAAAAAATTCTCTACATTTAGAAATTTTATCTTTTTATACTTCGTTTTAAACTGCAAAAGCGTGAGAAATCTCACCAGTTTGCCATCAACTGGCTTTGCGGTGTTTAGTACGATCAGCCTTTGATCACCTGATTTTATGAGATTTTCTAGTGCGCTTCGCAAGGCTTTTGCGTCGCTATTTTCATGGGATAAAAAATTTACTTGACCAAATTTCTTTCTAAGCTTTTCTAGTTCTAAGCTGGTAAAAGCATATTTTTCGCCAAGGATGATCATAGTCCTATCCCTTTATCTTTATTTTAAATTTGCATTATAAAATTCGTCTAATTATACCCAAACGTGCTAATTGCATTTTTAAAAAATAGATTAAGGTTAAAATATGTCTCGTAAAATTCTTGCTGCGCTTGTTCTAGCGCTGATTTGCACCGTTTCTTTTACGCTCTCAAACACGATTTTGGCTAAATTTCACACTAGCCCGCTTATCATCTCCATCGTTTTAGGCGCCATTTTTGCAAATCTTTTTACCAAGCAGACTCAAATTTTAAAATCAAGCGGCATCGTAGCGATCGCTGGGAAGCAAATTTTAAGACTTGGCATCATACTTTTTGGCTTTAATATAAGCCTTAGCGAGATCGCAAGTGTTGGCACCATTGGCGTGATATACGCAGCTTTTATGGTCTTTGCAACCTTTTGCTTTGCGCTTTTTGTGGCCAAAACCTTGGGGCTTAGCAAAGATAGTGCCGTGCTCATTGGCTCAGGGGCTAGCATATGCGGCGCAGCTGCTGTCATGGCTACTCAAAATGAGATAAAAGCAGACGCAAACAAGCTTGCTATCGCCATTTGCACGGTGGTGCTCTTTGGGACGATTGGTATGTTTATCTATCCATTTATCGCTAAATTTCTAGCTCTCACGCCACGCCAAACTGGCTTTTTTATCGGTGGCTCACTTCACGAGGTAGCCCACGTAGTTGCAGCCTCAGCAGCATTCGACAGCGCAGCTAGCAGCACCGCTGTCATCATAAAAATGCTTCGCGTCATCATGCTTGTGCCATTTTTGTTTTTGCTAAATTTCTTAAATTTAAGCCAAAATAGCGGTGGCTCGAAGCTAAAGAGCATACCTTGGTTTGCACTATTTTTCCTAGTGGCGATCTGCGTTAGATCTCTGCCATTTTTCCCTGAAAATTTGGTGCAAATTTTAAAGCTAGCAGCTAGTATCTGTCTTTGCGTCGCGATGTGTGCATTGGGGTTTGGGATAGATAGGAGTATATTTAAAGCGACGGGCAAAAAGCCATTTTTGCTAGCATTTTTTATATTTTTATGGCTTATTTGCTCTTCGCTTGTTCTTGTTAAGACTCTTTGCTAGTTTTTAGCTTTTGCAAAAACTCTTCGATGTTGTATTTTGCTCGATAAGCTGGGCTTAAAAGATGTATCAAAATGTCGCCAAGGTCCATCACAATCCAATCAGGCGAACTCTCCGTACCTATAAATTTTTCTCCAAGAGGTTTAAGCTCCTCTTTTAGATCCTCGCTCAGTGAGTAAGCGTGTCTCTCGCCAAGTGTTGTGGCGATAACTACGGCTTTTACGAAATAATCATCTCCACTCATATCAAACACTTGTATCTCTTCAGCCTTTTTTGCGTCTAAAACCTTAACTATACTTTCGGTGCGCTCTTGCATCGATCTCTCTTGCATTTTGTATCCTTGGTAAAAATTTATGATTTCATCTTTTATCTCGCTAGGCAACTCATCAAGCCCCTTTTGGTGCCTGATCTGCGACGAGCTAACGTCCACGTGCACGTCCATTTTTTGTAGATTGCGTGGAATTTCTATGTGATTGCGCTTGGCGATCACAAAATGCACTAAGCTTTTAAGCTCCTCATAGCCGTGCCACTTATCAAGCGTGGCTAGGTGGTCAGCGCCTATTATGAGATAAAATTTTTCTATCTTGAATTTCTCATACAAATACTTGACCGTCTCGATCGTAGGCACTGGGCGAGCTAAATTTATCTCATAGTCTGAGATCTCGACCTTCTCTAGGCCGCCCCAAATTTCTCTTATCCACTTTAGGCGAAGCTCTGGTGGAGCTGAAAATTCACTCTTAAAGGGACTTATAAAAGTTGGCATTATGATGAGCTTGTCGATATCAAGGCTACTTAGTGCCATTTTCACAATGCTATCGTGTCCTAAATGAACCGGATCAAAGCTCCCGCCAAAAAGTGCTAACTTCATCTATTAAAGTGCCTTGTTTATATTTGTTTTAAAATTCTTTTTTGTAGAATTAGGCGTAATTATATCAAAAGGAGCTAAGATGTCAGTTAAAGTAGCAATAAACGGCTTCGGGCGTATCGGCAGATGCGCTGCTCGTATTATTTTAGAGCGAGAGGACGTTGAGCTTGTCGCTATCAACGACACGGCGACGCGCGACATGACGCGCTATCTGCTCAAATACGACAGCGTGCACGGCGAATTTAAGCAAGACGTTAAGGTGATAAGCGACGATTTTATAGAAGTAAACGGCAAAAAGATAAGAGTTTTTTCAACAAGGGATCTAAACGAGCTAGGCTACGCAGACTGCGGCGCGGACGTGGTTTTGGAGTGTACGGGCAAGTTTTTGACCACTGAAAAATGCGAGCCCTATCTCGCCCGCGGCATCAAAAAAGTCGTCATGAGCGCTCCGGCAAAAGACGACACGGCGACGTTTGTAGTCGGTGTAAACGACGATAAATACGCAGGCGAAGCGATCGTCTCAAACGCAAGCTGCACCACAAACGGCCTAGCGCCCGTCGCAAAGGTGCTAAACGATAAATTCGGCATCGTAAAAGGGCTCATGACTACGATCCACGCCTATACAAACGGACAGAGCCTAGTAGACGTAAAAGCTAAAGACTTCCGCCGCTCGCGCGCTGCGGCTCTAAATATCGGGCCTACGACCACCGGAGCCGCAAAGGCGATCGCAAAAGTACTTCCCGAGCTAAACGGCAAGATGCACGGTCAAGCGGTCCGCGTACCTGTCGCTAACGTCTCTATGGTCGATCTAACGGCGGTTTTAAAAAAGCCTGCTAGCAAAGAGGAGATAAACGAGGCGTTTAGAGCGGCTGCTGAGTCGAATTTAAGGGGAATTTTATTCGTCGATGACGATTATAGAGTTAGCAGCGACTTTTGCACGAGCGCATACAGCAGCATCGTAGCGAGCGATACTACGCAGGTCATCGCGGGTGATATGGTGAAGGTCTTTGCGTGGTACGACAACGAGTGGGGCTACTCGACAAGGCTCGTCGATCTAGCCAAGATCGTGGCTATGAAATAAATTTAAAGGGCTAAAAATGAGTGAAATTTTATCGATCAACGACCTTGAGCTCGGCGGCGCGAAGGTATTTGTTAGGTGCGATTTTAACGTGCCGATGGACGAGTTTTTAAACATCACCGACGACCGCCGCATACGCTCGGCGATACCAACTATCCGCTACTGCCTCGATAACGGCTGCAGCGTGGTTTTGGCTAGCCACCTAGGACGTCCCAAAAACGGCTTTGAGGAGAAATTTTCGCTGCGAGGCGTGGCAAAGAGGCTTTCAAGGCTACTTGATAGAGACGTGATATTTGCCGAGGACGTCGTCGGCGCGGACGCCAAAGCCAAAGTCGCCGCGCTAAAACCGGGCGAAATTTTGCTTCTTGAAAATTTACGCTTTGAAAAGGGCGAGACCAAAAACGACGAGGCGCTAGCCGCCGAGCTCGCTAAATACGGCGAATTTTACATAAACGACGCGTTTGGCGTCTGCCACAGGGCGCACAGCTCAGTCGAGGCGATCACTAAATTTTACGACGAGAAGCACAAAGCGGCGGGATTTTTGCTACAAAAAGAGATAAATTTCGCTCAAAATCTCATCAAACACCCTGCGCGCCCGTTTGTCGCGGTCGTTGGCGGCAGTAAGGTGAGCGGCAAGCTGCAAGCCCTGCACAACCTGCTTCCGCGCGTGGATAAGCTGATAATCGGCGGCGGTATGGCGTTCACGTTTTTAAAATCTCTCGGCGAAAATATCGGAAATTCGCTGCTTGAAGAAGAGCTCATCGAAGATGCAAGGCAAATTTTACAAAAGGGCAAAGAGCTAGGTGTGAAAATTTACCTACCAGTAGATGTCGTCGCTGCTCAGACATTTTCGGCTGACAGTGCCGTAAAATACGTCCCAGCTCAAGAGATCCCAAATGGCTGGATGGGACTTGACATCGGACCAGCGTCTATTAGACTATTTAAAGAGGTCATCGCCGATGCGCAAACCATCTGGTGGAACGGACCTATGGGCGTTTTTGAGATGGATAAATTTAGCAAAGGTAGCATCAAAATGAGCCACGCTATCATCGACACACACGCGACAACCGTCGTTGGCGGTGGCGATACGGCTGACGTGGTCGAGCGTGCGGGAGACGCCGACGAGATGACATTTATCTCGACTGGCGGCGGTGCTAGCTTGGAGCTAATAGAAGGCAAAGAGCTGCCTGGCATAAAGCCGCTTAGAAAAGAGGAGTAGGTCTTGAAATTTCTAGCGAATTTAAAGTGCAATCACACGAGAGCGAGCTTTGCTAAATACGCTCAAATTTTAGATGCAAATTTAAGCTCAAACGACGACGTGACGGTTTTCCCTCCGTTTAGCGCGCTTGATCTTGCGCCTCATAAATTTAAACTCGGCGCGCAAAATTTCTACCCGTGCGAAAGCGGCGCTCACACTGGCGAGATCGGCAAGGCGATGCTGGACGAGTTTGGCGTAAAAAGCGTGCTGATCGGGCACTCCGAAAGGCGCGAGCTTGGTGAGAGCGAGGAGCTTTTGCGCGCTAAATTTGACTTTGCCGTAAAGGCGGGCTGGCAGATCGTCTACTGCATCGGCGAAAATTTAAGCGTAAACGAAGCGAGCGGCACGAAGGAATTTCTGGCCGAACAGCTAAAAAATATCGACCTTGGCTATAAAAATTTAGTCATCGCCTATGAACCGATCTGGGCGATAGGTACGGGCAAGAGCGCGAGCGCAGAGCAGATAGAGGAGATTTTAAATTTCATCCGCGAGCAGACGAGCGCTCCGCTACTTTACGGAGGCAGCGTAAACGCCGCAAATATCGGCGGGATAGCGGGTATAGCAAACTGTGATGGAGTATTAGTAGGTACGGCGAGCTGGGACGCCTTTGGTTTCTTGGAACTTATTAGCGCGTTATCTCGCTGACGTCTTTAAATGATTTTGTAAATTTTGCCCTACGACAGGCTACATGCCTAGTCTTGGGACGAAATTTACTGCGAAACATTTAAATCCGCTTAGCGATATTTCCGCTTGTCGATTTACGTTCAGAATTTGACGTTTTGTTAAATTTGGATTGCAAAATTTTAAGTCACTTAGTCAAGGCAAAATTTAAAAATAAACAGAGTAAGCATATAGTTTTTGAGTATTGCTTTTAAATTTTTAATGAAAGATAAATAATTCTGCTTGTAGCTGTAAGCTTGTGAAGTAGAAAAAGTTAAGTAGCTTTAATAAAAAGGAGAACAAATGATACTAAAAGGCAAAAAGGGCCTCATCGTCGGCGTTGCGAACGCCAAGTCAATAGCTTACGGCATCGCCGAAGCTTGTTACGCCCAGGGTGCGCAGATGGCGTTTACCTACCTAAACGACGCTCTTAAAAAGCGCGTAGAGCCGATTGCAGAGGAGTTTGGTAGCAAATTTGTTTACGAACTTGATGTGAATAATCAGGCACATTTAGATGGGCTTGCTGGTCAAATCAAAAAAGACCTTGGCGAAATCGATTTTGTTGTGCATGCAGTGGCTTACGCACCAAAAGAAGCGCTTGAGGGCGAGTTCGTAAACACGACTAAAGAGGCATTTGATATAGCGATGGGCACTAGTGTTTATTCGCTACTAAGCCTTACTCGCGCGGTCCTACCGGTGCTAAAAGAGGGCGGTTCGGTGCTAACTCTTACATACCTTGGCGGACCAAAATTTGTGCCACACTACAACGTCATGGGCGTTGCAAAAGCGGCACTTGAAAGCTCGGTTCGCTACCTAGCGCACGACCTTGGCGCTAAAAATATCCGCGTAAATGCGATCAGCGCAGGCCCAATTAAAACGCTTGCTGCAAGCGGTATAGGCGATTTTAGGATGATTTTACGCTATAACGAAGTAAATAGCCCGCTAAAACGCAACGTCACTACCGAAGACGTCGGCAACAGCGCGATGTATCTGCTTAGCGACTTAGCTAGCGGCGTAACAGGCGAGGTTCACTACGTAGACTGCGGCTATAACATTATGGGCATGGGCGACGTGGCTACCGACGCTGAGGGCAACACGATCCTAGCTTGGGATGCAAAATAATCTACTAATATAAATTTGGCGGGGTGACTCGCCAAATTCTTCTTTTAAATTTCACCAAATTTACTGCAAGGGCAGACAATATGAGCTTTAGATGAGCTTATAGATACAAATAGTCCAGGCTGGGCACTGATAAAAGAGTGACTAAAAGAGGACAAAAACGATTATGAAAATTTTGTCTTGCGATGAGAGCAGGGCGCAAAGCGAGCTTTTAGGACTTTAGGTAGCTACTTGCTCACCGATGGGAGCGCTTGTTTATGGGTGTGGTGGCATCGTGATGAATGGAGGTTAGCTGCGCGTGCTTGGCTCAGGATGCGAACAGATGAAGTGCAAAATTTACAGCTTTAACCTTGGCAAAAGCTTTAGCGAAGCAGGCTAGATGCCTAGAAATTTGCTCGTGGCAAACGATGTTTTGTATAAATTTTTCGTGATAAACGGCGGTGCCTTTGGTGGCAAAGCCGGCAATGTCTTTTACTGCATGCCAGACAAGCGGCAAATGGGAAGATGCGCAGCTTGGCTACTCGCAGTTTTTATACTGGGCGATATGCGGCGATATATCTAAATTTTACGAGCTTTATCGCTGGGATGGCTGGTCTGAGGATGTAAGAAATTTTAGCCTTGATAGGATGATATTTGTGCTACCGCCGATACTTTAGCAAGACATCAACAAAAAGATATGAAAAAAGGATGTTATTTGCATGAATGAGTATTTCAATTTTGCTTTGAAGAGCGTCTAATAAATTTGCATGATACTTCTATTAGATCCAGGAGTTTTGCTCTATTTTATTTAAAATTTATAAAAATTATTCATAAACTACTTTAGAGTGTTTATAAAAACAATTCTGAGCGCTAAAAAAGTAAAATTTATTTTAGATTTCTTAAGCCTCTCTTGATAAAAATTATCTACAAAATTTAAGAGTTTTTATACTTGTAAGAAATTTTCTGTTAAAAATTAACCTTATTTGCTACCTTGATAAAATTATATAATTTCGTCCTTTATCTCAATATTTAATTAATTTATTAGATAATTAAAATTTAAAAATAGTTTGTATTTTTACTAAAAAACTCAAAAATTTATCCAAAATTTATACTTAAAATTATAATATTCAATCTCAAAATTATGTTATAAAATTAAAATAGCAACTTTAATAACCAAATTAGGAGAAAATATGAGATTTAAAAGCTTATTTAAACTCTCTCTTGCAGCAAGCATAGCAGTTTGTGCAAATGGGGCAGACGAGAGCGTGCTAAGCGGAGTTGAGGTAACAAGTAGCAGTGGCGGATACGGCGTTGATGACATCAAAATTTCAACCAGAAATGCTGGCCTAGTAAAAGACGTGATGAGAGATATTCCTGGGGTTTATGTAGGCGGAACAAACGGCATGAATCAAAAAATTTACATGAGGGGCGTTAGTGACCGCGGTCTAAATATCACGATAGATGGCGCAAAACAAAACGGAAATACATTTCACCACAACGCTGACTTGCTGATCGATCCAGATCTTATAAAAGCTGTTGATGTCGAGGTTGGCTCAAGATCAGTGGTAAACGGCTCAGGTGCACTTGGCGGTTCGGTCGCCTTTAAAACGGTTGATGCAAAAGACTTGCTAGAAAGTGGCGAGATCATCGGCGCAAAGATAAAGACAGGATACGCCTCAAATAACAGCGAATTTTCTCAAGGCCTTATGCTCTTTACCGCACCAGTTGAAGGGCTTGATTTTATAGCTGCTATTAATCACAAGGGCTACGACTACGGCAAAAGCGGCAACAAAAGAAAGATAGGCGGCGACGGCAACGACCTTAGCTATCTTTTAAAGCTTGGTTACAGCTTCCTTGATGCGCATAGAATTTCTATCTCAAGAGAGCATAATGAATTTAAAGGCATGTATCCAATGAGAGCTGAGTTTGGTAGCTGGTATAGCGATTCAAATGCTGTTGATAATCGTAAATATGAGCGAGATACGACGACGCTAAAATACGAGTATAAACCAAGTGATCTTCTAAATTTAGATGTAACGGTATACAACACTGAGCATAAAAAAGATGATCCAGTCTTAAAAATTTTAGGCGTAAAAACAAACGGTATAAACGCAAAGGCTAAAAGTGTAGTAGAGACCGGTGCTTTGACACAGACGTTTAGATACGGCGCTGAGTTTTACCAAAGTAAAAATTTTAACAAGCCAAATAATCACTATCCTGAAAAAGTAAATAACTACTCAATCTATGCAGAAGATGCGCTAAATTTTAGCTCGCTAACTGTTACTCCAGGTATCAGATACACTCGCCACGAGCTAAAAAGCTACGATGGTAGAGCTGGAAATGTAAAGAGCTACACCTATAAATTTAATGAATTTACCCCAGCACTTGCACTTGATTATGAGATACTTAAAGGTCTTAACGCTTTTGCAAGCTATGCAAGAGTCTTTAGAGGGCCTGATGTCATGGAGTCTATGTATGCTAGTAGAGCAAAAAATTTTGAAGCAAATAAAGATCTAAAAGCAACGACTGGTAATAGCTATGAAACTGGTCTTAAATATCATGGCGATATAAATGAAGCTAGCTCATATAGCTTATCTGCAAAATACTTCATGACAAAATATAAAAACTTAATCGTAGATAACAGCTCTTATAAAGTTGGAACGCCGCCAAATGAAATAACTATATACAGACGTATAAACGCTGGTGGGGCTGATATAAGCGGTGTCGAGCTACTTGCAAGGCTAAATTTAGATGCACTCAGTCTAGCAGCTAGCTACACTCACCAAAAGGTAAAATATAAAGATAGGGTCGCTAAGGCAAGCGGCGGCTACTACACCTCAAACGTCATCGGCTACCGCGATCAAGGTGATAAATATACGTTTAACGCCGAGTATGCATTTTCTAGCATCGATACGCTAATAGGCTACAACCTAATCTACTTCGCTTCAAAAAATACCATATCAGCTGGCAATAGTGAAAACGTCAAGATACCAAGCTATGCAGTTAGCGACATCTATGCTAGCTATACGCCAAGTAGCGGTAAATTTAAAGGGCTAGAGATAAATGCTGGAATTTATAACCTCTTTAATAAAACTTATGCTTCGCAGTCTCAAAGAATGGCTGATTATACAGTCAATCCAAACTATGTGGACTGGGAGCCAGGTAGAAATTTCAAGGTAAACGTATCTTATAAATTTTAACTTCAAGGCAAGGTGAAAGCCTTGCCAAATTTCTCTTTTATATAAAAATTCTAGCTTTTTTCATAATGCTGTTTGTTTTAAAATTAATATAGTATCATTTTGGCGACTAAACTTTTTGGGAGAAAAAATGAGGCAGAAGCACTTTGAAGTGGTAATTGTCGGAGCAGGCATTAGTGGGACGGCGCTCTTTTACGAGTTGGCTGCATTTAGCGATATAAAAAAGGTCGCACTTTTAGAAAAATATGACGGCGTAGCTACTCTAAATTCAAACGGCAAAGGCAACTCACAAACCATTCATTGTGGCGATATCGAGACAAACTACACGCTAGAAAAGGCAAAAAAAGTCTCTCGTGTGGCAAATATGCCAGTAAAATATGCTCTAAAATACAATCTTGATGGCAAATATATGTTCGCTCATCAAAAGATGGCACTAGCTATCGGAGATGCCGAAGTAGAGCGCATGAAAGAGAGATATGAGAGTTTTAAAGAGCTTTTTCCTTATCTTGAAATTTATGACAAAGAGAAGTTAAAACAGATCGAGCCAAATGTCGTTTTTGACGCAAATGGTAATGAGAGGCCAGAAAACATCATCGCCATAGGCACGCAAAATGGGCAGTTTACGACGATGGACTTTGGTGGCTTAGCAAACTCACTTGTGCAAAATGCGCTAAATTTAGGCGCAGATGGCTACGAGATCAGTCTAAACTCAGAAGTAACTGATATAAAAAAGGCAGGCGATACATTTCACATAAAGATAAATGATGGCGAAGTGATCACTGCAAACTACGTCGTAGTAGATGCTGGAGGACACTCGCTATTTTTGGCTCACAAAATGGGTTACGGGCTTCATCTTAGCACACTGCCCGTTGCTGGAAGCTTTTATTTCGCAAAAAAACGCCTACTAAACGGCAAAGTCTATATGGTACAAAACGATAAGCTGCCATTTGCCGCTCTTCACGGCGATCCAGATATCCTAGCTAACGGAAACACTCGCTTTGGACCAACAGCTCTAGTCATACCAAAACTAGAGAGATACCACGGCTGTTCAAGCTTTTTTGACTTTTGTAAATGCCTAAAATTTGATAAAAATGTCTTTGAAGTCTTTAAAAATCTCTTAAAAGATAGCGACATCAGATCTTATATTTTAAGAAATTTCTTATTTGAAGTGCCATTTATCAATAAAAAAGAATTTGTAAAAGACGCTAGAAAGATCGTGCCAAGCCTAAGTGAAAACGATCTGAGCTATGCTGTAAATTTTGGCGGCGTAAGGCCACAAGTTATCGACCGTAATAAAAAGTGCCTTGAGCTTGGCGAGGGTAAGATAAGCACAGGCGAGGGCATAAGTTTTAATATGACTCCAAGCCCTGGGGCTACGAGTTGCTTTGAAATAGCAAGAACTGATATGATCGAAGCCTGTAAATTTTTAGGTAAAAATTTTAACGAAGAGAAATTTAATGCCGAGTTTTTTGGATAAAAATGGGAGTGTTTGATATTTTTTAAAAGGGTGCGGATATGCCAAAAACAGCGCAACAAAGAAAAGATGAGAGTATAAAAATTTTAAAAAAAGAGGGTGTGGCTGTGCTTGAGAGTCTGCCACTAAGGTATGACAATAGTGAAGTTACGCCAAGAAGCGTTGATGAGATCATTGCTCGTGCGGTTTGCTCATTTACAGCGATCATGTGTGCTTGTACGATCCGCGACAATGGCCACCTAAGTGAAGATGAGATAGCCTGGGCTAAAGACTTTTTGGGCGATTTTTATAATGACCTAAGTGTAAAAGAAAAAGAGGTCGTAGAGGGAAGGGCTGATATAAATTTGGCCGTAAATATGGGCTGGAAATATGAGTCGCTTTGGATCTTGCTTTGGGCACTTGGCATAGCTGAAGATATCGGTGAGATGGATAAAATTTGCGACTGTGATTTTGTGATGGATGTCTTTAGAGAGGGTGGGCTCAAAAACCGCTCAAAACCGCGCAGTTTGGATGAAATTTTAAGCAAACTTGACCTAGTTTATCGCTATCACTGGGCGTGTGTAGATGCTAGGATAAACGGCAAAAAGGTTGCTGGACTTGACGAAGAGGTCGTTATGGAAAGACGTGCAGGGCTTGAGTGGCTATGTTGCAAAGGGCAAGAAAATGATGACATAAAGTCTGAATTTAACACCTGGGACCACCCTGATCTAAATACGTAAATTTACATTTTTGCACTAAAATAAGCCAAAAATGAAAGGAAAAATATGAAAATTTTAGTAACTGGAACAGCTGGATTTATAGGATTTCATCTTGCGAATGCCCTTGTAAAAAGAGGCGATGAGGTCGTTGGATATGACGTGATAAACGACTATTACGACGTAAATTTAAAGCTCTCGCGCCTAAAAACGGCTGGTTTTGAGACTAGCGAGATAGATTATGGTAAGCTGATCGCCTCAAAAACGCATCCAAATTTAAAATTTATAAAAGCTGATCTTGCCGACGAAAAGACGATGAAAGAGCTTTTTGCCAAAGAAAAATTTGACGTAGTGGTAAATTTAGCCGCACAAGCTGGCGTTCGCTACTCGCTTATAAATCCAAAAGCCTACATCGACAGCAACATCACAGGCTTTGTGAATATCCTTGAGTGCTGCCGCCACAATGAGATCAAAAACCTAGTCTATGCAAGCTCTAGCTCGGTTTATGGACTAAATGAGAACATGCCATTTTCTACGCACGAGGCGGTAAATCACCCTATAAGCCTCTACGCAGCGACTAAAAAGAGCAACGAGATGATGGCACATACTTATAGCCATCTATTTAACGTGCCAACGACTGGACTTCGCTTTTTTACGGTGTATGGACCATGGGGACGCCCTGATATGGCGCTATTTTTGTTTGTTGATGCAGCGCTTAAAGATAAGAGCATCGACGTCTTTAACTACGGCAAGATGAAGCGTGATTTTACCTATGTGGATGACATCGTAAAGGGTATCATTAAGTGCATCGACAACCCTGCTAAGCCAAATCCGGCTTGGGATGCAAAGCACCCAGACCCTGCTACTTCAAAAGCGCCGTTTAAGGTCTATAATATCGGTAACAACAGCCCAGTCGAGCTCATGGACTACATTAAGGCGGTTGAGATAAAGATTGGCCGTGAGATCAAGAAAAATTTTCTCCCACTTCAAGCGGGCGACGTGCCAGCGACATTTGCTGATGTGAGCGATTTGGTGGCTGACTTTGACTACAAGCCAAATACAAAAGTAAACGACGGCGTGGCTAAATTTGTCGAGTGGTACTGCGAGTTTTACGGAGTTGAGATTTAAGGGACGCAGATGAGGCGATGTGAATGGGCAAAAGGCGAGCTTGATATAGCTTACCACGATAACGAGTGGGGCAAAGTCGTAAAAGAAGATAGAAAATTTTTCGAAATGATAGTTTTGGAAGGCTTTCAGGCGGGACTTTCGTGGCATGGAGTGCTTCAAAAAAGAGAGGCTATGAGAGAGGCGTTTGATGGCTTTGATCCAGAGAAGATCAAGTTTTACGGCGAGGCTGAAATAGCGAAATTTATGCAAAATGAGAGGCTGATCCGTAACAGATTAAAACTAAAATCACTTTCTGCAAATGCCATTGCATTTTTATCCGTAACGCAAGAATTTGGCAGCTTTTATGACTATTTGTGGGGATATTTGTTAAGAAAATTTGATCCCAAATTTGACGGCAAGCAGATCATAAATCACTATCAAGATATCAAACAAGTGCCAACCACTACGCCGATTTCTGACTTTGTGGCAAAGGAGCTAAAAAAGCGAGGGTTTAAATTTCTAGGCTCTGTTAGCACCTATGCATTTTTGCAAAGTGTGGGCGTTGTAGATGATCATATGGATTATTGTTTTTGCAAGGCAAAAGCTTGATTAGAATAATTTTTGCGGTTTTAGTCCTTTTAAATTTTGCATTTTCTCTTGATTTATTGCGCCTTAGCGAGTATAAAGATCAAAATGTCAGTGGCTGGCTAGCTAGCGAGAAGCTTGATGGCGTGCGTGCCTACTGGGATGGAGAGAATTTACTCTCAAGACAGGGCAAAAAGCTAAATGCACCGCTAAGTTTTACTAAAAATTTTCCTAAATTTGCGCTCGATGGCGAGCTTTACGCAAAGGAGCTTAAATTTGAAGAAATTCAAGCAACAGTGATGGATAAGTTGCCCGATGAAAAAGCGTGGGGCAGGCTTAAATTTCACATTTTCGACGTGCCTGAGGCAAGTGGTAGCTTGCTTGATAGGCTTGAAGTTTTGGCTAAATTTCTAAAAAATGAGCCAAATCACAATTTAATCATAATAAAACAGATAAAAATGCGAGATAACGCTCAATTTTTGAAATTTACTGAAAGTATCATCGCAAAAGGCGGCGAGGGAGCAGTGGTGCGTGAGCCAAATGCACCGTACGAGCGAAAAAGAAGCAAAAATGCACTAAAATTTAAAAAATTTAAAGATGCCGAGTGTGAAGTAATCGCTATAAATAAAGGCAGCGGTAAATATTCAAAAGCTGCTGGCTCGCTCACTTGCAAGGCGCTTGGTGGCAAAGATGACGAAGAAAAAGCTGGCGAGCCAAAATCTGGCACTATCTTTAAAATAGGCTCAGGACTAAGCGACGAGCAGCGCACAAATCCCCCAAAGATAGGCTCTATCATCACATATAAATTTCAAAATTTAACCTCTAATGGCAAGCCAAGATTTCCAATATTTTTAAGGGTTAGAGAAGATTAAAATTTATTCAAAAGCCTTGCTTTACTTTTGCTTTACCCTATTTTTGATAAAATTAACCACTTTTTACGAAAGGCTTAAACTTGAAAATTTTAGTAACAGGTGGTGCTGGATACATCGGCAGCCACGTAGTAAAAGCACTTTTAAAGCAAGGCAATGATGAGATAACCATCATCGACAATCTCTGCAAAGGCTCACAAAAAGCACTTGAGGCACTCCAAAAGATAGGAAATTTCAAATTTATAAACGCAAATTTAGAGGATGATCTAAGCGAAATTTTCGCAAATGGCAAATTTGATGCGATCATCCATTTTGCAGCGTTTATCGAGGTTTTTGAGAGTATGAGCGAGCCGCTAAAATACTATCTAAACAACACCGCAAATGTCGCAAGGGTGCTAAGATACGCAAAAGCTTACAATGTAAATAAATTTATATTTAGTTCAACTGCCGCAGTTTACGGCGAGCCAGACGTGGCAGAAGTTAGCGAAACAACGCCTACAAATCCGATAAATCCATACGGCAGAAGTAAGCTTATGAGTGAGCAGATCATCAAAGATTATGCCTCTTCAAATGAAAATTTTAAATTTGCGATTTTACGTTACTTCAACGTGGCAGGCGCGGACGAAGAGGGGTTAATCGGTCAAAACTATCCAAATGCCACGCACCTTATCAAGGTGGCTGTGCAAACTATACTTGGCAAGCGTGATAGCATGGGCATTTTTGGTGATGACTACGCGACAAAAGATGGTACATGCGTTAGAGACTACATTCACGTTAGTGACCTAGCAGATGCTCACATTAGCGCACTAGAGTATATTGGTAAAAATGGTAGCGAAACTTTTAACGTAGGATACGGCAGAGGATTTAGCGTAAAAGAGGTTATTGAGACCGCAAAAAAAGCGAGTGGGGTAAATTTTAAAGTATTAAATGCGCCAAGAAGGGACGGCGACCCAGCTATTCTTATCTCAAACGCAAGCAAACTGCGCTCGCTAACAAGCTGGAAGCCAAAAAGAGACGATCTAGCGCTCATCATAAAAACTGCCCTTGAGTGGGAAAAGAAAATTTAAGGACAAGCATGAAAGTAGCAGTAATCGGAACTGGATATGTTGGGCTAGTAAGTGGTGCATGCTTTGCCAAAATGGGTAACAGCGTGATCTGCGTCGATGTCGATGAAAAAAAGATCGAGGCACTAAAAAACGGCGTCGTACCGATATATGAGCCAGGGCTTGCTGATATCGTGAGCGAGTGCTACAAAAACGGCTCACTTAAATTTAGTACGCAGATAACCGAGGCGCTAGAGCATGCAGATGTGTTATTTATCGCAGTTGGCACGCCTATGGGCGCTGATGGGCAGGCGGATTTAAAATACGTTCTCTCGGTGGCAAAATCGATCGGAGAAAATTTAAGCAAACCGCTAATCGTAGTCGATAAATCAACCGTCCCAGTAGGCACTGGAGCCAAGGTGCACGAGGTGATCGAGAGTGAACTTAAAAAGAGAAATGTAGAGGTTAAATTTGAAGTAGTCTCAAACCCAGAGTTTTTAAAAGAGGGCGCGGCAGTTGAGGACTTTTTAAAGCCAGATCGCGTAGTTATCGGGGCTAGCAGCGAGTGGGGCTTTAGCGTGATGAGAGAGCTTTATGAGCCATTTATGAAAAATCACGACAGGCTCATTTGTATGGATGTAAAGTCAGCCGAGATGACAAAATACGCTGCAAATTCGATGCTGGCAACCAAAATAAGCTTCATAAACGAGATAGCAAATATCTGTGAACGCGTGGGCGCTGATGTAAATTTAGTAAGAAAAGGCATCGGCAGCGACTCAAGGATCGGTTATAGCTTTATATATCCCGGCTGCGGATACGGCGGCAGCTGCTTTCCAAAAGACGTCGAGGCGCTTATATACACCGCTAGACAAAACGGATTTGAGCCAGAGCTTTTAAACGCGGTCGAGTCAAGAAATAAGGCTCAAAAAAGAGTGCTATTTGATAAAATTTATAACTTTTTTGGCGGCGATCTAAAGGGCAAGACGATTGCACTTTGGGGGCTTGCATTTAAGCCAAATACCGATGATATGAGAGAGGCTAGCTCGATAACATTGATAAAGCTTTTAGACGAAGCTGGCGCGAAAGTGGTGGCGTATGATCCAAAATCAAGCGAAGAAGCTAAAAAATATATGCCAAATTTAGATGTAAAATACGCTAAAAATAAATATGACGCTCTTGATAACGCCGATGCTATGGTGCTTGTAACCGAGTGGAGCGAGTTTAGATCGCCTGATTTTATGGAGATCAAAGAGAGGCTAAAAAACGCCGTTATATTTGACGGACGTAACCAATACAACGCTAAAGCTTTAGCCGAGCATGGATTTAAGTATTTTCAAATCGGAGTAAAGGCATGAGAAAATTTTTACTTTTTATCGCAGCTTGCATGCTTCCCTTTGCACTTTTAGCAGGCGAAAATGCGCCAAAAACCGAGGAAAATATTTTTGAGCTACCTATTTCAAAGATGCCGCCTGATTATTTTAAATACGAAGTCGCTTTTTTTAAAGATATAGAAATCGACTGCAACTTCGCCTTTTTGCTCGGCGGAAAGCTTGAAGAAAAAGAGGACGCGCGCGGGATTTATTACGAATTTAGCGGCGGGGATGAGCTAGCACAAACGATGATGCTATGCAAGGACGGAAAGAAAAAGAGGCGGGTTTATTACGAATTCACTAAAATTTTACCAGGCATTAGCCCTATTAGAATCATAACTCCAAAAGGTGTAAGTGCGGAAATAAGAATGTATGAACGCGTAAAAAAGATAGAAGCAAAAAAAGAAAGGAAAAGTAAATGAAAATAGCAGTAGTAGGACTAGGATATGTTGGACTTCCACTTGCAGCAGCTTTTAGCGAAAAGTACGAAGTAGTAGGTTTTGATGTAAATGCAAAACGTATAGAAGAGCTTAAAAGTGGCTATGATAGAACGCTTGAACTTAGTAACGAACAGATGAAAAAAGCGATCGATAATGGCATGAAATTTAGCTTAAATTTAGATGATATTAGAAGTTGCAACTTCTTCATCGTGACCGTCCCGACTCCGATAGATAAGAACAAACGCCCTGATCTAACTCCAGTCGTAAAAGCAACCGAGAGCGTGGCAAAAGTGCTTAAAAAAGGCGACATCGTTGTTTATGAGAGCACCGTTTATCCAGGCGTTACAGAAGAAATTTGCGTGCCACTTCTTGAAAAAAGTGGGCTTAAATTTAACAAAGATTTCTTCTGCGGCTACTCTCCAGAGCGTATAAATCCAGGTGACAAAGAGCACACTGTAACTAAGATCAAAAAGATTACAAGTGGTTCAACCCCAGAGATCGCTGATAAGGTCGATGAAATTTATCGCTCGATCATCACAGCTGGCACTCATAAAGCTTCAAGTATCAAAGTAGCCGAGGCTGCAAAGGTCATCGAAAACACTCAGCGTGACATAAACATCGCCTTTATAAACGAGCTTGCGATGCTGTTTGAAAAGCTTCATATCAACACCATTGACGTGCTTGAAGCTGCAGGTACTAAGTGGAATTTCTTAAATTTCCGCCCAGGTCTAGTTGGTGGTCACTGCATCGGCGTAGATCCATATTATCTAACTCACAAAGCTCAAGAGGTAGGCTATCATCCTGAAATGATCCTAGCAGGCCGCCGTATCAACGATGACATGGGTAGATACGCAGCTGATCAGGTTATAAAACTAATGATAAGAAAAGGCGTGCTTATCAACAAAGCTCGCGTGCTTGTTCTTGGTATGACATTTAAAGAAAACTGCCCAGATATAAGAAATTCTCGCGTTATAGACGTAGTTGATGAGCTAAAAGATTTTGGCTGCAAGGTCGATGTGACCGATCCTTGGGCTGATAGCACTGAGGTAAAACACGAGTACGGCTTTGATCTAGTAAAAGAGTATAACCTAAACGACTACGACTGCATCGTGATCGCCGTAGCTCACAATGAGTTTAAAAAGCTAAATTTAAAAGGCCATTTAGTTTACGATATAAAAAATATCTACCCAGAGGCTGATGCTAGGCTGTAAGGAATTTAGTGCACAAAGTAAGCGTAAATTGTAAAGTTTTACTTATATTTCTGGCTGCTTATCTGTTTGGATTTGCGGCCAGGATGCTCTGGGTATTGTGGGCAAAGGATATGCCAGAGTTTTACTTTAATGGCGAGTTTATGCTTACAACAAATGACGCCTATTATTACGCAGAGGGTGCTAGAGATATGCTGGCTGGCTTTAATCAGCAAAATGACTTTAGCCCCTTTAATCACCCAATCTCAACCATAGTTTTTTATATTTGCAAAATTTTTCCTTTTAAGATCGAAAGCGTGATATTTTACATGAGCGTCTTTTTAGCTCCTCTTATCGCACTTCCAGTTATTTTGATATCAAATGAGTTTAAGGCTCTTAGGGTAGGGGCTGTGGCAGCGTTTATGAGTGTTATCTTGCCAAGCTATCTTTCAAGGACATCGCCTGGATATTTTGATAGCGACATGTTAAATGTCACATTTGCGCTTTTTATCATCTATTTTTTGATCAGGCTTTTAAACACAAATGAACAAAAATTTATCGTTTTGCCTGGAGTCTTTGTGTCGCTTTATCTTTGGTGGTATCAAAGCTCATATGCACTTATTTTAAGTATTTTCTTTATGCTTTTACTATATACGCTAGTTTTTATGCGAGATAGATTGCAAAATTATCAAGCGATATTTTTTATATTTATAAGCATCGTAAGCTCAAATGTTTTTACTAAAGATCCACTAATAGCAAATAAAATTTTGATTTTTAATTTAGTAGTTATTGCTTTATTTTTCTCTCTTTTTTGCAAATATAAAAATTTACTCTCGGCTAGAAATTTAGCCATTTTTCTTACTTTAATGCTAGCTGCTTTTATCTATTTTGGTGGTTTTGATTTCATCACTTCAAAAATAGGTATTTATGTTTTTAAAGGCAATGAAATTCTTAGCGATAAATTTCACTTTATAAATGAGTATAATTTCATCAGCGAAGTAAAAAGTGCTAGTCCTTTGTATTTTATCTATTTCATGTCGGGAAATATTCTTATATTGCTGGCAGCTATTATTGGATACTTGCTACTTTGCATGAAATTTCGTCCATTTTTGCTTACTTTGCCAATGCTTGGACTTGGACTCCTCTCTTTCTTTGGTGGAGTTAGATTTGTTATGTACGTAACACCACTTGTTGCGCTTGGTTTTGGGTATTTTTTGCATTTTTTTTTAAATTTATTTGATCTTAGAAATTCCATTAAAAATTTGTCATTTTTGGTTTTTGTCGTAGCCGCTCTTGCTATAAATTTAGATTTTGCTTATTCATATAGGCCAAACACTGTAATTAGCCGTGATGAAGCAGTAGCACTTGATGTGCTCAAAAAGGTCACAAAGCACGATGATTATGTATTTTCATGGTGGGATTACGGATATGCAATAAGGTATTTTGCTGATGTTATGACTTTAAACGATCCTGGTAGGCAAGGTGGCGAAAATAATTATTTTGTTAGCCTTGCTTTGAGAAAAGATGAGGCATTTTCGGCTAGACTTGCAAGAGTGGCAGTTACGTATAATGACATCTCACTTGAGCAAAATGTAAGGCCAATAGATAAAATTTTAAAAGACTACAACACAAGCGATATAAATACTTTTTTAAGTCAGCTTGAAGGCGAAAATTTTACTCTGCCAGCTGCAAAAAAAGAGGTTTTTTACTATCTTGTGCCAAATATGATTGACATCGCACCAAATATCTTTAGATATAGCTATATTGACGTCGTAACTGGTAAAAGGCAAAAAGAGGATTTTTATCATGTTAGTGCATTAAATGGCGTTAGCGAAGCTGGTATCGACCTTGGAGATGGTTATACTTTGCCTACAAATGATCAAAAATTTATCATACATAACGGTGAGAAAATAGCCGTAAAATCATTTTATAAGGTAAAAGGTGCTGGAAGAGATTTGCGAATAGATGAAAAAATCATAGATGAAAACGCCAAAATTTATGTGGTTTTTTTGGAAGATTATGCGCGGATATTGTTGCTTGATGAAAATGCTTTTAACTCATCTTTTGTGCAGCTTTTTATATTTGAAAAGGCTGATGATAGATACTTTGAGCCATTTGTCATTTCAAATGGTGTAAAAATTTATAGGCTGAAAATCTAATGCTAATCAATCTAATAAGCTCGATCGTCGTTTTTGTCGTATCAATGGGCATAAATTTCTTTCTTACACCATTTATCTTAAAAAGCCTTGGCAACGAGGCATTTGGCTTTGTGGGGCTTAGTAACGCCATCGTAAGCTACGCAGCAGTCGTGAGCGTGGCGATAAACTCGGTTAGTGGGCGCTTTGTCGCTCATGCGTGGCACAAAAATGACCTAAGCCTTGCAAACACCTACTACTCATCAGTGCTTGTTGTAAATATCTTTTTTTGCGCCGTTGTCGTGGTGCTTAGCTCTGTTTTCATACTAAATTTGCAAAGCTTTTTAAATGTCCCTGAAAATTTACTCTTTGACGTGAGAATGACCCTTGTTTTTTACTTTATAAATTTCTGTGTCGGCCTATTTAACGGCGTTTTAACGGTCTGCGCTTTTGTGACAAACAAGCTCTATTTACTCTCCATCAGAAACGCCATCTCAAGCGCGATCCTAGCGATCCTTATCGTGGCGCTCTTTTTCTTTTTTAAGCCGTTCATCTCATACATCGCCATTTCAGCGCTAGTTGCTAGCCTTTTTGTCTTTTTTAGCACCATTTTTATGTCAGCTCGCATCACGCCAGAGCTAAAATTTAGCTTTAGCAAATTTGATTTTTCTAAGATCAAAGAGCTTTTAAGCTCTGGTATTTGGAATAGTTTTAATGCGCTAAATCGCATACTTTTAACTGGTATGGATCTTTTTATCTGCAACATTTTCGTAAATGCAAACGCGACCGGCCTTCTTTCTGTCGCCAAGGCCGCCCCTATCATACTTGAGAGCTTTGTAGCGCAGCTTAGCGGTATCTTTGCACCAAAATTTGTCGAGCTTTACTCTAAAAATTTGATCACTGACCTCATAAATGAGGCTAAATTTTCAATGAAGGTGATCGCCTTTGTGATGAGTGCTCCGGCAGCATTTTTTGTCGTTTTTGGGCTTGATTTTTACACGCTTTGGTTACCTTTTAAAAGCCAAGACGAGGTCAAATTTATCTACAATGTCTCGATGATCACGCTTGTGCCCATTGTATTTATAAGCTTTGTTTTCTCGCTTTTTAACCTTGATAGCGCGACAAACAAGCTTCGCCGACCAGCCATTGCCAACACTATCCTTGGCTTTAGCACGATCATAGCGCAGATAGCACTGCTCAAATTTAGTGGCTACGGCGTTTATGGCATCGTTGTCGTCGCAGCCATTTTTTATAGCATAAGAATTCTTGGCTTTGACCTTATAAATGCTGCTTTAAATTTAGAGGTGAAACTCACCACTTTTTACGGGGTTTATTTTAAAAATTTAGCCGTTTTTGCGCTCTGCGTGCTTGCGATGTTTGCCTGCAAGGACTTTGTGAGCTTGGATAACTGGCTAAAATTTGCTATCTTTGCTGCGATCTACGCCGGCGCAGCTTATATTTTGGGATTTTTTTTGTTTTTTAATGCCTTCGAGCGAGGCATAGTTTGGCGTAAAATTTTAAAAAAATTTAAAAGGTTTTAAATGAATGAAATTTATTTGATCTCTTTGGCTAAAGATACCAAAAGGCGCGAGCTTTTGCAGCAGAAATTTAGCTCTTATGATAGCTTTAAGCTAATAGACGCAGTCGATGGCAGGGAGCTAAATGCAAGGGAGTACTACAAGATCATTTCGCCATCATTTAAAGCTTACGGCAAGGTTTTAAGCCCAGCAGAGATTGGCTGTTCGCTCTCGCATGTGAAAGCCTACGAGGCGTTTTTGGCAAGCGAGGCAAAATTTGCCCTCATCTTTGAAGATGACGTGATAGGCGATAATCAGGCCATAAAAGAGGCCTTTTTGGCAGCTAGCAAGATGCCTGAAAACAGCGTGCTCATATGTGGCATGCAAGATGGGCTGGAGGGTAGGTTTAGCGCCTTTGGCAAAAAGGTGGATACTAGCCTAAGTAAGCCACTATGGCAGGTCTCAAAGCACTCATTTTCAAGCATTTATAGAGCAGGGGCTTATGTGCTAACTAAAAAAAGCGCTAAAAATTTGCTAGAAATCCACAAAAATGCGCTTTGCACGACCGATATTTGGGACTATTTGCTTGGTGTTAATGATATGCAGATGTATTTTTGCGATCTCTTTTCGCATCCAACTGATCTTAGCGGCTCAAACATCGAGGGAGAGCGCCTTGAGAGGGGATACAGCGCAAATTTAAAGGCTTATATAAAAACATTTAAATTTATACTTTTCTCAAGGCTTGAAAAGCTTCAAGGCTATGAGAGAATTTTTAAAAGGGGCTAGATGAGCGAGCCATTAATCAGCATCGTAACCGCAACTTATAAGCGTCCAGAGCTTTTACAAAAGGCCATAAAAAGCGCTCTAGCTCAAAGCTATAAAAACCTAGAGATCATAGTAACAGATGACGGCGATGACGAGAGTGTGAGTGAAATTTGCAAGAGTTTTAACGACACAAGGATCAAATTTGTAAAAAACACCGCTCACAAAAAGAGCCCAAATGGCAATAAAAATAATGGCTTTGACAACGCAACAGGCGAGTTTGTCTGCTTGCTTGATGATGACGATGAGCTAATGAGCGAGGCGATTGCTGAGTGCTATGAAATTTTAAAAAGCGGCGAGTATTCGTGCGTTTTTGCAGACGCGATCTGCGAAAAAGATGGCGTGATGACCGAGGTGATGGCTGGTAGAAGCCCATATGGCAAGAGTGGGGCGATGAGTAAGGTCGATTATCACTGCGGACGGATAAATGGTGAGTATTTTAAACTTTTTTCGCGCGAATTTATAGACGGCTTTAGGTTTGATGAGAGCAGTTTTGGCGGCGAAAATGAGCTTTACATCCGCTTTTTTGAAAAAAATGTTTTTTATCTTAAAAAGCCACTTTACATCTACCGCATCGCAAGAAGCGATAGTGCTACGCTAAATGCCGGCAAGCACGCGTTAAACGTTGCAAACGCTTACATTAAAACAGCAAATTTGCACTACGATATCGCTATCAAAAACGAGCCAAAATTTCTAGCTATGCAGTATAAAAATGCCGCTTACTACGCCAAAATCGCTGGCGAATATGGCCTGATGTTAAGGTGTATCTTTAAAAGCCTTAGTATTAAATTTAGCAAAGAAGCGTTTATTTTCTTGCTACTTAGCCCACTTCCAAGTGGCATTTTGCCGGCACTCTCAAAGCTTAGAGTAAAAATCAAACAAAGGTTTGGCGTATGAAGATTTTATTTGTCACATCAACGCTTAGAAGTGGTGGTGCGGAGCGAGTTTGCGCGGTGATCGCGTCAAGATTTAGCATGGATCACGATGTAAGCCTTGTTAAATTTGACAAGGACGAGCCATTTTACGAGCTGGCAAGCGGGGTGAAGCTCATAAATTTAGGCGTTGGGGCTGATGAGCTTGGCTTTGTTGGAAATTTAAAAAAGAGAGTTTTAAAGGCGCTTGCTTTAAGAGCACTCATAAGAGAGGGCAAATTTGACGCTGTGATATCCTTTTTAGACGCCGTAAATACCTTGGTTCTCTTTAGCTCAGCTGGGCTAAAAACGCCTATAGTCATAAGCGAGCACACAAACTATCTTGCGCCAAAAAGAGCTATTTTTAAGGTGCTAAGACGCCTTAGCTATCCATTTGCAAACGCACTTAGCGTCTTAAGCGACGAGGATCTAAGCTACTACTCTAAATTTTGCAAAAATGTGATGAAAATTTACAACCCACTCTTTGAAGAGGTGCGAAGTGAGAGCTTTGATAAAGAAAATTTAATCATCTTTGTTGGCAGGCTAAATAAGATAAAAAACTGCGAAATGTTTGTAAGAGTGGCTGCAAATTTAAAGCAAAGTGGCTATAAATTTGCTGTCGCTGGAGATGGCGGCGAGAGGTCAAATTTAGGAAATTTAGCTAAAAGCTTGGGCGCTGATGTCCAGTTTTTAGGCAATGTAAGCGACATCGCCTCGCTTTATAAAAGAGCAAAGGTGTTACTCTCTTGCTCAAATTTCGAGGGTCTTGGAAACACCTTGATAGAGGCGATAAACTATGACTGCGTGCGGGTTGCGACGAGAACTAGCGGGGCAAAAGAGCTTATAAAAGATGGCTTTGATGGCTTGCTTTGCGAGATAAATGACGCTGATCAGATGAGCAAAAAGCTTGCAAATTTGATCCAAAATGAGGCAAAAATGGGTGAATTTGCTAAAAACGCAAGAGCTAGACTTGATGAGTTTAGCGTGGAGCAAATTTATAAAAAATGGCTGGAGCTTTTAAGGCTTGGAGGTGTGAAGTGAAAATTCTTTTTGTCATCGCCGCACTTAGAAATGGCGGAGCCGAACGCGTGCTAAACGTGCTTGCAAACGAGCTTTGCAAAGACAATGAGATCACTATCGCTCTTCTTGAAGAGGACCTTGGGCTTTATAAATTTAGTGAAAAGATAAATATCATAAACCTTAGCGTCACTGGCTCAGGGCTCGCTTTAAAATTTAAGAAAATCCTAGCCCTTAGAGCGCTTTTTAAAGAGCAAAGGGCTGATCTGATAATGAGCTTTATCGACTGGACAAACGTCGCTTGCGTGCTGGCAAATGCTGGGCTAAAGAGCAAACTAATAGCAACTGAGCATCACGAGCACAGCTACTTAAAAAGCAAAATCGCAAGCGCTATGCGTGATATTAGCTACCGCTTTGTAGATGGCTTAAGCGTGCTAAGTAAAAGCGACTACGACTACTATAAATTTGCCAAAAATCGCGAGGTCATCCACAACCCACTTTTTATCGACGTGCCTGAAATTTGCGAGAAGCAAAATGTCATCTTAAGCGTGGCAAGGCTGGAGGCGGTAAAGGGCTATGATCTCTATTTTGAGGCACTTAGCAAGATGGGTAAGAGCTTGCTTGATGGCTGGGAGATAAAGATCGCAGGCAGTGGCAGGCAAGAGGCCGAGCTAAAGCAAAT
Source organism: Campylobacter concisus ATCC 51562 (assembly GCF_000466745.1). Taxonomy (NCBI): domain Bacteria; kingdom Pseudomonadati; phylum Campylobacterota; class Epsilonproteobacteria; order Campylobacterales; family Campylobacteraceae; genus Campylobacter; species Campylobacter concisus. The sequence goes on along the minus strand of NZ_ANNI01000009.1, from coordinate 145,917 downwards.
GGTGTTAAATTTAGGGCTTAACGTCAAATTTTTAGGCCATATGAGCGATGTTAGCAAGCTTTATAGCGAGGCAAAAATTTTCACTCTTTGCTCAAGAAGTGAGGGGCTTTCAAACGTGCTAATAGAATCGGGTGCCTTTGGCTGCGCTAGACTAAGTAGCGACACCGTGGGCGCAAGAGAGCTTATAGATGACGGCACGAACGGGCTTATCTTTAAAAATGGCGACGCAGATGATCTAAAAGATAAGCTTGAAATGCTTTTAAAAGATGAAAATTTAAGGCAAAAACTAGCAAAAAACGCTAGAGAAAGTGCAAATTTATTTAGCAAAGAAAATATCATCAAGCAGTGGCGAGAATTTATCAAAAAGGTTGTTTGTAAGTGAAAAAATTAGCCGTTTTTTTATACTCGATGGGACCTGGTGGGGCTGAGCGAAATGTGGCAAATTTACTGCCATTTTTAGTTAAACGTTATGAAGTTCATCTCATCTTAATGAGTAAGGTCATCGCCTACGAGATCCCAAGCGAGGTGCAAATCCACTTTATAGAAAATAGCGACCCTTACGAGAGCGGACTAAAGAAGCTTGCAAGGCTCTTTTTAGCGATGCCAATGCTTGCCTTTAAGTATAAAAAACTTTGTCAAAACTTAGGCATAGACATGCAGTTTGTGCTGATGAACCGCCCTTGTTATATCGCTTCAATAGCTAGAATTTTGGGCTTTAAAAAAAGGCTAGTTATCAGCGAGCGAAGCTGTCCGTCTATCCTATACAAAAACGATCTAAGCGGCAGAGTTAATAAATTTTTGCTCACTCATCTTTATAAAAAGGCTGATCTAATCCTCGCAAATGCAGCTGGCAATAAAGAGGATCTGGTGCAAAATTTTGGCATGAGCGAGGACAAAACAAAGGTGCTTTATAACGCCCTTGATCTAAAAACTATAAATTTGCTAAAAGATGAGCCACTTGAGGATGGTTTTAGGCCATTTTTCATAAACATCGGCCGCCTTGATAGCGGTAAAAATCAAGCCATGCTAATAAAAATAATAGCTTCGATTAACGACCCTCGCGCTACGCTTGGCATTTTGGGAAAAGGGCCTTTAAAGGATGAGCTGCAAAATTTGATAGATAAATTTGATGTGGGCGAGCGAGTAAAGCTTCTTGGCACTGATAAAAATCCATTTAAACATATAAAAAATGCTTCTTGCTTGCTTTGTGCTTCGCGTTTTGAGGGCTTTTCAAATGTCCTTTTAGAGGCACTAGCGTGCGAAAAAACTATCATCTCAACCGAGCATAAAAGCGGTGCGAAGGAGCTTTTGGGCGAGAGTGAGTTTGGTATTTTGGTACCAGTTGATGACGAAAATGCGATGAAAGAGGCGATGATAAAGGTGCTTAATGTGCCTGAAATAAGGCAAAATTTTGAAAAGGTTGCGTATAATCGGGCTAAATTTTTTGATAGTGAAAATATAGCGAGCAAGCTTATAAATTTTTTGGAAAATCCTAATGAATAGAAATTTATTTTTTAAAAATTACTCTTTATACTTGATGATATTTGTCGCGGTCCTTTTTGGCATGGTTTGTAGGCTCTACTGGGTCTTTTGGGCAAGTGAATATCCAGTATTTTTCTGGAACAACGAGCTAATGATCAGTACAAACGACGGCTACGCATTTGCCGAGGGCGCAAGGGATATGCTGGCTGGCTTTCACCAAGAAAATGATCTTAGCTACTACGGCTATCCGCTCTCGACGCTTACTTACTGGATCGTGAAATTTCTGGGCGTCAAGCTTGAGACGGCGATGATTTATATGAGCGTATTTTTCTCATCGCTTGTGGCTGTGCCAGTTATCTTAATCGCAAATGAGTATAAGCTAAAATTTGCTGGCTTCATCGCTGCACTTCTTGCGGTGGTCGCAAATAGCTACTACAACCGCACTATGGCAGGATACTACGATACTGATATGCTCATCATCCCACTTAGCGTCTTTGTCGTTTGGGGACTTGTTAGAGTACTTGAGAAAAAGGACGCAAAGAGCTTAATAATCGCGCCTCTTAGCGCACTTATTTATATGTGGTGGTATTCAAGCGCTTTTTCGCTTATTAGTATTTTAACTGGGCTATTTTTACTTTATACGCTCGTTTTTGATAGGAAAAATCCACTTTTTTACCATGAAATTTCACTGCTTTTACTTGCTATTTCGAACCTTGATCTATCGCTTAAATTTGCCCTAGTATTTGCACTTTATGCACTTTGTCTCTTTAAAAAAGAGGTGATAAATTTAAAATTTGCTCTTGGTGTTTTGGTTGTTGTTTTTGCTGTTTTTGTCATTCGTGGCGGACTAAATCCGATTATTTTTCAGCTTAAATTTTACGTCTTTAGAGATGCGCCTGAAGTTGGCGGCATGAGCTTTCACTTTTTTAATGTCAATCAAACCATCCAAGAGTCAAGTATCGTTGATTTTACGCTATTTTGCGAGAGGATCAGCGCAAATGTCATCACATTTTTGATCTCGCTTGCTGGCGTTGCTCTTTTTTGTTTTAAAAACCGCTCATTTGCCGTCTCGCTTGGCATGCTAGCACTTGGCTTTTTGGCATTTAAAAGTGGCCTTAGATTTACCATTTACGCTGTGCCTATCATGGCGCTTGGCTTTGGCTATTTAGTGGAATTTATACTTTCAAATTTAAAGCTAAAAGGAGCGGTGCTAAATCTTGCGAGAGCTTTTATAACCGTGCTTGCTCTTACTCCAGCGCTCATTCATATCTATGGCTACAAAGCTGAGCCAGTTTTTGTGCACAAAGAGGTTGAAATTTTAAATAAGCTAAAAGGCATCGCAGGACGCGAGGACTACGTGGTTGCGTGGTGGGACTATGGATATCCGATCAGATATTACAGCGATGTTAAGACGCTCATTGATGGTGGAAAGCACCTTGGACGCGAAAATTTTGCCGTGAGTTTTGCGCTTGGAAGCGATGAGATGAGCTCGGCAAATATGGCAAGGCTTGATGTTGAGTACACAGAGAGAAATTTCAAGGAGCGATTTAACGGCAACTTGGCTCAAATTTTAAAAGAAAGAAACACAAGTATTGATCAGTTTTTTGGTGATATAAAAGAGGCAAATTTTAGCTTGCCAGCAAAGACAAGGGATATTTATTACTATCTTCCAGATAGGATGCTTGGTATTTTTCCAACCATTTTGCAGTTTAGCAAGATCGATCTAAAAAGCGGTAAAAATTTAAACAATGGCCTTTTTATCGTCACAAGAGCGATCTCTCAAAATGAAAATGGCATTAGACTAAATGGTGGATTTACGCTCACAAGTGATGTCACAAATTTAATCTATGATGGCAACATCTTGCCTCTTAAATCTTTCATAGAGACTGATTATAATGAGGCTGGCAAGCTAAATGTCAAAGAGTATAAAAATAACGAAAGCTCAAATATTTCTGTCATTTTTATGAGAGATTATGGTAGGTTTATCATCCTTGATGAAAGTATTTTAAATAGCGCATACATCCAGCTTTTTGTGCTTGAAAGGTACGATCCAAAAATTTTTGAGCCAGTCATACTTGATGGGGCGGCAAAAATTTATAAATTAAAGAGGTAAAAATGGCAAGGATAGGGTTTTTAAGCCACGCTGATATGAGTATACACTTTTTTAGACGCCCTATAATGCAGGCTTTAAAAGATATGGGGCATGAGGTTTTTGCTATCGCTCCAAAAGGAAATTTTACTGATGAGCTTGCTAAAAGCTTTCACTCTGTCACTTACGAGCTTGACAAAGCCAGCTTAAATCCGCTAACAGTGATAAATAACTCCAAAAAACTTTCTCAAATTTTGGGCGAGCTAAATTTAGACCTGCTGCAAACTGGCGCTCACAAGTCAAATGTATTTGGTACGTTTGCCGCTAAAAACGCTGGTATAAAGCACGTGATAAATTTGGTTGAAGGTCTTGGTAGCTTTTATATCGATGATGATCTTAAGACAAAGGCTGTGCGTTTTGTCATGGAGAGCCTTTATAAGCTCTCTTTTGCAAAAGCCGATGCTTGCGTGTTTGTAAACGATTCGGACGCTGATTATATGATTTCAAAAAATTTGATAGATAAAAGCAAAGTTTGCCGCATAAAAAGTGTCGGTGTTGATACTGCTAAATTTGACCCAGCTATCACGCAGGAGGCTGATCTTGGCGATAAAAAGGTGATTCTCATGATCGCAAGAGCTATGTGGCACAAGGGTGTTCGAGAATTTTACGAGGCAGCTGAAATTTTAAATGGCTACAAAAACTGCGAATTTGTCTTTGTGGGCGAGGGTTTTGCTGGTAATAAATCAACCGCAGATGAAAGCTTTTTAAAAGGTGGCAAGGTGCGATATCTTGGCGCTAGAAACGACATACCACAGCTTTTAAAGGCTTCTTACTTGCTGGCACTCCCTAGCTATAAAGAGGGCTTTCCAAGAACGGTTTTAGAGGCGATGAGTATGGCTAAAGCAGTCGTTGCTAGCGATGTGACAGGCTGCAACGAAGCAGTAAAGGATGGCTACAACGGGCTTTTATGCAAAGTAAAAGACGCAAATGATCTTGCTGACAAGATAAAAATTTTGCTTGATGATGAGGAGCTTTGTGCTAGACTTGGTCAAAATGGCAGGGACTGGGCAGTTAGCGAGTTTGACGAGAAGCAAATCGCAAAAAGATATATAGAAATTTATAGGAAATTTATAGATGTATAGAAATTTTTTAAAGAGGGTGATTGATATTTTGGGGGCTTTGTTTTTGCTCATTTTAACGTCACCTATCATCATAGCAACGGCGATTTTTATCTATTTTAAAGTAAGCCGTGATGTTATTTTCACGCAGGCAAGACCAGGTCTTAATGAGAAAATTTTTAAAATTTATAAATTTAAGACGATGAGCGATGAGCGTGACGCAAATGGCGAGCTCTTGCCAGATGAGCAGCGTCTTGGTAGATTTGGTAAGCTAATCCGTTCGCTTAGCCTCGATGAGCTACCACAGCTATTTAACGTGCTAAAGGGCGACATGAGCTTCATTGGGCCAAGGCCGCTTTTAGTTGAGTATCTGCCTATTTATAACGAAACGCAAAAGCACCGCCACGACGTACGTCCAGGTATCACAGGGCTAGCGCAAGTAAATGGCAGAAACGCCATAAGCTGGGAGAAAAAATTTGAGTACGACGTCTATTACGCTAAAAATTTAAGCTTTATGCTTGATGTAAAGATTGCCTTACAGACCATCGAAAAGGTGCTAAAACGAAGTGGCGTCAGCAAAGAGGGGCAGGCTACGACGGAGAAATTTAATGGCAAAAACTAAGAAAATTTACATCTACGGAGCAAGCGGTCACGGGCTAGTCGTAGCTGACATCGCTAGAAGCAACGGCTATGATGAGATAGTTTTTTTAGATGATGCTAGTGAGTGTAAATTTAGCCCAGAGCTTGAAAAAGCAGACATTATAATAGCTATTGGCGAAAACAAAACAAGGCAAAAGATCAGCCAAAAGGTCGAGGCCGCTGGCTTTGAGATAGTAAATTTGATCCATAAAAGCGCGGTTGTGAGCGAAAGTGCCGTGATAGAAAAAGGCGTAGTTGTCATGCCAAATGCCGTTATAAACGCAAAAGCTCACATAAAAGAGGGCGCTATCATGAATTCTGGCGCGGTGATAGAGCATGAGTGCGTGATAGGTAAATTTGCTCACATCAGCCCAAATGCAGCCCTTGCTGGAAACGTTAGCGTGGGCGAATTTACGCACATAGGTATCGGCTCAAGCGTCATTCAAGGTATAAGCATTGGCAAAAACTGCATCATCGGTGCTGGAAGCGTGGTTGTTAGAGATATAAAAGATGGCACAAAGGCTTACGGCGTGCCAGCATGCGAGCGCGCTAAGATATAAATTTAAAAATAAGTGCTAAAATCGCCAAAAAATCACGAAAGGGATGAAATGGATAGGGTTTTTTTATCTCCACCAAATATGAGCGGAAAAGAGCAAGAATATATAAAAAAAGTTTTTGAAAGTAACTATATAGCGCCACTTGGCGAGTATGTAAATAAATTTGAAGAAAGTATAAAAAACTACACCGGAGCAAAAGATGCTCTTGCACTAAGCGCTGGAACGGCGGCACTTCACCTAGCACTTCGCGTCCTTGGCGTAAAAGAGGGCGACTTTGTACTGGCTTCTAGTTTTACTTTCATGGCTTCAGTCTCGCCTATACTTTATGAAAAAGCAACTCCAGTCTTCATCGACTGCGACGAGAGCTGGAATTTAAGCCCAGAACTACTTAAAAAAGCGATCTCAAATTTACCTAAAAAGCCAAAGGCATTAGTCGTTACTCATCTTTACGGACAAGCTTCAAAGATGAAAGAAATTTGTGAAATTTGCCAAAATGAGGGCATCGCTTTGGTTGAAGATGCAGCTGAAGCACTTGGCGGATTTTACGGCGGTAAGGCGCTTGGCACATTTGGCGTGATGGGCGCATATAGTTTTAACGGCAACAAGATCATCACTACTTCAGGCGGCGGTATGCTAGTTGGCGACAAGGAATTTGTAGAAAAAGCTAGATTTTATAGCACTCAAGCTAGAGAGCCTTTGCTTCACTACGAGCACAAAGACTATGGCTACAACTATCGCTTAAGCAACGTATTAGGTGCTATTGGCGTGGCTCAGATGGAAATTTTGGAAAAAAGAGTCGAGCAAAAGAGAAAAGTCTTTGAAATTTATGAAAAAGAGCTTGTCGATATTTTAGAATTTATGCCAGAACTGCCAAATTCTCGTGGTAACAGATGGCTCACAACTGGCGTTTTTGCTAAAAAAGATGCACATTTAAAAGTTATCAAAGCACTAGCTGATGAAAATATTGAGAGTCGCCCACTTTGGAAGCCTATGCACTTGCAGCCTGTATTTAATGGTGCATTAAGCTTTGTCGATGGATATAGCGAAGATCTATTTTCAAGAGGAATTTGCTTGCCAAGTGGCAGTGATATGAGCGAGCAGACACAAGAAAGAGTAATAAAAATAGTCAAGGAAAATGCGTAAATGTTTCATGCAACAAAGTTAAAAAGGCTCGTATTTTTCCTTCTTGGCGATGTTTTTATATTTATCTTTTCGATATATGCGGCTTATCTTTTAAGGTTTAACGCCGACATCCCAGATATCTACGTGCAAGGGCTTTTTGTAACGGCTGGATTTTTGATCGTATTTAAGCTCTTTTTTATGTGGATGTTTAAAATTTACAAGGTACCGTGGAGGTTTTTTGGATTAAACGAAGCAAGAAAAATTTTCCTAGCTCACGTTTGCTCAGCGGTTTTATTTACGATCGTTTTTTTTATCATTCAAGATTTTTTAAATCCATACCCAAGAAGCGTTATTTTCATTGATCTTCTTATTTCATGCTTGCTCGTTGGGCTTTTAAGAATTTCAAAACGCATGGTGCTTGACTTTTCAAATAGACCTCACAAAGGTGAGCCTTGTATTGTTATAGGTGCAACGTCAAAAGCGCTTCACGTCTTGCGTGGCTTAAAACAAGGTTATCTTGACTACTACGCGGTTGGAGTGGTAGATGGCAGGAGCGATCTTGTTGGCACTTATTGTGATGGATTTTTAGTGCAAGATAAAAAAGAGATACCAAGCCTTATAAAAGATTATGATGCAAAGACTGCTATCATCGCGCTTGCATTAGATCAAGATGAGCTTCAAGCTCTAGTTGATGAGCTAACTGGATATGGCATAAGAGATATGAAACTCTTTTCGCTTATCGAAAATGAGCCGATCAAAGATATCTCGATCGAAGATTTGCTCGCTAGAAAGCCAAAAGATTTAAACCCAGAGGCTATTTCAAATTTCTTAAAAGATAAAAGAGTGCTTGTCACTGGAGCTGGCGGTAGTATAGGAAGCGAAATTTGTAAGCAGTGTTTGAAATATGGCGTAAGTGAGCTTGTAATGGTTGAGCACAGCGAGTTTAATCTTTATAAAATAGGCGAAGATACAAAAGATAAAAGAACTGTTAGTAAGCTTGTAAATATCACAAATTTAAAAGATTTTGAAGAGGTTTTTGAAGAATTTAGACCAGAGATCGTCATCCACGCTGCGGCCTACAAGCACGTGCCACTTTGCGAGCTAAATCCTCGCTCAGCAGTTGAAAACAACATCCTTGGTACGAAAAATGCAGTCGATCTTTCAAAAAAATATGGTGTTAAAAAATTTGTCATGATCTCATCAGACAAGGCTGTGCGTCCAACAAACATAATGGGTACAACTAAGCGTGTTTGTGAGCTTTATGCACTAAATTCAAACGAAGCAGGTGTATGTGAGATAGTTTGCGTGCGCTTTGGTAACGTCCTTGGCTCAAGCGGATCTGTTATACCTAAATTTAAAGCACAGATCGCTGCAAATAGGCCACTAAGCGTCACGCACCCAGAGATTACAAGATATTTTATGCTCACATCTGAGGCGTGTCAGCTAGTCCTTCAAGCAGCCTCTATCGCAAAAGGTGGAGAGCTTTTCGTACTTGATATGGGCGAGCCTGTTAAGATAGTTGATCTTGCTAAAAAGATGCTTCTTCTTTCAAATAAAGAGCATCTGGGTATAGAATTTGTAGGTCTTAGACCAGGCGAGAAGCTTTATGAAGAGCTGCTTATCAACAAAGATGACGTTCAAACTAAGTATGAATCGATCTTTGTGACGCATTCAGAGCCTTACGATTTAGCGCTTTTAAACTCGCAGATAAGTGAGCTTTTACAGCTTGAGGATAATGAGATCGCACCTGCGCTTAAGGTTATCGTGCCTGAGTTTAATCATGCGCTAAATTTAAAAGGCTAATTAAAGGCAAAGAACAATGATAGCGATAATTGACTATGGGGCCGGAAATATCAAAAGTGTGATAAATGCTTTCGATTTTCTTGACAAAAAATGTGCCTTAGTAAGTAAGCCCGAAAATTTAAAGGAGTATTCGCACATTGTTTTACCAGGCGTTGGAGCTTTTGGTGAGGCGATGAAGAAACTAAAATTTAACAGCATGGATGAAGCGATAAAAGAAGCTGTGAAAAGTGGAAAAGCCTTTATAGGAATTTGCCTTGGTATGCAGCTTTTATTTGAGCGAAGCTTTGAGTTTGGCGAGCATGAGGGACTCTCTCTTTTGCCTGGTGAGGTCGTAAAATTTAATGAAGCTAATTTCGATAAACCATTAAAGATACCCCATATTGGTTGGAACGCTTTGGAATTTAAGCAAAATAGTCCATTAAATTTAGGACTAAAAGAGCTTGAGTATTTATATTTTGTACATAGCTATCATGTGATTTGTGATGATAAATTTGCACTGGCAAAGACGACTTATGGATATGAATTTACAAGTGCGGTTTGGCATGAAAATATCTTTGGCTTTCAGCCTCATCCAGAAAAAAGTCATGAAGCTGGACTTAAAATTTTAGAGAATTTTGCGAGGTTATGATGGAAATTTTTCCAGCGATTGATTTAAAAGAGGGACAAGCGGCTAGACTTAGCAAAGGTCTTATGCAAAGTGCAAAAATTTATAGCAACGAGCCAAGTGAACTTGCTAAGAAATTTGAAGATTATGGCGCAAAATGGCTTCATGTGGTTGATTTAGATGGTGCATTTGCTGGAGAGACGATAAATTTTAAAACAATTGAAAAGATTACAAAGGCTACAAATTTAAGCGTCCAAGTGGGTGGTGGCATAAGAGATGAAGAGCGAATAAAACGCTATTTAGACCTTGGAGTTAGTAGAGTGATCCTTGGCTCAGTAGCTCTTAGAGATCCAGAATTTACAGCAAAAATGGCTGAAATTTATAGAGTTGTAGTTGGCATTGACGCAAAAGATGGCTATGTGGCCGTGCAAGGTTGGGGTGAGATCTCAAATATAAAAGCAGTTGATCTTGCAAGAAAATTTGCAGATGTTGGCGTGGAAGCTGTGATTTGCACCGATATTAATAAGGATGGAATGCTTGGCGGAGTCAATGTTGAGTTTAGCTTGCAAATAGCTAGAAATAGCAAGCTTGAGACGATAGCAAGTGGTGGCGTGAGTGATATAAATGATATTTTGATGCTAAAAGCCACAAATGAGATTAGTGGCGTAATAGTTGGGAAAGCCTACTATGAGGGGTTGCTTGACCTAAAAAAGGCCTTTAAACTACTTAGATAGCGTTAAAGCTTTTATAAATTTAAATTAGCTAGAATAGGGCAATTTTTACTAAAAGGATATTATGTGAAGATTTTGGTTGTAGATGACAGTTCAACAATGAGAAGAATCATAAAAAATACTTTACAAAGGTTAGGACATCAAGAAATTCTTGAGGCTGAGCACGGTCTTGAGGCCTGGAATATCTTAACTCAAAACGAAGGTATCGAAGTTCTTATCACTGACTGGAATATGCCTGAGATGAATGGTCTTGAGCTTGTTAAAAAGGTAAGAGCAGAGCAAAAGTATGTTGATATGCCTATCATAATGGTAACAACAGAGGGCGGAAAAGCCGAAGTTATAACAGCTTTAAAAGCAGGTGTTAATAACTACATCGTTAAACCTTTTACGCCACAAGTTTTAAAAGAGAAGCTTGAAGACGTTCTTGGTTAATGAAAGATAAATTCTACGAATTAAGCATAAAAACATCAAATTTTTATGATGAAATTTTAGAGCTAGTTTTCTCTTTTGGAGTCACCTGTGTTGAAGAGCTAGATCACGAGATCATTATCAGGGAAGAGTATGATCTAAAAGATATAGCTTGGGGTATCGAAGAGTATGTAAAAGGGCTCTCTAGTGTTCGTAAAATTTCAAATGATTTAAAAATTTCTCTTAATTTAAAAGAAAATAAAGACTGGCTAGGTGAATATAAAAAGGCAGTTAAACCTATTTTGGTTGATAAAATTTATGTTAGGCCTAGCTGGGAAGAGCCACTTAATGGCGTAACAAATATCATAATCGACCCAGCTCTAGCCTTTGGCTCAGGGCACCATGAAAGCACAAATTCTTGCTTGCAGCTTTTACAAAAATATGCAAAAAGTGGCAATACTACTTTAGATGTAGGTTGTGGAAGTGGAATTTTAAGTATCGCCTTGGCAAAGCTTGGCTGTAAGGTCGATGCTTGTGATACAGACGAGCAAGCTACACAAAGCTCACTTAGCAACGCCGAGTTGAATGAGGTTAAATTTAATAAAATTTGGACAGGCTCTATCGCAAATTTAGAGCAAAAATATGACATTGTCGTAGCAAATATCATCGCTGATGTCATTTTTATGCTCTCAAATGACTTAAAAAAATCGCTTAAAAAAGGCGGCTACTTGGTATTGTCAGGAATTTTAAACAAATACGAAGATAGGATTAAAGATACATTTAAGGATTTGGAGCTAATTGAGATAAAACAAAGTAACGATTGGAGTAGCTTTGTTTATAAGGAAATAGATGAATAACCAAAATAATAACCAAAACAATGGCAATAATAACGGTTTTTTTAATAAAAATCCTATTTTCATTTTTGCCATTTTTGCAATAGTTATAGTTTTAGCTTTTAGAAGCTTTAGTGGAGACGGACTAGGTGGCTCTTTTGGGCTAAATAGCAATGCTCAGAGTAAAATGGTAGCTTATTCTGAGTTTAAAGATATGTTAAAAAATAAGCAGCTAAATGAGGTTGCTATCTCGGAAACTACCATAAAAGGCATAGGTAGTGACAAAACTATCTATCTTGCAAAACGTATAAATGATCCAACGCTCATTGGTATACTTGAGCAAAATGGCATAACTTATAGCGTTTATAGCGAAAATAACTGGTTTGGTGATCTTATATTTTCATGGATCATCCCGGTATTTATATTTTTTGCTATTTGGATGTTTATTGCTAGTCGTATGCAAAAGAATATTGGCGGTGGCATACTTGGCATAGGAAGTGCAAAAAAACTTATAAATTCTGAAAAACCAAAAGTTAAGTTTGATGATGTCGCAGGTGTCGAAGAGGCAAAAGAAGAGGTTCAAGAGATAGTTGATTATCTAAAAAGTCCTGATAAGTATCTAAGACTTGGGGCAAAAATTCCAAAAGGAATTTTGCTAGTTGGCCCTCCGGGCACAGGCAAAACGCTTCTTGCAAGAGCAGTTGCGGGCGAGGCTAGTGTGCCGTTTTTCTCTATGTCAGCATCAAGCTTTATAGAGATGTTTGTCGGCGTTGGCGCAAGCAGAGTTAGAGATCTTTTTGAAAATGCTAAAAAAGAGGCTCCAGCGATTGTTTTTATAGATGAGATCGATGCGATCGGTAAAAGTAGAAATTCTGGTCCAATGGGTGGCAACGACGAGAGAGAGCAAACGCTAAATCAGCTTCTTTCTGAGATGGATGGCTTTGACGCGGATAAGTCGCCAGTTATCGTTATAGCGGCTACAAATAGACCTGAAGTTTTGGACGCTGCGCTTTTAAGGCCAGGTAGATTTGATAGGCAAGTGCTTGTTGATAAACCTGATTTTAAAGGACGCTGCGACATCTTAAAAGTTCACATGAAAGATGTAAAGATTGGCAAAGATGTAAATATCGAGGATATCGCAAGGCTTACTACTGGTTTAGCAGGTGCTGATCTTGAAAATATCATAAATGAGGCTGCACTTCTTGCAGGACGTAAGTCAAAGACTTTTGTTGAGCAGGCCGATCTTGTGGAGGCTGTTGAGAGATCGATTGCTGGACTTGAGAAAAAGTCTCGCCGCGTAAATCCAAAAGAAAAAAGGATCGTCACTTATCATGAGTGTGGTCATGCCTTGATAGCTGAGCTAACAAAAGGTGCAAAAAGGGTAACAAAAGTCTCAGTCGTGCCACGTGGTCTTGCGGCACTTGGCTATACTCTAAACACGCCTGAAGAGAATAAATTTATGATGCAAAAGCATGAGCTGATAGCAGAAGTAGATGTACTTTTGGCCGGTAGAGCAGCTGAAGAGGTGTTTATTAAAGAAATTTCAACCGGAGCTAGCAACGACCTAGAGCGTGCGACTGATATCATAAAAGCTATGGTTAGTATGTATGGTATGAGCGATGTTGCCGGTCTTATGGTACTTGAAAAGCAACGTGCTACGTTTTTAAATGGTGGTCAAAGCATCAAAGATTACAGTGATAAGATGGCTGAAAAGGTTGATGAGTTTGTAAAAACGCTTCTTCATGAAAGATACACAGCTGTGCTTGGTTTGCTTGAAATTTATAAAGGTGCTATTGAAAATATGGTATCAGCACTTTATGAAGAAGAAACAATCGAAGGAAAAAGAGTTAGAGAGATTATTAAAAACTATGAGATCGAAAATAGTCTAGAGAGTAGGCTTGTAGAGACCGAAGAAGACGAAAAGAGTAAAAAAGAGGAATAAAAATGAGTGGCTATATCGCGAAAGCAGGATATAAATTTATATTATTTTTTCTAATTTTATTTGTTTTATCTTTGCTATTTGGGATTTTGCCACTGCTTTTTGCTATTTTACTTTTTTTGGGACTTTATTTTTTTAGAGATCCTGAAAGAGAGCCATTTTCTGATGATAAATTGGCTTTACTATCGCCGATTGATGGCAAGATAAAAGAGATCAGTGCTTCAAATTTTGACAATAATGAAGTAGCTAAGATCGTCATAAAAAAATCTTTTTTTGATGTTGGTACATTAAGGGCTGTAAGTGATGTAAAAGTAGCTGAAATACGCAAAAGACATGGCTTATTTTTGTGTCAAGCTATGAAAATTTCAGAATTTTTAAATGAAAGAGCGATTATTCGCTTTGAAAAAGAGAATATAAAATTTGTTATGAAAATTATAGCTGGAGCTTTCAGTCGAAGTTTAGAAATTTCAAATGTTACTAGCCTGAAAGCATCTAGAAAATTTGGTTTTTTAGGAAGTGGTGAGGTGATTTTATACCTACCAAGAGATACTAAAATATGTGTAAGCGTCGGAGAAAGCGTAAAGGCTGCTTCACTTTTGGGATATTTTGAAGAGGGAAAAAGAGATGAATAACATACAAAAGATGCAACTAATGTATATCTTGCCAAATTTATTTACAGCAGCTAGTGCTTTTTTGGGTGTTATTAGCATTATTTCATCTATTCAAGGCAACTATTTTAAAGCCATTATTTATATAATCTTATCGCTTATTTTAGATGGACTTGATGGACGCGTGGCTAGACTTACAAAGACAACTAGTAAATTTGGGGTAGAGTTTGATAGCCTTGCAGATCTTGTTGCTTTTGGTGTAGCGCCAGCTATTTTATTTTATTTGACTATTGGTAAAAATTTTGGCAGATTTGGAGCGCTTATAGCTGCTATGTTTGTGGTTTTTGGAGCTATTAGGCTTGCTCGTTTTAATGTCACTACTGGTACATATGAGCCAAATGTTTTTATCGGACTTCCTATTCCATCAGCAGCTATTGTGAGCGTACTTTGGGTTGGAATTTATATCGACTATACTTTTTTAGAGGGATTTGAGTGGTGCTTGATGCTACTTGAAGCTACTTTGGCAGCTTTAATGGTTAGCAACATCCGCTATCCAAGCTTTAAAAAAATAAATTTAAAACAAACCCACGTGATAAGAATTTTAGTAGCTCTTGTAGTTGCGTTTTCGATGCTTTATCTATATCCATTTGAAAGCGCGACTTTGGTTATGAGCATCTATATGCTTTATGGTATAGTAAGAGCTACTATAATGTTTAGTAAAAATTCCAAAAAAAAGGAGAGCGAATGAGCGAAAATGGCGTCATAAAATCACATAAATTTTTACCAAAAATCGAAATCAAAAACTCTCTACTGCTGCTACTTAGGTAGCAAATTTTTCTTTACTTAACTCATCAAATTTAAAATTTAAATATAAAAAATAAAAAAAGGACAAAAATGGATAAGAATAAAATTATAATCTTTGATACAACTTTAAGAGATGGCGAGCAAAGCCCTGGTGCATCGATGAATACAGCTGAAAAACTACAGATCGCACTTCAGCTTGAAAGGCTTGGCGTGGATGTTATGGAAGCCGGATTTGCTGCAGCAAGCCCAGGGGATTTTGATGCGGTAAATCAAATAGCAAAGCAAGCCTCAAATATCACGGTTTGCTCTCTTGCACGTGCAGTTGAGCGTGATATTAAGGCAGCTGGCGAGGCATTGGCTCCAGCTAAAAATAAGAGAATTCATACATTTATAGCGACAAGCCCAATTCATATGGAGTACAAGCTAAAAATGAGCCCAGATGAAGTAATAAAACGTGCAGTCGAGTCTATAAAATACGCAAAAACCTTTTGCGATGATGTGGAGTTTAGCTGCGAGGACGCTTGTAGAAGTGAAATGAGCTTTTTAAAAGAAATTTGTGATGCTGCTATAAATGCTGGTGCAAAAACTTTAAATATCCCTGATACAGTTGGTTATTTATATCCTGAAGAGATAACTGCTCGCATTAGTGAAATAGTAAAATTTGTAGGCGATAGAGCAATAATCTCTGTGCATAATCACAATGACTTAGGTATGGCTACGGCAAACTCGTTAGCGGCTATAAAAGCTGGTGCAAGGCAGGTTGAAGGTACAATAAATGGCATAGGTGAGCGTGCTGGAAATGCTGCGCTTGAAGAGATCGTGATGGCTATCAAAACCCGCCAAGACGTCTTTGCTCCATTTTATACAGACATTATTTCAAAAGAAATTTATCCAACTTCAAGACTGATTGCTAGTATTATAGGCATTGAGCCTCAACCAAATAAAGCTATCGTTGGTAAAAACGCGTTTGCTCATGAAAGTGGCATACATCAAGACGGCGTGTTAAAGCACAAAGAGACCTATGAGATAATTAGCGCTGAGAGTATAGGCCTTGAGAAAAATTCTCTTGTTTTAGGTAAGCATAGTGGTCGCCACGCGTTTAAAGATAAGCTTGCTAGCCTTGGATTTGACCTTGATAGCGATGCTCTTAATAAGGCATTTGAAAAATTTAAAGAGCTAGCTGATAAGAAAAAAGAGATATTTGATGATGATATCAGAGCTCTTGTAGCTGAAGAGATTACAAAAATTCCACAAGCTTATGAGATCACGGCCCTTCTTCAAAGTAGTGGCGGAAGCCTTGCAAGTGCTTCAATTAGCATAAAACACAATGATGAGATCATCAGTGACTCAGCTCTAGGAAATGGTACCGCTGATGCGATATTTAAGGTAGTTGATCGTATTAGTGGCATTAGTGGCACACTAAAAGACTATAAAGTGGCATCTGTTTCCCAAGGTAAAGACGCACTTGCTAAGGTTGATGTAAAGGTCGAGTTTGAGGGCAAAACGGCTGTAATAGGCCATGGACTTGACATAGATACTATGATGGCAAGCGCAAAAGCCTATGTTGGCGCGCTAAATAGCTACCTTCGCATACATAAAAACTAAAATTTTAGCTGGCTGTTAAAATTGCAGCTGGCTACTTTAAATTTAATCCAAAAACTATATAAATTTTTAAAATTCAAAGTCTTTATTTAAAAAATAGATTTTTTACTATCTTTGCAAAATTTAAAATCTTACTCACTCGCCTTAGCAACTTACTAATTTTAGGACTCATAAACATTCGCCACTAAATTTAGAAGCGTGATATGCTCGCTTGTAAATTTTAAAATTTGATAGGGTTTAGACCGCATGCAGTGCGAAGTACTAGCACATGCCCCTTGAATGTGCGAGGGGGTGGATTAAAAAAGGGGCAGGAGGGGGATAAGGGGTGGACTTCGTGTCTGCCACGCAGTTGCGAGCCTGAGAAGTAAAATTAAGTCCCCTTGCCTCTCTTTCGAATAAAAAATTGCAAATTTAATCAAGCCGTCTTTGC
Organism: Campylobacter concisus ATCC 51562; assembly: GCF_000466745.1. Lineage (NCBI taxonomy): Bacteria > Pseudomonadati > Campylobacterota > Epsilonproteobacteria > Campylobacterales > Campylobacteraceae > Campylobacter > Campylobacter concisus. Next base: position 129,148 of record NZ_ANNI01000009.1, on the reverse strand, counting down.
AAATTTTAAACTTTCATTCACTCGTAAGAATTGACTACTAAATTTTGTATGATACTTCCATAAAAATCAAAGAGAATTTACCTTGTCTTGTTTAGTTTTTCTCTTTTGATTTTATAAAATTTCCATAAGCCCCTGTTACTAAAATAAGCGATTTCCACGCTGTAGCCAAGATTAGGGCTTATGGGTTAATGTTTTGATTAAAAGTCTTGGCTTCGCTTACCGCTTATCTCAAATTTTAGAGCCGAAATTATTCGCTCATAAATTTTAAAATTTGCTAGATTCTCATCTTGGATTGTTAAATTCGTGTTTTGTAGAGCTGGCTACTAAATTTATATCCACAAAATGCCAGCTCTAATTTGAAATTTTACTCGAAGAATAAATTCTTGACTTACTGTCCAACTATTTTTTTAACAGCCAGTGAAGCTAAATTTAGTCCAAAGCAAGCAGTCACGCCCATGAAACTTCCAAGTGGCTTGCAAAGTGGCTCTTCTGTTGAAAAGACCACGTCAAATTTACCGCTAAAGCCTGATCTTTTGAGCTCATATCTATATTTTCTAGCTAACGGATCGACCGAGGTTTTCCATACGCTAGCCACCTTTATCTTGGTTGGATCGATCCTTTTTGCACCGCCCATCGAGGCTATAAATTTGCTAGGATCTACCGCATTTGCAAGGGCGATCTTGGCAGTGATATCATCGATCGCATCGATCACCACGTCAAATTTACTAAAGTCAAATCCAGCGACAAACTCAGGCGTGATCAGCGTCTGCATAGGCGTGATGCAAGGATAAATTTTGGCAAACTCCTCCACCTTTATGCCGCCCACGTTTTCGCTGTAAATTTGGCGGTTTTGATTTGTCACATCAAAGATGTCTTTATCGATTAAAGTGATGTGCCCAACCCCGCTTCTAGCAAGCGCATCTACGCACATCCCACCAACGCCTCCAGCTCCACAAACTAGCACTTTTGCGCTTTGAAGCCTGCTAAAACCATCCTCACCAAAGAGCCATCTTATCCTTGTAAATCTATCATTTTGCATCAAATTTCCCCTTTAGGCTCTCCAAGCTCTCATATGAAGTCATATTTAGTTTTATGGGCGTTATCGTGGCAAAGCCCTCATTTACCTTGCTGATGTCACTTGGCTCGCCTTTTTCGTATTCAAGCGCAGCGTTTCCAAGCCAGTAGTACTCGATACCTCTTGGGTTGCGATTAAGCGTAGCATGCGTGGCGTAGGTGCGTTTGCCAGCTGGGACGACGGAGTAGCCTTTGAAATTTTTGCTAGTTACAGCCGGAATATTTACATTTAGAAATTCTCTTTGATTTAGCGAAATTTCACCCTCTAGCACCTTTGATACGATAAATTTCACCACCTCTTTTGCTAGCTCAAAGCCAAGTTCATTTAATGAATTATTTGCATAAAACTGCGAAAAGGCGATACTTCTAATGCCTTGCAAAACGCCCTCCATCGCCGCTCCGCACGTGCCAGAGTAGGTTATATCTTCGCCTAAATTTGCTCCGTGATTTATGCCACTTATCACTAGATCTGGCTTTTTATTATAAAGTGCGTGAAGTGCTAGATAGACGCAGTCACTTGGCGTTGCGTCGTCAAGTTTAAAAAAGCCATCATCAAGTTTTATAAACCTAAGAGGCCTTGTGAGTGTCAAAGAGTGAGCGCAGGCTGATTTTTCAGAACTTGGAGCTACGATCGTGACATTTACGCCATCTAGCTCGCTTAAAGCTTCTTTTAAAGCAAGTAAGCCAGTCGCCTCAAATCCATCGTCATTTGTTATCAAAATTTCTTTCAAATTTTATCCTTTAGAGGCTTGGATTTTATCACAGCTTTCTTAAAATTTTAAAGAATTTTTGCGTATAATGCCCCCAAAAAGACCTGATGAAAGTGTGTAAATGAAAATTTTAGTCTCCGCTCTTGAGCCATCAGCAAATTTGCATTTAAAAGAAATTTTAAAAAATTTTGAGGGCGAATTTGAGCTAATGGGAATTTTTAGCGAAGAGCTTGGCACGCCATATATGAAAAGTAGCGAGTTTTCAGCGATGGGTTTTGTCGAGGTTTTGCCGCTCATCTTTAAAGCCAAAAAGGCGATGAAAGTGATGAGCCAGATGGCAAAAGAGGTTGATGCAGTGCTACTTATCGACAGCCCAGCCTTTAACCTGCCGCTTGCAAAGACGATAAAAGAGGCTGGGGTAAAGGCAGCCGTGACATACTACATCTTACCCCAAGTTTGGGCGTGGAAGCCAAAAAGAGTGAGTACGGTTGAAAGGTACTGTGACAACCTAGCTTCGATCTTGCCATTTGATGCGAAATTTTATAGTCGCTCAACCTATGTGGGACATCCTTTGATGGATGAGATAAAGCTTAAGAAAACTAGCCTAAGTGGTAGCGGCAAAGTGGCGTTTTTGCCAGGCTCAAGAAGGTCAGAGATTTCAAGGCTTATGCCAGTTTATAGAGAGCTTGCTAAAAAGATAGAGGCTACGAGGCTGCTTGTCGTGCCACCATTTTTGCTTGATAAAGTGGATGAAATTTATGGCGATGTGAGTGATTTTGATATCGTCTCAAATACGCCTGAAGCCTTGTATGAGAGCGACTTTGCCTTTGTTTGCTCAGGTACGGCTACTCTTGAAGCAGCGCTCATTGGTACGCCATTTGTGCTAGCATATAAGGCAAAAGCAATAGATATTTTTATAGCTAGAAAATTTGTAAAGATCAAGCACGCAGGACTTGCAAATATAATGTTTGACTTCATGGGCAAAGAGCCGCTTCATGAGGAGTTTATCCAAGAGTTTGCAACGGCTGAAAATTTATTTAGAGCTTATGAAAGCTGCGATAGGCAAAAATTCTTAAAAGGTTGCGATGAACTAAGGACTTATTTAGGGTATGGCAGCAGTAAAAATGTAGTAAAAATTTTAAAAAATATGGAGTAAAAAATGAGTGAACCAATGACAATGCACGGATATGAGAAGATAGAAGCTGAGCTAAAGGATCTAAGGCTGGTGCAACGCCCTCAAATCGTAACTGAGATAGATATCGCAAGAAGTCACGGTGACCTAAAAGAAAATGCTGAGTATCATGCAGCAAAAGAGAAGCAAGCCTTTATAGACGCTAGGATCGCAGAGCTAAGCGCGCTTCTGGCAAATGCTGAAGTGATCGATCCAAGTAGCTACGAGCACGATAGAGTTAGGTTTGGCTCAAGTATTACGATAATGGACGAGGAAACCGAAATAGAGCATACATATACGATAGTTGGCATTAGTGAAAGCGACATCGACAAAGGCTATATCTCGATAAACTCACCTCTTGCAAAGCAGCTTTTGGGCAAGGCCGAGGGCGATGAAGTGGTGCTAAATTTACCAAAAGGTAGAAGCGACGTTGAGATTGTAAAAATTTGCTATAAGCCTATAAAATTTGACTAAAAAGATGATGCAAAGAGCTAGAAACTGCTTTTTGGCTCTGCTAATTTTTAATTAAGGCAAAATTTGAGCGAATATCTATATGCCCCCATTATAAAAGAAGGCGCGATCTTTATAGCTGATGCGCATGAAAATGTAAACCGAAATGGCTTTTTAAAATTTTTAAGAGCCATTGATAGCGGGGAGATCAAAGAGCCGCCACAAATTTTTTTGTTAGGCGATATGTTTGACTTTCTAACGGGCGAGGGCGAATACACAAGAGAATTTTACGCTGAGCACTTAAGCCTTATAAATAAAATTTCACAAAAGGTAGAAATTTTTTACTTCGAGGGCAACCACGATTTTAGACTTTCAAATTTATTTAATAAAACAAGAGAAATTTGGGATAAGCGTGAGATGCTGCGCTATAAAAGCGTTAGGGTTTATGATATTTACGATCAGCCAGCAAATTTTAAGACGATCAATGAAGAGCACGTTCAGATCGCACATGGTGATATATTTTTACCTTTTATAGATAAATATGCACTTAGGTTTTTGCGCCTTAGATGGTTTTTAAAATTTATGAATGCTTTGGATAAATTTTTAAATTTTAAAATATCGAAAGCGATACTAGCCAAACTTACCAAGAAAAATTTAGACTATAAAATTCCTAATTTTAAGGAGCTAATGAGCAAGCATTTACAAGGATATGAGGCCGGTATAGCGATAGAAGGACACTATCATCAAGGCGAGCAATTTAACATTTACGATAAGTTTTATATAAATTTACCTTGTTTTGCATGTGAGCAAAGTTATTTTGTTGTAGAATACGCCCAGCAAAAATTAAATTTGCTCAAAATGAGTTTGAAAGGACATTGATGTTTGGAGATAACGTACTAAAAACGGACTCAAACGAGATGGAACTTGTTGATTTTCGTATCTTTAAAAAGACCGAAAACAAAGTATATGAAGGAATATACGGAGTCAATGTCGCAAAGGTGCGGGAGATCATTAAGATGCCAAATCTTACAGAGCTTCCAGGCGTTCCTGAGTATATCGAGGGAATTTTTGATTTAAGGGGTGTGGTGATCCCTGTCATAAATTTGGCAAGATGGATGAATATTATCGAGCCAACCGAAGGCGTAGTTATAAAGCCACGTGTTATTATTGCTGAGTTTAGCGGTATTTTGATCGGTTTTATCGTCCATGAGGCAAAAAGGATCAGGCGTATAAGCTGGAAAGATATCGAGCCTGCAAATTTTGCTTCAGGTTCTGGCGCTTTAGATAAAGGCAAAATAACAGGCGTGACAAGAATAGAAAATGATGAAGTTTTACTTATCCTTGATCTTGAAAGCATAGTAGAAGAGCTTGGAATTTACTCGCCAAAGATCGAATTTGATGTAACAGACGATCAAAAGTTAAAAGGTGCTGCTTTGGTTTTAGATGATAGCTCGACCGCTAGAAAACTAGTAAAAGATGCACTTGAGAAGATGGGACTTAGCGTGGTTGAGGCTAAAAACGGCGTTGAGGGCTTGGAGAGAATGGAAGAGCTTTATCAAAGATATGGAGATAACTTATCAAGAGAGCTTAGAGTTATCTTAAGTGATATCGAAATGCCACAGATGGATGGCTACCGCTTTGCTTCAACTCTTAAAAATGATGAAAGATTTAAAGAAGTACCAATAGTATTTAACTCCTCATTGAGTAATGATTTTAGTGAAATCAAGAGCAAAGAAGCTGGTGGTGCGGCGTATCTTACAAAATTTGATGCGAGCATATTTTATCAAGAAGTGCTAAAAGTTATTGAAGCACATTCTAAATCTGCAAAATGAGGTGAAACATGGATGATATGAAAGAAATAATGGAAGACTTTTTAATAGAGGCTTTCGAACTTATTGAGCAGATAGATCACGACCTTGTTGAGCTTGAGTCAACCCCTGAAGATTTGGAATTATTAAATAGAATTTTCCGTGTTGCTCACACAGTAAAAGGTAGCTCAAGCTTTTTAAATTTTGATGTTTTAACAGAGCTTACTCACCATATGGAGGATGTTTTAAATAAAGCTAGAAAAGGCGAGCTAAAGATCACTCCAGACATTATGGACGTAGTTCTTGAGTCAGTCGATATGATGAAAGGCTTGTTAAGTAGCATTAGAGATCATGGAAATGATACAGCTGCTGGCATTGATATTAAAAACATTTGTGCAAGACTTACCCAAATTTCTGAAGGTGAGGCTCCAGCAGCAGCTCCTGAAGCTCCTGCCACACCGGTAGCTGAGCCAGCATCAGAACCGGTAAAAGAGCCAGAGCCAGCCGCGCCTGCCGAAGAAACACCAGAGATAAGTGATGCCGAGCTTTCAAAACTAAGTGATTCAGAAGTTGAAGCAGAGATAGAAAGACTCTTAAAAGTTAGAAAAGCTGAGGATCAAGCAAGGCGTGCTTCAAAAGGTATAGCTCCAAAATCTCCTAGTGAGATAGCTCCGGCTGCAAGTAGTACTTCAGCTCCAGCTGCAAAAGCAGAGAGTAAAGAAAAGGATGGAGATAAAAAGGTCCCAGCAGCAAGCAGCGGTGCAGTAGCGCAGGAACAAACTATACGCGTTGAAGTAAAAAGACTTGACCACTTAATGAACCTAATTGGTGAGCTTGTTCTTGGTAAAAACCGCTTATTAAAAATTTATGATGACGTGGAAGAGAGATATGAGGGTGAGAAATTCCTTGAAGAGCTAAATCAAGTAGTTTCAAGTCTAAGCTTAGTGACTACTGACATTCAGCTTGCCGTTATGAAGACAAGAATGCTACCAATAGCAAAAGTCTTTAATAAATTCCCACGTATGATACGCGATCTTAGCCGCGACCTTGGTAAGCAAATCGATCTTGAAATTTCAGGTGAAGAGACTGAGCTTGATAAGTCAATCGTAGAAGAGATCGGCGATCCACTAGTGCACATCATCAGAAATTCATGCGATCACGGTATCGAGGATCCTGAGACAAGAAAGGCAGCAGGTAAGCCAGAAAAAGGCCTTGTTCAGTTAAAAGCTTACAATGAAGGCAATCATATCGTTGTTGAGATAGTTGATGATGGTAAGGGTTTAGATGCTGACATGCTTAAATCTAAATCGATAGAAAAAGGCATCATCACTGAGCGCGAAGCTGATGCGATGAGCGAAAAAGAGGCATTTGGTCTTATCTTTAGACCAGGATTTTCAACTGCAGCAAAGGTTACAAACGTATCTGGCCGTGGTGTTGGTATGGACGTTGTTAAGACTAATATCGAAAAACTAAACGGCATCATTGATATTGAAAGTGAAGTTGGAAAAGGCACAGTTATGAAGCTTAAAATTCCACTAACACTTGCGATTATTCAGTCACTACTTGTTGGAACTCAAGAAGAATTTTATGCTATTCCACTTGCTAGCGTTCTTGAGACTGTTCGTGTGCCGATTGATGATATCTACACGATCGATGGCAAAAATGTACTAAGGCTAAGAGATGAAGTTTTATCTCTTGTTAGACTTTCTGACGTATTTGGTGTAGAAAAAGCTTTTGATGGTGGAGATCAAACCTATGTCGTAATAATCGGTGTTGCTGAAGCAAAACTAGGTATTATCGTCGATACTTTGGTTGGACAAGAAGAGATTGTTATTAAATCAATGGGCGATTATTTACAAAATATCCCAGGTATTGCTGGTGCTACTATTAGAGGTGATGGTCGTGTGACATTGATTATCGATGTTGGTGCTATGATGGAGATGGCAAAAGATATAAAGGTAGACATTAGGGCCGAAATAGAAGATAGCACAAAAGCAAAGGAAAAACCAAGCGATTATAAAGTCTTGATAGTTGATGATTCAAAAATGGATAGAACTATCATGCAAAAAGCGCTTGAACCAACTGGGGTAACAATAATAGAGGCCACAAATGGTGTTGAGGCATTAAACATCGTAAAATCCGGAGAACACTCTTTTGATGCGATTTTGATAGATATTGAGATGCCAAGAATGGATGGATATACACTAGCTGGAGAAATTAGAAAATACTCTAAGTACAGAAATTTACCACTTATTGCTGTTACATCAAGGACGTCAAAAACAGATAGATTGCGTGGCGTAGAAGTTGGAATGACTGAGTATATTACAAAACCATATTCAGCCGAGTACTTAGAAAATGTCGTTAGAAAGAATATAAAATTAGCTTAGGGGTAAGGGATGAACAATAAACTAAATCAAGTTTTAAGCAAACAAAAGCAGCAAATGAATGGAACTGAGCTAAAAAATAACGAAGATATAGTTCAGCTAGTAGGATTTGTTGTCGGTGAGGAGGAGTACGCAATACCTATTTTAAATATCCAAGAGATAATCAAACCTATTGAATATACACGTGTTCCTAGTGTGCCTGATTACGTTCTTGGAGTGTTTAACCTACGTGGAAATGTTATTCCGCTTATTGATTTGCGTAAGCGTTTTTCACTAAATGTCACAAAACAAAGCCCAAGCACAAGATATATCGTTATGAAAGATGCGGATAATATCGCTGGCTTTGTGATAGACCGCTTGACGGAGGCTATCAGAATAGACCGTAACAGGATCGATCCGCCACCAGAGACTTTAGTAAAAGACAAAGGCATGATTTATGGTATCGGTAAGCGCGACCAAAATATCCTTACGATATTGAAGGTCGAAAGCCTTTTAAAACGTGATTTTTAGGGTATAGCTTGATAAAACTTTGTGTTTTTGACTTTGACTCTACAATAATGGACGGCGAGACGATAGATATTCTCGCCGCCGCTAATAATGCTAGTGAAGAAGTAGCCAATATAACTAAGCGTTCGATGAACGGTGAGCTTGATTTTTTTGAAAGTCTTACAAAAAGAGTAAAATTTTTAAAAGGATTACCACTTTTAAAAGTAAATGAAATTTGTAAAAATTTACCCATTATGCCAGGAGCTGGCGAGCTAATAGAAGCTTTAAAACAAAAGGGTATTAAAGTTGTGGTTTTTAGCGGTGGATTTCACAATGCAACCGATGTAATGCAAAAAAAACTTAATTTTGATGCAAATTTTGCAAATATCTTGCATCATAAAGATGGAATTTTAACAGGCAAAGTTGGCGGAGAGATGATGTTTGGTAGTTCAAAGGGGGATATGATTGACCGCTTATGTGGACTATTAAATTTAGGTAAGGACGAGATAATGTGCGTTGGAGACGGGGCCAATGACATATCGATGTTTAGAAAGTGCGATCTTAGCATTGCATTTTGTGCAAAAGATATCTTAAAAAAAGAAGCGACACATTGTGTTGATGTTAAAGACTTGCGTGAAATTTTAAAATTTATAAGGTAGAAATTAATGTATGACAACGAAGCTAAATTCTCTCTTTGGTGTGATTTTATAGAGAGAAATTTTTTACAAAGTGAATTTAACTCTTTATTGGAAAATAATATTATAAACGGTGCTACAAGCAACCCAGCTATTTTTAAAACAGCGTTTGCTTCACCTGCTTATAAAAAGATCATAGAAACTAGCAATAAACGCCACCCAAAAGATCTTTATGAAATTTTAGCTACTCAAGATATAAAAATCGCCGCATGTAAAATGTTAAAAAATTATGCAAATGGCGATGATGGCTTTGTAAGCATTGAGGTTGATCCAAATTTAAGTGATGATACAGCCGCAACGATAGAAGAAGGTATCAGGCTTCATAATCTAATATCAATGCCAAATGTTATGATAAAAATTCCAGCTACAAAAGATGGCTATGAGGCGATGAGTGCGCTTATGGCAAGGGGGATTAGCGTAAATGCTACGCTTATATTCTCACCAGATCAGGCTAAAAACTGCCTTGAAGCATTTAAAGAAGGCAGTAAGGCTTATGCAAGTCGCTTTATAGATACCACTATGCCAAAAGGTGTGATAAGTGTTTTTGTAAGTAGATTTGATAGAAAGCTTGATGAGGTTATGGCTGCAAAGAGCTTGCCAACTGGACAAGTCGGTATAATGAATGCTGCGAATATATACCACCTTATTGAAGATTTTGGACTAGAAAATGTAAGAACACTTTTTGCAAGCACAGGCGTAAAAGGTGGTGGTTTAAGAGGGGATTATTACGTTAGAGAGCTAATGTATAAAAATTCTATAAATACAGCACCATTAGAGACGATAAAAGAATTTATAAAAGAAAAAGCAGAGGCAAAAAATGTGCCTAGTAAAGAAAATATCTCAAGCTTTTTCCAGATTATAAAAAATAATGAGATAGATATAAATGTCGTTTATAAAGATTTATTAAGCGATGGTTTAAAGCAGTTTGTATCAGCATTTGATGATATTATGAAATCACTTTAGACAAAGAAGTCCAAGCTAATACACAAACAGTAAAAGTGATCATTATTAAATAAGCTTTATGTGAAATTTATAAAGCATTGGATAAAATCAGCACCTATTTTTTATGAAAGGAAAACGATGTTAGAGGGTATCGTTAGAGAGAGTATCGGTAAGAAGTCTGCAAAGGCTTTGAGAAGAGATGGTTATCTAATCGCCAACATTTATGGCAAGGGATTAGAGAATGTTGCAGCTGCTTTTAAAGTAAATGACTTTATTAAAGAGGCACGCAAAAAAGAGAGCCTTGCTTTTGATGTAAAAGTAGGCGGAAAAGTTTATAATGTCGTTATTGTTGATTACCAAAGAGATGTTGTTACAAGCGATCTTAAACACGTAGATCTAAAAGTAGCACTTCCAGGCGTTTTATCAAAATATATGATCCCAGTTAAGCCAGTTGGAACACCTATTGGTCTTAAAAATAAGGGCGTTTTGATCCAATCAAAAAGACGTCTTTGCGTAAAATGTACAGCTGAAAATTTACCAAATTCATTTGACGTTGATGTAAGCAAACTCGACATCGACGATACTATTTTGGTTCGTGATATCACAGCTCCTAAAGGCGTTACTATTGTAGACGCTGACCGTGTTGCGGTACTTGGAGTTATTAAAGCTAAATAAAAAGGGCTTTTGTGACACTAATAGCGGGGCTGGGAAATCCTGGCTCCAAATATGAAAACACTAGACATAATATAGGTTTTATGCTTATAGATCTCCTAAAAGACTCAAATTACAAAGATGTTAGCTCAGCCAAATTCCAAGGCGAAGTTTTTAAATTCAATGACATTATCTTGCTAAAACCAACAACCTTTATGAACCTCTCGGGACAAAGTGTAAAAGCGGTCAAAGATTTTTATAAACCAGATAGAATAATCGTAATACACGATGACCTTGATCTTGGTTTTGGTGCGGTTAAATTTAAAAAAGGCGGCAGTAGTGGTGGGCATAACGGCATAAAATCGATCGATGGACTAATAGGCAATGACTACGAAAGGGTGCGTGTTGGCATTGGGCACCTTGGTGATGCTAAAAATTTTGTTCTTGGAGAGTTTAGTGATGAGGAGAAAAAGGCTTTAGATGAAATTTTAGCCTACACAAAACATGCAGTTTGTGAGCTACTAAAGAGCGACATTAACGAAATTTCGCAAAAATTTACGATAAAAAAAGGTCTTATCAAATGAAATTATACGCCAGATACGTTGGCTGGGTCTATATAAAATCTTTTCTTATCGTATTTTTAGCGCTTGAACTATTTTATGTTGGTATCGATCTACTTACAAATTTAAAAGATCTGCCACCATCTGCAAACCTTCAGCTCCTTTATGTTGGGCTTACATCGCTTAGCGCTATTGGCTATGTTTTACCACTTTCGCTCATTTTTGCACTCATTATTTTACATGTAAATATGGTTCGCTCAAACGAGCTAATCAGTTTTTATGCGCTTGGTATTAGTAAAAATAGCTTAATTTTTTCACCATTTTTTATTGCACTTTTTATAACTATTTTTTATGTTGGCTTAAATTTTACTCCATTTGCCTATGCACACGACTATCAAAAAAGCATCGCTAAAAATACGGCTTTCTCAAAAAGCACAAATGATTCGTTTTTAAAATTTGAAGGCAAATTTATCTACATAAAAGAGCTAAATTCTGTGAATCAAATAGCAAATGATGTTAGAATTTTTGAGATAAATGGCACAAATTTACTCTCAACTACATTTGCAAATCATGCTAATTTTAAAGACAATGAGTGGATTTTAAAAGATGTTAATCAAACCCTTTTACCTCAAATTTTAGAGCTTGGTGAAGCTGGTTTTAATAAAATACAAAGCGAGAACTTAGATGCACTAAAAGGCTTTAAACCAAAGAGTATTGAAAGCGCTGTTAGTGTTGAAAACTCAAAATTTAATATCCCAGATGCGATAAATTTTATAAAGACATTTAAAAATGAAGGCATCGGCCTTGATAGCGCAAAAACAGCTTTTTACAACCTTGCTATCGCACCATTTTTTGCACCATTTTTGTTGCTCATTTTTTACTATCATTTGCCTGTAACTGGTAGATTTTTTAATCTTGCACTTTCGACTTTTATCTTTGTTGTGATAACTCTTGTCGTTTGGGGTCTGCTCTTTATTCTTGTAAAATTTGCACAAACTTCTGTGATTTTGCCAGAAATCGGCATAGTTTTGCCAGTTATTTTACTTTTGGTATACGCCATTTATCTCATAAAATCGCATCGTTAAGCCAAATTTTGGCAAGCTTTTTGTAAAATCAAGCCATTTTAATAAAGGCTATTTTATGGATTTTAAAGAGCTTGCAAATAGATACAAAACCCCACTTTACGTTTATGATTTTAACTACATAAAAAGCCGCTATGAAGCACTAAAGAATGCATTTTTTGCTAGAAAATCTCTCATTTGTTATGCGGTGAAAGCAAACTCAAATTTAAGTGTTTTGAAATTTCTAGCTGATCTTGGAGCTGGATTTGATTGTGTTAGCATTGGTGAAGTAAAAAGAGCGTTTTTAGCAGGTGCAAAGAGATATCAGATCATTTTTAGCGGTGTTGGCAAGAGCGATGATGAGCTAAAAGAGGCTTTAAAAAATGAGATTTTACTCATAAATGTCGAGAGTTTTGCTGAACTTTTAAGACTTGAAAAGATCGCAAAAGGGCTAAACTTAAAGGCAAGAATTAGCATTAGGGTAAATCCAGGTGTCGATGCAAAAACTCACCCATATATCTCAACAGGACTAAATGAAAATAAATTTGGCGTTGATGCTGAAACAGCTAAAAGAATGTACATCCACGCTAAAGCTTCAGACTCTCTTGAACCAACTGGTATACATTTTCATATCGGCTCTCAGCTAACATCACTTAGCCCGATAATCGATGCTGCAAATATCGTTAGTGAGCTTTTAAGAGAGCTAAGAGCACTTGAGATAGATATCAAATTTTTCGATGTTGGCGGCGGACTTGGCATCATTTATAACGATGAAAAAGAGATAAATTTATATGACTATGCACAAGGAATTTTGGGCGCACTAAAGGGTCAAGACGTAACTATCGTATGCGAGCCAGGACGCTTTATTGTGGGTAATGCTGGCTACTTTGTCGCAAGCGTTTTATATGAAAAATTTAATGGCAAAAAGAGATTTGTTATAACTGATGGTGCGATGAATGATCTTATTAGACCAAGCCTTTATGGTGCTCACCATGAAATTTTTGTTTGTGGCAAAGATAAAAATTTAGGCCCATGCGACGTGGTTGGTCCAGTTTGTGAAAGTGGCGATTTTTTAGCAAAAGATATAGAGTTGCCAGAGTGCGATAGTGGCGATATTATCGTGGTAAAAGGTGCTGGAGCTTATGGTTTTAGTATGAGCTCAAACTACAACACAAGAAACAGAGCCGCTGAGGTTTGCGTGCTTGATGGCAAAGATAGGCTGATAAGAAGACGCGAGAGCTTTGAGGATGTCGTGGCACTTGAGAGAGAATTTTTGGAGAGCGCTGATGCAAGAGCTAAATGAGCTTAGAAAAGAGATCGATGCGATCGATGATCTCATCTTAAATAAACTAAATGAAAGGATGATTTTAGTTGAGCAAATCGGCAAGCTAAAGCAAACTAGCGGAACGCCTATATATCGTCCTGAACGCGAGCGAGCTATCATAAACCGACTAACTAGTCTTAGCAAAGATAAAGCTTTAAATAAAGCTGCTATTGAAGCCATTTATCTTGAAATTTTTGCTGTGAGTAGAAATTTAGAAATGCCTCAAAAGATCGTATATCTAGGACCTGAGGGCACTTATACGCATCAAGCAGCACAGAGTAGATTTGGTGCGATGAGTTCATATTTGCCACTTGCGACCATCGAGGCGGTTTTTACAAAGCTAGCTCAAAAAGAGGCAAAATACGGCGTTGTGCCTATTGAAAACAACACCGAAGGCGCTGTTGGCGCTACGCTTGATTGTTTGAGCAAATTCAGTGATATAAAAATAGTTGCTGAGCTTTATGTGGATATCCATCACAGCTTTGTTAGCATAAATGAAGATCTAAAAGAGATAAAACGAATTTACTCGCATCCGCAAGGGTATAATCAATGCCGTAAATTTTTAGAAGATCACTTGTTAAATGAGGTCGAATTTGTCCCAGCAAAATCAACTGCAGCAGCCGCATACATGGCCTCTATGGATAGAAATTCAGCCGCCATTTGTTCAAAGATCGCAGCTAAAATTTACAACGTGCCGATCATTTACGAGACGATCGAGGACAATATGGCAAACAGAACGAGATTTCTCATTCTTAGCGACTTTAAAAACGCAAGAGTTGAAAACTCAAAAACTTCGATCCTAGCAAAGACTGATCACAGTCCAGGACGTCTTGCTGATCTACTTCAAATTTTTAAAAATGAAAATATAAATATCACAAAACTTGAGTCACGCCCTATCAAACAGCGTGAATTTAAGTCAATGTTCTATCTTGATTTTGAGGGGCATATAGACGATGAAAAGGTACAAAATGCCTTTGAACTTGCAAAAGAGAGCGGCGCTGAGATAACGTGGCTAGGAAGCTATTTGAATGGAGATGAGTGATGAAATTTAATGATTTTTTAGATGATTTAGTTAATTATGAGGCTGGAAAGCCGATCGAACTTGTAGTTAGAGAATTTGGTATCGAGGCAAAAGATGTGATAAAGCTAGCTAGCAACGAAAACCCTTTTGGCACGAGCAAACGCGTAGAGGAGGCGCTAAAAGAGGTCGCTAAAAAAGCACATCTCTATCCAGACGATAGCTACTTTGAGTTAAAAGAAGGACTGGCTAAGAAATTTGGCGTAACTAGCAAAAATTTAATCATTGGCTCTGGAAGTGACCAGATCATAGAGTATGCACTTCATGCGAAGGCAAACAAACAAAGTGGCGTTTTGATGGCTGGCGTGACATTTGCTATGTATGAAATTTATGCAAAACAAACCGGAGCTAAAATTTACCGCACAAAGAGCGTAGAGCATAATTTGAGTGAGTTTTTAGAAATTTATAATGCACATAAAGATGAAATTTCTGTCATCTTTCTTTGCTTGCCGAATAATCCACTTGGTGAGTGTTTGGACGCAGATGAGGTCTTTAAATTTATAAAAAGCATTGATGAAAACACGCTTGTTGTGTTTGATTGTGCTTACAACGAATTTGCAAAATTTAAAGATAGCAAAAAAGAGATAAAGCCAAGCGAAGTGGTAAAATTTAAAAATGCTATCTATCTTGGAACATTTTCTAAAGCTTATGCGCTTGGTGGTATGCGCGTGGGATACGGCGTGGCAAATGAAGAGATCATAGGCGCTCTCTCAAAACTAAGAGCTCCATTTAACATCACAACTCCAAGCCTAAGAGCTGCGATAGTAGCACTTAATGATGATGAGTTCGTGCAGCAAACCATGCAGAATAATTTCGAGCAAATGAAGAGATATGAGGAATTTGCAAAGCAAAATGGCATTGAGTTTATCCCAAGCTATACAAATTTCATAACTTTTAAATTTAATGAGCCAAAATCAAGTCAGATATGCGAAAAGATGCTAAAAAAGGGTATAATTTTGCGAGATCTAAAAAGCTACGCCTTAAATGCGGTAAGAATCACCATCGGCCTTAGCTGGCAAAATGATAGAGTTTTTGAAGAATTAAAGCAAATTTTAAAGTAGGAATATGGATTTTAAAGCATTACTTCATCAAATAAGTCAAATTTATCAAAAGCTTTCATTAAAGCAAAAAATCGTTGCAGCTAGCTCGATCGTCTTGGTCGTGGCATTTTTGGTATTTTTAACACTTTATAAAAGCAAAAATGAAAATTTTGCAGGTTATAGCGTTCTTTTTGAAAATATTAGCCCAAACGATTCTGCCTTAATACTTGATCAGCTAAACAAAGATGGCATTAAATATAAATTGGCAAACGAAGGCACTATCCTTGTGCCAACGAGTGATGTCTATAAAGAGCGTATCGCTGTTGCAACTCTTGGAATACCAAAAGAGAGCAAAATCGGCTTTGAAATTTTTGACAAGCAAGAATTTGGTGCGACTGATGCCGAGCAGAGAGTAAAATTTCAAAGAGCGCTTGAGGGCGAACTAGCTAGAACGATCGAGAGTCTCTCTTCTATCCAAAAAGCGACTGTTCGTATCGCTATCCCTAAAGAGAGCGTTTTTACTGAGCGTCAAGCACTTCCAACAGCTTCTATCGTAGTCGAGCTAAAACCAGGCGTTAGCCTAAATGCTAAGCAAATTTTTGGTATTAAAAACCTTGTTGCTGCCTCTGTTACAAACTTGAGCACAGAAAATGTAAAGATCGTAAATCAAGACGGCGTCGCACTTGGCGATGAAGATGGTGAGTTTGATAGTGACGCTATAGCTCAGCAGATACGCTATAAACGTGAATTTGAAAATAATTACGAGCAAAAGATCGTAAATGTGCTAGCTCCTATCGTGGGCGGTGTGGACAAGGTCGTAGCAAAGGTAAATATCGACTTTGACTTTGATAAAAAAGATACAAAAAGCGAGGTTTATGACCCAAATAACGTCGTAAGAAGTGAAAGCAATATCGAAGAAAAGCGCCAAGGCTCAGCACCAAATGAAGTAGGTGGTGTCCC
The DNA here is from genome assembly GCF_000466745.1 of Campylobacter concisus ATCC 51562. Lineage (NCBI taxonomy): Bacteria > Pseudomonadati > Campylobacterota > Epsilonproteobacteria > Campylobacterales > Campylobacteraceae > Campylobacter > Campylobacter concisus. The sequence continues at coordinate 112,754 of NZ_ANNI01000009.1, read as the reverse complement.
AGGTGCAGTTAGCAACATAGGCCCTGTTCAAGGGCTAGATGACAGCACTTTAAAAGAGCAGTACAACAAAAGCTCACAGCAGACAAACTATGAAATTTCAAAGAAAGTAACAAATGTCAAAGGGCAGTTTGCTAGCATAAATAGAGTGAGTGCGGCTGTCGTTATAGACGGACTTTATCAGAGCAAAAAAGACAAAGACGGCAAGCCAACTGGCGAGCTTGAATTTGCCCCACTTACCAAAGAGCAAAGAGAGTCAATCACAAATTTGATCAAGCAATCAATCGGCTATAACCAAAATAGAGGCGATGAAGTAAGCTTAGATAACTTTGAGTTTAAAACTGGCAAAGATATAAGCACTAGCGAGAAGATGGATGGCTTTGTGAATAACTATGTAGTGCCATTTATGCCGCTATTAAAATATATTTTTGCAGCATTGTTGCTTTATATTTTTTATAAAAAAGTCATTGTGCCATTTATGCAAAAGATGCTTGAAGAGACAAAAGAAGAAGAGGAGCAAGTTCAAGATGGTCTTGAGGATATTGAGGTAGATGCTGAAGATACGCTTGAGAAATTTAAAGCTGCTCGCAAAAAGGTCGAAGAGCAACTAGGGCTTAGTGGCGAGTTTAATGAAGATGAACTAAAATACGATGTTTTACTTGAGAAAATGAGAGCGGTCATCACAGAAAGAAATGAAGAGATAGCAATGCTACTTCAAGATATGGTAAAAAATGACAGCGACTTTAATATGCGTAAGGAAATTTGATGTCAATAAAGCTAAATGACAAGCAAAAAATGATTTATGATGATCTATCGATGCCTGAAAAGATTGCTATTTTGCTGATTCAGCTTGGCGAAGAGGCAACTGCTCTTATATTTTCTCACATGGATGTTGATGTCATCACTGAAATTTCAGGCTATATCGCAACCGCAAAAAACATAGACAAACAAGTCGCAAGTGCTGTGCTAGAAGAATTTTACGCGCTAATGCAGTCAAATCAATATATGAGAAGTGGTGGTTTAGAGTATGCAAAAGAAATTCTTTACCGCACATTTGGTCCAGAGGCTGCTCAGAAAATTTTAGACAAGCTTGCAAAAAGCATGGAAAACTCAAAAAGCTTTGGCTATCTTGATAAGATAAAACCACAACAGCTTGCAGACTTTATCATAAAAGAGCACCCTCAAACCATCGCGCTAATACTAGCTCACATGGACTCAACGAGCGCTGCTGAAACGCTTAGTTTTTTCTCAGATGAGTTAAGAAGCGAGGTTGTCATTAGAATGGCAAATCTTGGTGATATTAGCCCATCGGTAATTAAGCGTGTTTCAACTGTACTTGAAGGCAAGCTTGAAAGTCTTACATCTTATAAAGTCGAAGTTGGCGGTCCAAGAGCTGTGGCAGAAGTGCTTAATAGACTTGGACAAAAAGCCAGCAAAAGTACGATCGAACGTATCGAACAAAGTGATGATAAGCTTGCAACAACGATTAAAGAGCTTATGTTTACATTTGAAGATATTATCAACCTTAACGCAACTGCGATTAGAGAAATTCTTAAAAATGTCGATAAAAAAGACCTTATGGTCGCATTTAAGGGCTCAAGCGATGGCATCAAGGATAAATTTTTATCAAATATGTCTCAGCGTGCAGCAGAAGCCTTTAAAGAGGAGATGCAATATCTTGGTGCGGTGCGTGTAAAAGATGTTGAAGAGGCCCAAAGGCGCATAGTAGAGACAGTGCAAACTCTAGCTGATCAAGGTGTATTCCAAGTCGGCGAAGCAGATGAGATGATAGAATGAAAAGCAGCGTAATAACCAGTGAAACTTCTCCAGCTCACTTTATAGAAAACTACAGATTTAAAGTACTTGGAGTTGGAGAGCGAGCCGCAGATAGTGCTCCTGTATTGATAGAAGAAAATAATCTTAGTGAAGAGCTAAGCGAGCAAAATTTTGGGCAAAAGGGTGAAAATTTTGTTCCTCAAGCTAGCCACCAAACGCAGACAAACTCACAAAATCACTTTGCTCCTCAGGCTCAAAGTCCACAAATACAGCAAGGAGGTGAGTCGAGCTTCGTCGAAGAGTTGCTTAAAAAAACAGATGAGCTAAGCAGCAACATCATTAAACTTCAAATGCAAATAGAAAATCAAGAGAGCGAATTTGCTAAACGCCTTGAGGCTGAAATTTCTCGTGCTAAAGAAGATGGCAAAAATGAGGGTATCGCCCAAGCAAATGCGGCAAATGAAGCAAGGATAAATGAGTTAGAGGCTAGATTTAGCACTTCAGCTGCAAAGTTAGATGAGCAGTACGTTAAATTTGATGAGTTTTTAAAGAAGATCGAAGAAGAGCTTGGACAAACTGCTATAAAAATCGCAAAAGAAGTAATCGATAAAGAAATTTCAACCTCTTCAAATCAGATCGCTCATCATCTAGCAAGCTCGCTTATAAAAGAGCTAAGTAATGTTAAAAATATAGAAATTCGCGTAAATCCAGAAGATAGCGACTATCTAAAAGAGCAATTTAGTAAAAACGAACGCGTAAAAGTAAGTGCTGATGATGCTATAAGTAAAGGTGGTGTGGTTATTATAAGTGATGGTGGCAATATCGATGCGACTATGCAAACAAGGCTAGAAAAACTAAAAATGCTGGTAAATAATGAATAAAGACGTTAAAAGTTTAGATGTTAATGAACTAAACGCACTTTGTCATGACATCAGGGATAAAATTTTAGCCACTGTTAGCAAAAATGGCGGTCATCTTAGCTCAAATATCGGCGCAGTTGAGATCATTGTAGCGATGCATAAAATTTTTGATGTGACAAAAGATCCATTTATTTTTGATGTGAGTCATCAAAGCTATGCACACAAGCTACTAACTGGACGCTGGGAGAGCTTTGATACGCTTAGGAAATTTAATGGTATCAGCGGCTATACAAAGCCAAGCGAGAGTAAATTTGACTACTTTGTAGCAGGGCATAGCTCGACGTCCATATCTTTAGCAGTTGGTGCTGCAAAGGCGATAAAACTTAAAAACGAAGATCGTATCCCAGTGGCTGTCATAGGAGATGGCTCGCTAAGTGGCGGAATGGCGTACGAGGCGCTAAATGAGCTGGGCGATAGAAAATATCCTTGCGTCATCATCCTAAACGACAACGAGATGAGCATAAGCAAACCAATAGGCGCACTTAGCAAGTATCTCAGCCAGATGATGGCAGGGCAGTTTTATCAAAAATTTAAGGGTAGGGTTGAGAAATTTCTAAGTTATATGCCAGATTCGGCCGCCTATATGGCTAGACGTATCGAAGAGGGCATTAGACTCATCACCCCTGGCATGTTTTTTGAAGAGCTTGGACTTGAGTATATAGGCCCAGTCGACGGACATGACCTTTCAGCGCTTCTTAGTACATTTGAAACTGCCAAAAACATGAAAAAACCAGTCATCGTTCACGTACAGACACTAAAGGGCAAAGGATATGAATTTGCTGAGGGGTGCTATGAAAATTGGCACGGAGTTGGGCCATTTGATCTAAAAAGTGGCGAATTTATAAAAAGACAGTCAAACAAGTCAGCCACGGCGATCTTTAGCGAGCAGCTTTTAAAGATGGCAAGAGAGCACAGCGACATTGTTGGCGTAACGGCTGCGATGCCAACAGGCACTGGCATGGATGCCTTGATACAAGAATTTCCAGATCGTTTTTGGGACGTGGCGATAGCCGAGCAGCACGCAGTTACATCGATGTCAGCCATGGCAAAAGAGGGCTTTAAGCCATTTGTCGCGATATACTCGACTTTTATGCAAAGAGCCTACGATCAGGTCATTCACGATGCTTCTATTTTAAATTTAAACATCACGTTTGCGATGGATAGGGCTGGCATCGTGGGCGAGGACGGCGAAACGCATCAGGGTGCTTTTGACATTAGCTTCTTAAACGCTGTGCCAAACATGGTTCTTTTTGCCCCAAGGTGCGAAGAGAGCATGAAAAATGTTATGGAATTTGCCTACTCTTACAAGGGTGTTAGCGCATTTAGATATCCGCGTGGGGCATTTATCTTAAGAGATGAGTTTGAAGCTCAGCCACTTGAGTTTGGCAAGGGTGAAATTTTAGCTGACGCAAAGAGTGATATCGCATTTTTAGGCTATGGTAACGGCGTTGGTAGGGCAAATTTGGTCAGAAATTTACTTGCTGACAAGCTTGATGTGATATTGGTTGATCTTGTCTTTGCAAAACCACTTGATAGTGAGCTTTTACTAGGTCTTGCAAAACGCACTAAAAAGTGGTACATATTTAGCGATAGTGCTAAAAAAGGCGGTATTGGCGATATAGTAAGTGCATTTCTACAAGAAAATAAAATCTCAAATATAAGCGTCATTAGCTTCGAGTATGAAGATAAATTTATCCCACATGGTTCAACTGCTGATGTTGAAAAGTACCTTGGTATAAGTGCCGAGCAGATTACCAAAAATTTACTAGAAAATAATTAATATCATTTAATAAAGTAACGTTTAATATTATTTTTGCTAGCATAAGCCAAAATAAAAACAAGGAAAAGCACTATGCAATACGTATCATTATTAAAGCAATCTGGGCTAAAAGTCACGCCACAACGCCTTAGCGTTTTAAGAATTCTTGATCGCCACACGCATCCAACGATTGATGAGCTTTATGATGAAATTTTAAAAGAGAGTCCATCGGTTTCTCTTGCGACAGTTTATAAAAATTTAAATACTTTAAAAGACGAAGGTCTCGTAGTTGAAGTAAATATCGTCAATCAAAAGGCTAGATACGACATCTACGAATATCCACATATTCATGTTGTCTGTGAAAGCTGTGGAAGCGTCGAGGACGTGAGCTACGATGATGCTGAGCTTGGCAAATATCAAGAGGCACTAGAAAAGAAGATCGGAAATATAATAGAACGTCTAAACATCGTAGCTAGCGTAAAAAGCTGTAAATACTGTAAATAAAAATTTATGTTGCTATTTAGCAACATAAATTTCATCTTTCTTCTTGTAAAAATACTTTTAAAATAAGCCTAAATTTAGCATTTTTCTCATTGTTTTAAGCACTAACTTGCTAAAATGAACAAAAAATTTTGGAGAAAAATGTGAGTTTGGAGATAGAGCGTAAATTTTTACTCAAAAATTCTCAAATTCTAGATTTTTTAAAAGAAGCTGGAGTAGTCTTTAAGCATCTTGAAATTTCTCAATTTTATACCAAGATAACGCAAAATGAAGAGACCCGCTTCCGAAGTGAAGAGGATAAATTTATAAAAACTGTAAAGATTGGCAAAGATCTAATCAGAGAAGAAAATGAAGAATTTTGCGAAAAAACGGAGTTTAAAAAGGCTCTTAAAAACCGCATCGGTAGCGTCATCTTAAAAGATAGATATATTTTTAAACTAAATAACAATCCTTGCAATATCGATATTTTTAAAAATGAGCTAAACGGGCTTTGTACATTTGAGATCGAATTTAGCGATGAAAATGAGGCCGTCTTTTTCAAGCTGCCACCATTTTTAGAAAATTTTTGCCTAAGTGACGTAACTTGTGATAAAAGATATAAAAACAAATTTCTTGCCATCCATGCTAATGAAAATGAACAAATCGACTACAAAAGAGCCTATAAGATCATAAAAGAAAAAGAAATTCTGCCAAATTTTGCTGCAAATCTAAAAAGCGGCGAGGCGCTAAGAGTCCTTTTTGTTAGTATTTTTAAAGTAATAATAAGGCTAAAAAACCAGTATTTGATAGATAAAGATGAAGAGGTTTTGCATGAGCTTCGCGTAAATTTAAGAAAGGTTAGATCGATCCTTAAAATTTTTAGTGGCGTTTTTGATGAGAAAGTGACACTTTTTTTTGGCGAGAATTTTAAAATGCTTGCAAACTCGACAAACAAAAAGCGAGATTTGGATGTATTTTTGAGCTTTTTAAACGAGCAAAAACATGCAAATGAGCCTATCTATTTTGTGCAAAAGGCTCTAGATTTAGAGTATGAAAATGTAAAAAGCTACCTTGGTGACGAAGAAAACTATGCATTTTTAAAAGAGTGGGAGATATTTTTAAACGAGGGTGAATTTTATAAGTCAAAACTCTTTGACGTAAGTCTTTCGCGCCTTGGTTCGTTTAAGCTTAGAACGCTTTTGGTTTTAGCTCAAAAAAGGCTAAAAAGCCTTAATCAAGACTGCCCAAACGAGAGCTTTCATGATCTTAGGATAGAGCTTAAAAAGATTAGATATACATACGAGTTTTTATGTGAAATTTTCTATTTTGAAGGGCTTAAAAAGTATGAAGAGAAGCTAAAACAGATGCAAGAAATTTTTGGTAATCTTCAAGACTATGACGTCTGGCTCGGTATCCTTAAAAGACTTCCAGAAATGCCAGATAAAGAGAGACTCGAGAGTAAAATTTACAAGCAAATTTATAAAAGTAGAGAAGAGATACTAAAAAAGCGTCTTAAATTTATAAAAGCAACTCGCAAAATTTCAAGAAATTTAAAAATTTACTACATATAAAAGGGCAAATTTATGCAAAAACAAGAAAAAATCGTTGATATGTTTAACCAGATCGCTCCGACTTATGACGTCGCAAACAGAGTGCTAAGTCTTGGCGTGGATGTGAGCTGGAGGAAATTCGCCTGCAGATATATGCTAGAAATTTTTAAAGAAAGAAGCATAAATATCGTCGACGTGGCTTGTGGTACTGGCGATATGATGGGGCTTTGGAGTGAAATCTCAAAAGAATTTGGCGTGCAGATAAAAAGCCTTACTGGCATCGATCCATCAAGTGGCATGCTAAAAGAGGCGAGGGCGAAATTTCCAAATTTTAAATTTATAGAGGCCTACGCTAATAATACAACGCTTGCAAGCGGTGAGGCTCAAATTTTAAGCATAAGCTATGGCATTAGAAATGTGGTTGAGCGAAAGGCTGCGCTTAGAGAGTTTAATAGAGTGCTTGCTCTAAATGGCTACGTAGTCGTACTTGAATTTACAAAACGCCAGAAAAAGGGGCTTATAACCTCGCTAAGAGATTTTTACCTAAGTAAAATTTTGCCAAAAATTGGTGGCTTTATCTCAAAAAATAAAGAGGCGTACGAGTATCTGCCAAGCTCGATAGAAAATTTCTTGGACGCAAAGAGCTTTTGCGACGAGCTAGCCACGGCTGGTTTTGAGATAGAGCTTTGCAAGGGCTTTAGCATGGATATCTCAACACTATTTATCGCTAAAAAGGTAAGAGAAATCAATGCTTAGTGTTTCTGAGCTAAACGAAAAAGCAAAGGCGCTGCTTGAAGCGACACTTGACTACGTCGAGGTAAGTGGCGAAATCTCGCGCCTTACTAAGCATGCTTCTGGGCACTGGTACTTCACGCTAAAGGATGAGAAGTCAAGCATCTCAGCTGTGATGTATCGCATGAACAACCAAAAGGTGAAATTCTTACCAAAAGATGGCTTGAAGGTCAAAATTTATGGCAAAGTGACCATTTATTCGCCAAGCGGGTCGTATCAGCTAGTGGCTAGTGCGATGCTGCCTGATGGCGAGGGTGAGCTTGAGCTTGCGTTTAGGCAGCTTAAAGAAAAGCTCGAAAATGAGGGCCTTTTTGACATTGCTGCAAAAAAAGAGATACCAAATTTACCTAAAAAAATAGCCCTTGTCACAAGCGCTACTTCAGCGGCACTTCAGGATATGTTAAAGGTCGTGACGAGTCGTTGGAAATTAAGCGAAATTTATATCTTTGATGCCTTAACTCAAGGTGAAAATGCCCCAAGCTCGCTCATAAAGGCTTTAAAAAGAGCTGATAGATACGGCGTTGATGTGATCGTTTTAGCTCGTGGAGGTGGTAGTAAAGAGGATCTTTGGTGCTTTAACGACGAGGACTTAGCACGTGAAATTTACGCTACAAAAACGCCAGTCATAAGTGCTATCGGACACGAGATCGACTATGTTATAAGCGACTTTGTGGCAGATCGTAGGTCGCTTACGCCAAGTGCAGCTATGCTAGATCTTTTGCCTGATGAAGAGGCGTTTTTTCAGTATCTTGATAGGCTCAGCGACGATCTTGATAGCGCTTTAAGCTTAAAGATCACCAAAAAGCAAAATCTGCTAAATTTACTACTTTCTAAATTTTCATCAAATGCCCTAAAAGCTAGGATCGAGCTAAAATTTAGCGAGGTAGCAAACAAGCAAAACGCTCTAGTAAATGCCGTGCAAAGAAAAATTTTAGTCCTTGGCTCGGCCCTTGGCTCGCTAGAGAAGGCTTATGAGATGAGAGAGCTCTTTTTTGAGAGCACGAAGGGGCTTATCGAGGTTAGAAAAGATGGCAAGAGAGTTGATCTTAGGGATTTAAAAATAGACGATGAGATAGAGCTTGTCTCGCAAAATACACATAAAAAAGCAATTATCAAGGAGTAAAAATGAGTAGAAAAATTAACTTTAGCGCAGGTCCAAGCGCGATACCACTAGATGTTTTAGAGCACGCAAAGGCCGAATTTACCGACTACAGAGGCGAGGGCTACTCGATCATGGAGATCAGCCACAGAAGCAAGACCTTTGAGGAGATCCACTTTGGCGCGATGGATAAGATAAGAAAGCTTTACGGCATCGGCGATGAGTATGAAATTTTATTTCTTCAAGGTGGTGCACACTTGCAATTTAGCATGATACCGATGAATTTATATCAAGGCGGCAGGGCCGAGTACGCAAATACTGGCGTTTGGACAAACAAAGCGATCAAAGAGGCAAATGTGCTTGGTGTAAATGTGGATGTCGTAGCAAGCAGTGAGGATGAAAATTTCTCTTACATCCCTGATGTAAAATTTAGTGACGATGCCGACTACGCCTACATCTGCTCAAACAATACGATTTATGGCACACAGTATAAGGCTATGCCAAAGACTAAATCGCCCCTTGTTGTCGATGCTTCGAGCGACTTTTTCGCTAGGCCGCTTGATTTTAGCAGTATCGGCTTGCTTTACGGTGGCGCTCAGAAAAATGCAGGCCCAAGTGGCGTGACTATCGTCATTTTAAGAAAAGACCTAGTTGATCGTGTGAGCAGCCAAAATATCCCTATGTTTTTGCGCTACAAAACGCACGTAGAGGCAAACTCGCTTTACAACACACCGCCAACTTTTGGAATTTATCTTTTAAATTTAACTATGCAGCACCTACTAGATCTTGGCGGACTTGCCGAGGTTGAGAAGATAAATGCCAAAAAAGCAAGCACGCTTTATGACATCATAGATAGCTCAAATGGCTTTTACGTAGGCCACGCTAAAAAATCAAGCAGATCAGATATGAACGTGAGCTTTACGATACCAAAGGATCATGCACTTGAGCCAGTTTTTGTCGAAGAAGCGCTAAAAGAGGGCATGCTAGGGCTAAAAGGTCACAGACATCTTGGCGGTATAAGAGCCTCTATCTACAATGCCGTTAGCCAAAGTGATGTTGAAAAACTTGGTGAGTTTATGAGAGAATTTGCAAGAAAACATAGCTGATGAATAAAACAAAGAAAGCTTACGATGAAATTCCTTATTTCTCGGCCGCATTTAGCGACTGCTCGCCAGTTAGGATAGAAGCGGTTGCTAAATTTCTGGGACTTAAGGCAGCTGGCTTAAAAGAGGCTAGAGTGCTTGAGCTTGGCTCATCATACGGTGGCAATATCTTGCCATTTGCCATTTCGCATAAAAACGCAAAAGTTGTTGGTATCGACATCTCAAGCCATCAAGTGGCTGAAGGTAACAAAGTAGCAAAGCAGGTAGGTTTAGAAAATTTTACTCTGCTTGAGCGAAATTTTTTACACATGAACGAAAGCGATATAAAAGAGCTTGGAAAATTTGACTATATTATCGCTCATGGCGTTTATAGCTGGGTGAGCCCAAATGTAAGAGATGCGTTGCTTGCAACGATTAAGGCACTACTTAGCAATGACGGCATCGCTTATGTTTCGTATAATACCTATCCTGGTTGGAAGAGTCTTGATATTTTAAGAGATTTTATGCTTTTTGTAAGCTCAGGCAACGATAGCAAAGAAGCACTTGCTCGCGTAAAAAGCGAGTTAAATTTCTTGCAGGATTATTTGAAATTTAGCCTGCAAAGCCAAAGTGATGTCGTATACAAAGATAGCATGAAGCTGCTTTTAACACAGCTAAATTTCTTACAAAGCATCATCGCAAAGGGCAATGATTATTATATATTGCATGACTTTTTAGAGGCTAGCAACGAGCCAATCTACTTTCATAAATTTGCTAAACATATCGACAAGCACGGACTTTGCTACGTAATAGATGCTTCGCTAAATGATATCTTCGCAAGCTCGACTGGGATTTACCGCTTTGACGCGCACATCGAGCAAAATTACAACTCTCGTATTAAAAAAGAGCAGCTAAACGACTTTTTGTTTAATAGATCATTTAGAAAAAGTCTCATCGCTCACAAAGAGAGGCTTGGCGGTGCTGAGGACTTTGAAGCGGTACTTGGAGAGAGCGAGCTTGATAAGATTTATTTTGCATATTTTAGCGAGCAGCCAAGAACAAAAACGCAAGAAATTTTAAGCAAAAGATATCCACAAAGCCTAAATTTAAGCGAAGTAAAAACGGCACTTGGTGAGAATGCAGATGAAGCTTTTGTGGGACTGCTTGAAATTTTAAATGATCAAAACACTAAAATTTCTTCTTCAAAACTCAAAGCACTTATCTATGAGCCTGGCAAAACTAGACTAAAGCTTAGAGCTGCTGCGTATCTTGAGTATTTTTTAAATGCTAGCTCACCAGTTATCTCTTTGGCAAATGAGCTAAATGGCAAGCTAAGCTTAAGCCATGAAGAGATCAAAATTGCTTTAAAATTTGATGGCAAAGCTAGTTTAAAAGATATCGCAAAGAGCGTAAATTTAAGCAAAGACGAGCTAGATAAGCTTGCTTTTAAATTAAGTGAAGCCTACTTTTTTGAAGAAATTTAAGACTAGCTAGCCTAGCCTTAAATTTTTGATTTAGCCAAATATCATATCCTTTAAGATTAGAGTTATCATCGCTATGTAAAAGAGTAAAAACCACTTTTTAAGTGCTTTTTTATCCATGGCTTGTGTCTTTTTGGTGCCAAAGTATGCGCCTATTAGCGAGCCAAGACCTAGAAAGGCACCTTCTAAATAAGAAATATGGCCGCTTAATGAAAGTGAGATAAAGCCAGAGAAGGCTGCAAACATCACAAAAAATACTCCCATTGAAACGGCTTTTTTTAGCTCATAGCGTAAAAAGCCAACCAAAATAGGAGCGATAAAGACGCCCCCGCCGATGCCAATACTAATGGCAAGAGCACCCACAAAAAGACCAACTAAAAATAGTAAAAAAAGTGAGTTATTTGCGTTTGAGCCGTCGCTATTTGGCATAAAATATAACTTTAAAAGGGATAAGATAAATGTTGCAAGCAAGAGTGACTCAAGTAAAATCGCTGGCGCATATGAAACAATAATGCCACTAAAACTAGCTCCAACTAAGCCTCCAAACCCTAAAACTACGCCACGATTTAGTTTTAAAAAACCAGCTTTGTAGTTTAGATACGAGCCAAAAGTCGCACTAAATATCATTTGCATGACGCTTATGCCAATAGCGGTTTTTATGTCATATCCAAAGGCGACCATTATAGGAACAACGACTGTGCCGCCACCGATACCAAAAAAGCCAGCGATGTATCCAACGCCGATACCGATTATAAAAAGTTCAACAAAAAGCATAAATTTCCTTTTATGAGTGCCAAATTTTAGCCAAGCGGTGTTAAAAAAATAGTAAAAAGGTGAAATTTGGGCATAAATTTATAAATTCGATAAAAATTTTAAAAACTAAAAGCGAACTTTTTTTATAATCATCAAAAATTTAAAGGAAAAAAATGCTCTTAGAACAACCACTGTTTTATTATGAAGTGATTAGAGAAAAATTTAAAAATAGCTACCTAGCCGAGGATAAGACACAAACGATTATAGGCATTGATTGCGAATACATCGATGAAAAGGACATGGATTTTTATGGGCTTAGAAGTTATTTTGATACAAATCGTAATAAATCATTAGCTCCATTTGCAGGTCTCTTTGGTGTTTTTGCTTATGATGGCGTGAGATATTTTGAATATATCGGAGAAGAGAAAGCTAAAAAGTATGAATTTCCAAAATTTATCTATGCCGATGCTAAGGCCTATCTGCACTTTGATAAGATGAGTAAAATTTATACATTTTATGGAGATAAGAATAAATATTATGACTTTTTGCTTGATGCAAAAGTTGAATGCAAAAGCAAAGAGCAGAGTAAATTTAGTATAAAAACTGATCTTGGTAAAGAAAAGAAACACTTTGAGGATATGGTTGAATTAGCAAAAGAGTATATAAGAAGTGGCGATGTCTTTCAGGTGGTGCTTGGTGAATTGCTTGAAATTTCAACGAATATGAGTAGTCTAGACTTTTATAAAAAGCTCTCACTTACAAATCCAAGTCCATATATGTTTCATTTTCCTACACCTTATGGCGATGTGGTTGGCTCTTCGCCAGAGCTTGTTTTTGAGATGAAAAGTGAGCAAATTTTTGTAGCTCCGATCGCAGGCACAAGACCTAGAGGAAGCGATGCAAATGCAGATGCGGCACTTGAAAATGAGCTTTTAAGTGACGAAAAGGAGCTGGCTGAACATAAAATGCTAATCGATCTTGCTAGAAATGACATTGGCAGGGTTTCAGAGCCAAAAAGTGTATCCGTAAAAAATGCGATGCATATCCAAAAATATGAAAAAGTAATTCATATTGTAAGTGATGTCTATGGCAAGTGCGCCAAAGGTTTTGATCTTTTTGATGTCTTAGCTAGCATATTTCCGGCTGGCACGCTAAGCGGAGCCCCAAAAATAAGAGCTATGCAGATAATCAATGAGCTTGAAATTTCTGAGCGAAATATCTATGGCGGCGGCATTGGATTTTTACATTTTAATGGCGATGCTCAGGTTGCTATTCTTATTCGCTCGGCCATCTTTGTGTCAGGTGAAAATGGATTTAGTGATGTATTTGTAGGGGCTGGAGCTGGTATAGTTTATGACTCAAAGAGCGAAAGAGAATACGCTGAAATTTGCCATAAGCGAGCAAGCGTGCTAAATGTATTTAAAAATAACGCAAAAGAGTTTTAAGCGTTAAACTTAATAAATTCATAAGAGCTTTTAGCGTAGCTAGTGCCCATAGAATCGATTTGTTCCCTTACGGTAGCTGAAAGCTCTGCTTTTGTGATATTTTTAGCTAACACTTTTACAAAAGAAAATTCACTTCTTTCTTGTGCGCCAAATATCAGCACTCTTGTATCAGCCTTTTGGCTTTGTCTTATCTTATCAACAACTCTTGTTAGCTCTTCGTAGTTGAAGTCTTTTACATTTTCATCTATAAGAACGATGCCGTAAGTTTTGGTTTTTATCTTTGTTAATAGCTCATCAAAGCTATTTGTGGTTTCAAGTGTGTTGTAAAATTCTCCTAAAGCTGAGCTAAATATTTTATTTTCCATTGGCGATTTCTTAAATAAAATAATATTTTCGCTTTTTGCTAGATAGCTTTCGTCTATTGCGATCTCGCCAAAATTTGGTAAAAATTTTCTAAAAATTTGAGCCAGTTCGTCGCTATTTATTGGCGTTTTTATATAGGCATTGAAGTATTCTTTGACACTGTCTCCATCTATATTTGAAGTATTTGAAAGCATTAGTATAATTGGAATTTTTGCATTTTGTATGGCTGTTTTTATAAGATCAAGATTTTTTTGAATGCTATTTTTTTCAGCTTCAAAAAATTTCGAGCCAACAAATATAAGGTCAAAATCGCCCTGCTTTATGGCTTGTTTTAGATCTTTTTTATTGCAAACTCCAACAACTTCGCAGTTAAATTTACTAAAACCACTTGCTGTTATATCTATGTAAATTTCATTAGTATCGCAGATTAAAATTTTTGGTTTATCGTTTAAATTTTTATTCATAATATCAGCTTCGCCTAAGCAAAGTAGCCTTGTGATGCTTAATGGAGTTAGCGGATCTTTTAAAATGAGCGGATTTTTAATATCTTGACCTTGCTTATTGGTGTTTCTTAAAAATATAGCATCATAATTTTTTGTAATAGATGGACTCGTGCTTGTTAGCATATCCACTTTGAGCCCAAGGTCTTTTGTAGTTTGTTTAAAAGCTTCGTTGTAAGCGACATTTGCGTCTTGTAAGAATGCTAATTTATGATTGCATTTTATATCAAAGTCTTTATAGTTTGATGTTGTCTTAAAGATGACTACAAATTTAAACTCATTGCCAATACTTGGAAACGAGTTAATCTCCAGCTTACTTTCTAAATTTTTTAAATAAATTTGAGCGATTTTTAGATAAAACTCGCTCTCATCATTATTTAAACTATTCTCATCATCTGAAAATATATCTGAAATTTGCTTTTCGCTCATGGCAGCTGAGCTATTTTTTATGCTAAAGCTTACAGAACAAAGTCCGCTTCTATCAAACTCTTTTTGAACTTTTTTGATAGCGATGATAATGTTTTGATGTCTTAAAGACATTGATAAAGACGCCAAAAAGATAGAGTTGAATGCGGTTTTTAATGAATTTAGATTTCCTTCTAGTTCATTTGTAAGGCTTGGATCAAGATAGCTTATAAAATTTATCTTTTTGCTTTGCGAATAGACGATATTTGCTTGCAAAATTTCTTCAAAGCTTTTTTGAGGATCAAATATCTCGGTTTTATTGCATTCGCTATATTTTTTAACATTTGAGATATTTTTAGCATTGTTATAAAGCGAAGTCATGATATTTGCATTTTTTTCTATCGTGTCTATAAATACTTGCTTTTTGCTATTATTCGTTTCTATTTTTAAAGCCGCAGTCGATGTAAAAATTTCCTTATTGATAGACTCTAGCTTCTTGCTCACGGATAAAATATATCTATCTTTTATCTGAAAAAAGCTGCTATCTTTTACATAGGTTTCTTTTAGATCTTCATAAGTTTTTATGAGCTTTGATATAGCATTATCCGCACTTGTCTCTTTTGATGATAGGATATAACTCGATATGTATTTTGATTTATCGATAAGCACCTTTAAAAATTTCAACCTAGCAGAAATACCAAGCAAAGACAAAATGAGCAAGCCACAAAGCAAAAACTCAAAAAAGGTCTTTATGCCAAAGCTTATTTTTTCACTCTTGGTAAGTTCTATTAGCTCATTTTTTATGTTTATGGCACTATCTAATAAAAGTATAAATTTATCATCTTCATACTGTTTGATTAAGATAATATCTTCGATATTTAGCTTTTCAGAAAATGCGATCTTGGCTTTATCTTCTCTTATCTTTTTAGCTTGATAGTTGGCTTCAAACTGGTTAAAGTCTTTGTAAATATTCTCTTTTAACTTACTTTTTGGAAGCATATCAAGATTTGGCGTGCTGTCTTTTACGGAATATATATTTTCCCTCACATTACTGTTTATTGAAAATAAAGGGCCATTTATAAAGATGTTTTTTACGTAGTATTTAGTGTTGTTTGCTAAAGAGAGTTGATTGTAAATTTTACTTAAAGTTGTGGCATAAGCTTTTATTATAAGCGGAAAGTCTCGGTCTAAGTCTTGTTTAAAATCGCTATCTATTTCTCCATTTATATTTTGGAAAAATTCGTAAAATAGTTCATCAAATTTATCATTTTGGTTTAGATTTGCTAGCAATTCTTTTAATTTATTTATATTTCGTATCTCAGTGCGATCGTCTTTTCTTATAGAATTTATAAATTTTTGTGTATTTTTTAAGGTGTTATCCCGCAACCTTTTTATATCTTCTTGGCTTTTGCCTATTAGCGTATCGTGCTCTTGTATTACGGATTTTATAGTTTGAAATACTAAGGACTGCTTATATAATTTTTCATTTAAATCTTTTAGATCTGTGAATTTTTTATAGCTTTCATTTCCGCTATATGCGCAAAAGATCGCTGAAATTATTATTGGCGCTAACAATATATAAAATTTATTATTTTTCATGGATACTCTTTTTGCTATATTTTTTGACAATATTTTCTATCTCAATTAGTCTTTTGGTAAAAAGAGACATCTCTTTCATTTTTCCATTTTGATTGTTATCTAAAAAAGCGTTAAGCTCATTTGCAAGGTTATTAAGCTTTAAATTTAATGCAGCTTCCCTTATCTCATCTACGTATTTTTTGAGCATTATCTCATCTTTTGCGATTATGGCTGATTGGATTTGGATAAGAATTTCTCTTGCGTTGCGTAAAAATATATTTAAATAGGATGCAAAATCTTTTTTATTTAAATTTAGTATTTTAAGCGATGTTTCAAACCAGGAATCATCGATAAGTGATTGTGTCTGTGTATCAAAAAGATACCATGCGTTTAGTTTAAAAACAGGCAGTCTTAATGTAGGTTTTACTTTTACTGCTGCTATTAGGTTTTGGTTGTTTATTATGTCTTGCCTCTCTAAAAGCACGATAAAAAATTTCTCACCATTTTTTAAAATGGCATTTTGCAATCTTGCTTCTAGTAAGATCGCACCACCATCTTTTCTTTTTAAATTTACTCTAGCGCTATTATCTTTCGTATTTTGTAAAAATTCCAAGAAGCTGTAGTTTGTACTTTCTTGGCTTGTTATGACTAGCTCACTTATATCTTTGTATTGCAACAAAAAGTCATCCAAACTATCAAAACCTAATAGCTCAAGTGAATCTTGCGTTATCGCAGATATTTTTAAATTTTCATCATATATTATCACTTCAAATTTCCTTCTTTGAGCACTGCAAGCTTTTCTGCTACGCTTTTGTTTGTTATTTTTGCCACTTCATCTAAATTCGCTTCGCTGATTTTATCAAAACTTCCGTAAAAGCTGATTAATTTCGCGATACTTCCTTCAGATACGCCAGCTTGCTTTAGAATTGATCTTTGCATATCGTTTTTCTGCCTTGTTTTTCTGTGAAAGCTGATGACAAATCTATGGCTCTCATCACGCATTTTTTGGAAAAACTGAAGCTTTTTATCGCTCGTACTTAGGCTAAAGCTACCATTTTTTGTGTAAATTTTATCCTTTGCCTCGCCTTTTGCGCGGTGAGCTTTGGCATCGATCTTCTCTTTTGAAATGGCTATCACATCGACATTTGCGCCACTGCTTGCTAAAATTTCACAGGCTAAGTTTAAAAGCATTTCACCACCATCAATGACCCAAAGATCAGGTGGGCTAAGCTTGTCAAATCTAAGCGCTCTGGCTGTCAAACTCTCTTTCATCTGATCGTAGTCGTTTTTGGAGTTTAAGTGCATGTGGCGGTAGTTTTGCTTTGCCCACTCGCCATGCTCGTAGCGCACCATCGCTCCGACACTTGCCTCGCCAAAAAGGTGTGAGTTGTCGTAAGCCTCGACCACGTAAGGCGTGTGAGCTAGGTCAAAGTACTCTTTTATCTCGTTTAATAGCACGTTATCGTGCGTTTTTAGATATTTTTCGATGCTAACTTCAGCGTTTTTTGTAGCGATCTCACAAATTTTACGCTTATCGCCTATTTTTGGGCATGTGATGCTAAATTTACGCCCAAATCTCTCGTTTAAAATTTCCTCCACCAGCTCGCTATCTTCAAAGCTCTCATGCACATAAATTTTGGTGCTAATTATCGGCTGACCAGCGATAAAGCTTTTTAAAATGGCTTGCTTATAAGCCTCGTTTATCTCATCTTTTTGAGCGTTTTTGGCCTGCGTGATGTCAGTTTTTACGCCAGTTATCTTGCCACTTTGCACGCTAAATCTCACCGCACAGATCATATCGTGCACGCAAGCGACCGAGTAGGCTTCAAAGTCCTCAAGTTTAGCAAGATCAACTTCAACCTTTGTTTGCATATTTTTAAGTGTTTGTATCTTATCTCTAGTCGCAGCTGCTTGCTCGTAGTCTTCAGCTTTGGCGTAGTTTAGCATGAGCTCTTCAAGGCGAGCGATGAGCAAATTTGGATTTTGTAAGGCTGCGATAGCTTCGTTTACGATCTTAGCGTAGTTCTCTTTTGAAATTTTGCCTTCACACGGGGCGTAGCAGCGTTTTAGCTGATAAAAAAGGCAAGCTTTTTTGCCTTTGATGCAGGACTTTTTCTGAACGAGATTGTAATTTAGATAAAGCGCCTCAAGTAGCTCTCCTGCTCCACTAAAATATGGCCCAAAGTAGCGTATATTTGAGCCTTTTACTACCTTTCTAGTGATCTCAAATCTTGGAAAATCATCATTTAAATTTATAAAGATATAAGGGTAGGTCTTGTCGTCACGAAGCAAGATGTTGTACTTTGGTTTTAGCTGCTTGATGAAAGAATTTTCAAGTATGAGTGCATCTGCCTCGCTTGGAGTGACGATGTATTCAAGATGCACAGCTTCGCTTATCATCTTTGAAATTCTTGGGCTTAGTTTTTCAGCCGGAGCTAGACTTGGGGTAAATTTAAAGTAGCTTTTGACCCTGTTTTTTAAAATTTTGGCCTTGCCAACGTATAAAAGTCTATTTTGCGCGTCAAAATACTGATATACTCCAGGCTCGTTTGGAAGCGTTCTTATCTCGTCTATTAGCATCTTGCCTGCTCATTTTTCTTGAGCAAAATTTCTCTTAGCTCTTCAAATTTTTGGTGTATTTGTTCGTCTTTTGCTAAATTTTTAAACTCGCCTTTACTAGCTGGCGCATAAAAGATGGTACTTTGCTCTTTTTGATTAAAAAATTTTAAAAATTTGCTCACGACAAATCTTATATTTTCTTCTTTTTTGTTTTTTGTATAGTTGATTTCGTTAATGGGCTTTGGAGTAAGAATGCTGTTAAAAACGCTATTTTTATTAAAATTGCAAAAGGTTTTTAATAACCTTTTTATATCATTTATACTACTATCACGCCTAAGCTCTAAAAGCCCAGTGGGATGAGTAAGAACAAAGGTCAAAACACCTTCTCTAACGTAGCAAAAAGCTATGTAAAATCGTTTTGCTTTCCCCATAAGCTCTAAAAGCTGTTGGCACTCATTTGCCATGCTTAATTTTTCTTTATACAAAGGATTTTCGTGAATAGTATTTATCAAAAATTTAGCGTTTTTCATGGGCTTATCTTATCATCTTTTATTTTAATTTTTACTCTTTTTGCATTTAGCGGTTGTGGCTATAAAGATGATCCATTTTATGGAAATGCTCCCGTAAAAGAGAAGAAAACTGATAAGATAAACAAAATCTAGTAAAATTTTTCGTATTTAAATAAAAATGTAATGTAAGCTTAATAATTTTAACTAACCTAATTTTTAGGCTCATTTAAGTAATATACCAAGATTTTTTATTCTACAAGGAGAGTATAATGAGGTTTTTTGGACTTCTAGGCTTGTTTTTCGCGATGGCTTTTGGTGCTGATGGAGAAACCGCAGCTATTGACTTAACTACTACGTGGGCAGGAATTTTATCACTTATAATTTTTGTTGTTGGATATTTTTTCATAGCAGCAGAAGAAAATTTCCATATCGACAAAGCAAAACCTGCTATCTTTATCGGTACGTTTATGTTCCTGCTTATCGGCGTTTATATGCTTATAAATGGCATGGATGTGCATTCGCTTGAACATGAGGTAAATCACCTGATTTTAGAGATCGCTCAGATCGTATTTTTCTTGATGGTGGCGATGACATTTATCGAAGCACTTATCGAAAGAGATGTATTTAATGCACTTAAATATAATCTCGTATCAAAAGGTTATACTTATAGAAAACTATTTTGGCTAACTGGTATTTTGGCATTTTTCATAAGCCCAGTAGCTGATAACCTAACAACTGCGCTTATTCTTTCAACCGTTCTTTTAACGATAGATAGAAATAATACAAATTTCTTAGTTGCTGGCGCGATAAATATCGTCGTTGCAGCAAATGCAGGTGGAGCATGGAGCCCATTTGGCGATATCACTACGCTTATGGCTTGGGCTGCTGGAAAAGCACCATTTGTCGACTTTTTCGCACTTTTCCCAGCATCTATCACTGGCTGGTTTGTAACGGCATTTTTACTTTCTCGCGTGGTGCCAAGTACTGCACCGCATTTTGATGTAGCAAACGAGCCAAAAGTGGTTATGAAAAAAGGTGGCAAAGCGGTTATCTTTATAGGCGCATTTACTATCTTTTGTGCAGTTATGATGCATCAGCTTTTCCACTTGCCAGCGATGTGGGGCATGATGTTTGGTTTCTCGCTGCTTAGTCTTTATACTTACTATTTCAAAAAAGCTCACAAAAATGAAGAACCAATGCATGTATTTCACTATATGTCAAAGATTGAAAACAACACACTATTTTTCTTCTTTGGAATTTTAGCTGCAGTTGGCGCCCTTCATTTTGCTGGATTTTTAAATTACGCTGTATCACTTTATGATAAATTTGGCTCAACTGCTGTAAATATCGGCGTTGGATTCCTTTCAGCGATCGTTGATAATGTTCCAGTTATGTCAGCTGTTTTAAAAGCAAATCCAGCAATGGGAGCTGATGCAGGCGAGGCAATGAGTCAGTGGCTATTAGTGACACTAACTGCTGGTATCGGTGGTTCGATGATCAGCTTTGGCTCAGCAGCTGGTGTTGGAGTAATGGGTAAATTAAAAGGAATTTATACCTTTGGCGCACATATGAAATACGCTTGGATGGTGGTTCTAGGATATATCGTATCGATCATTGTTTGGTATGTGCAGTTTGAAATTTTTCATATCTATTTTTAAAAGGTTATAAATGAACAATACGATTATAGTTTTGGATTTTGGTTCGCAATACACTCAGCTAATAGCTAGAAGGCTAAGAGAAGAGGGTGTCTACACTGAAATTTTGCCATTTAATGCAAAGCTTAGTGAGATAAAGGCGAAAGAGCCAAAAGGTATCATTTTAAGTGGCGGTCCAGCTAGTGTTTATGCTAAAGATGCTTATTTTTGCGATAACGGCGTCTTTGAGTTAAACATCCCTATACTTGGCGTTTGCTACGGCATGCAACTACTTGCTCACACACATGGGGCTGAGGTTTTAGCAGCTGATCAAAAAGAGTATGGCAAGGCAGAGCTTAACGTTATTAAAGAGCATGAGCTATTTAAAGATACACCTTCAAAACAAATCGTATGGATGAGTCATAGTGACTATGTAAAGGACTTGCCAGAAGGCTTTGAAGTGATCGCTGTTAGTGAAAATTCGCCTTATTGTGCTTTTGGCGATGATAAACGTAAATTTTATGCGATCCAGTTTCACGCGGAGGTACAACACAGCGAATATGGCACGCAAATTTTAAAGAATTTTGCTAAATATATCTGCGGCTGCGAGAGCACGTGGAACATGGGAAGCTTTGCTAAAAATAAGATAGAAGAGATAAGAAAAACAGTAGGTACTCACAAGGTACTTTGTGCAGTTAGCGGTGGCGTGGATAGCTCTGTAACCGCGGCACTTTTAGCAGCTGCTGTGCCTGAAAATTTGATCCTTGTCTTTGTTGATAACGGACTTCTTAGAACAAACGAAAAAGAGCAAGTTGAAGCTACATTTAGAACAAAACTTGGCGTTGAGCTAGTTAGCATAGATGCGAGCGAGATCTTCCTTGGGCGCTTAGCTGGCGTCGTCGATCCTGAGAAAAAACGCAAGATCATAGGCGAGACATTTATAGAAATTTTTGAAAAAGAGGCTAAGAAGCACGGCGATGTGAAATTTTTAGCTCAAGGCACCCTTTATACTGATATCATCGAAAGCTCAGTAGTTGGCTCAAGTAAGACGATAAAGAGCCACCACAACGTTGGTGGTTTGCCTGATTGGATGACATTTGAGCTAATAGAGCCACTAAGAGAAATTTTTAAAGATGAGGTTAGAAAGCTTGGTCTTGAGCTTGGGCTAAGCCGTGATTTAGTATTCCGTCATCCTTTCCCAGGACCAGGCCTTGCTATCCGCATAATGGGTGAAGTAAATAAACCAAGCCTAGAACTACTTCGCAAAGCTGATGTGATCTTACGCGATGAGCTAAAGAGTACTGGCTGGTATAACAAAACTTGGCAGGCGTTCTGCGTACTTTTAAATGTAAATTCTGTTGGCGTTATGGGTGATAACCGCACTTATGAAAACGCTGTTTGCGTGCGCGTGGTCGATGCGAGCGATGGCATGACTGCTAGCTTTTCAAGACTCCCTTATGATTTACTTGAAAATGTAAGCCGCCGCATTATAAACGAGGTAAATGGCATAAACCGCGTAGTTTACGATATCTCGAGCAAGCCACCTGCAACGATAGAGTGGGAATAGTGCATATTAAGCAATCTATAGTTTTGTAGGTTGCTTCTTGCTGGTTTAGTGGGAGTTATGGTTATGAAAAAAAATAGTAAAATTTTATCCATAATAGCCTATTACTTGTCTGAATATGACTCACGAGCAATTAATGACTTGGGGTTTAAGAATACGGCTCAGGCTTTTGAAGAAATTTCTTTACTTTTTGGTAGAAATAAAAATTATATAAAATTAAGAAGAGATGAATTTGATGCTTTGCCTGATAGTTCAAGTCACCGTAGGGGTTGGAAAAATAGACCACCTGCCAAAGAAGTTATTAGTATTGCAGGGTATTTAAAGGGATTTTCATATACTGAATTAACTCAACTTGCAAAATCTTTTTTAAAATATGAAATCAATTTAGAAACAGTCGTTGTAGAACAATGCGATGTTTTATGCGATTCTGAAACTGATGTAGAAAATATTATAAATTTTAAAGATAATGCTTCTGTAATTAAGCTAAAAGAAGGACTGACGGCTGTAAGGTTTTATAATAGGAATATAATAACCAGTCTAAAGCTTTTATATAAAGGTAAATGCCAGATTTGCAATAAGGTACCATCTGATTTAACTGATATTTCCGAAGCTCATCATATAGAATATTTTTCTATAACACAAAATAATGATGCAAATAATATAATAATTCTATGCCCAAATCATCACAGATTAATACACAGATTGAATCCAAAATTTGATTATGAAACTTTAAGTTTTTTATTTCCAAATGGAGCAGTAGAGAGTGTTGCAATAGATTTTCACTTGGGTCATTTGAAGTGAGGATTTAATTTTGCCAAAAATAGATAACCCTTATCAACAAATCGTCCAAAAATTTTTACTACAATGACGTGTAAATTTACGAAAGGAAGAAAAATGAGTAAAATTTACAATCTAAACGCCGATACGAAAGTCGTCGCGAAAAGTGTTGTTAGTAAGAGAATTTTTGATTGCGAGAATGCTCATGTCGATGTATTTGCTTTTGATACGGGCGAGGAGCTAGATCATGAGATGCTGTTTTGTGATAGCCTTGCATGGGTTGTAGAGGGCGGCGCTAGCCTATACTACGGCGAAAAGCAGATGCATATAGGCAATGAGCAAGCTTGCCTGATAGAGAAAAAAGTGTGGCGCAAGCTAGTTTTTAACGAACCAACGAAATATATTTCAATTGATTTTAAGGAGGATTTAGTGATAGATCATTTACCTAAGGCAGCTATTTTTAGCTTAGTTGATGCAGTGGAATACGAAAAAGGCAAAATCGTGAGCAAAACGCTCGTAAAGAACGAAAACGGCTCAATGTCATTACTTAGTTTTGACACAGACCAAGAGCTCTCAACTCACGCAGCTCCAGGCGATGCACTACTTATCGCACTTGATGGTGAGATGAAGCTAACTATTGGTGATGAACATTTTGATATCAAAAAAGGCGATACTATCGTGCTTCCAGGTAAAATACCACACGGATTAAAGATAAAAGATAAATTCAAAATGCTGTTAATTGTGACCAAAGACAAAATGTAATACCAAGCCCTATATTTAGGGCTTTTTCTCTATAATAACAATAGTAAATTTATACTTAATAAAGCAAAAAGTAAAACCATAATATAATCGCTCCAAAAAAAGAAAAACTATGAAAAAAGAAAATTCCAAACTATTTTTATTGCTATTTTTAGGCGCTCTCTCTGCCTTTGGACCATTTGTTACAGACCTTTATTTGCCAGCACTTCCGGCTATTACTGAGTGGTTTAAAACAAGCGTCACAGCTACACAATTAACGATCACGACATCGATGGCAGGCTTAGCCATAGGTCAGCTCATAGTTGGCCCAATAAGTGATAAATTTGGCCGAAAATTGCCCCTTACCATCTCGCTCATCGTCTATACGATAAGCACTATTTTTATATTTTTCTCGCAAAATATCCAGTTTTTTATCTTTATGCGCATCATCCAAGGACTAGCAAGTGCCGGCAGTTTGGTTATTTCAAGGGCTGTTGTTAGTGATCTTTATAAGGGTCATGAGATGACTAAATTTTTTAGCCTTATGATGGTCGTAAATGGTCTAGCCCCGATACTCTCGCCAATAGGCGGCAGCTTGCTACTTAAATTTACCGACTGGCGTGGTATCTTTATGGCACTTACTATCATTGGTATCTTGCTTTTTATCGCAAATTTTTATTTCAAAGAGAGCTTGAGTCAGTCAAATCGCTTAAAAATGCCTTTGCTAGTGACTTATAGTGTTTTTGGCAAAATTTTAAGAAAGAAAAAATTTATGCTTTTCGTAAGCATTCAGACATTTTCGATGGCTGCGATGTTTGCTTATATAGCGTCATCTTCGTTTATTTTTCAAGAATTTTATTCTCTAAGTCCAGTAAGCTACAGCTTTTGTTTTGCTTCAAATGGTTTAGGGCTTGTTGTAGGAGCAAGACTTGCCAGTCTTTTAAATGAGAGAAAAGCGCTTAAAACCGGGCTTTTTGGCACCTTGTTTGCTAGCATTTTTATTGCTTTCATGCTTTGTTTTAAATTTGAAGTGATCGGCGTCATTATCGCATTTTTCTTATTACTTCTTTTTACAGGATTTGTCTTGCCAACTGCTTCATCGCTAGCTATGAACGAAGGCAGAGAATACGCAGGCTCAGCCTCAGCGATACTTGGATTTTGCCCATTTTTCTTAGGTGGCGTCGTCTCTCCGCTAGTTGGGCTTGGTGATATATTTTATTCGACTTCTATTGTTATTTTAGCCTGCACATTACTTGCTCTGATGTCTTTTTTAAGGTTAAAAAGAGTTGCGTAAAATTTATCTTATTTCAAACACAAAAACGACTGATGAGAGTGTTATAAATTTAAGCGTTAGCAAGATCGAGTTTTTAAAATTTGAACTAAATTTAAGTGACTATGGCGTACTGGTAGCCACTTCTAAAAATGCTTTTAATGCATTAAAATTTAATGGCATTTTGCCTATAAATTTACTAGTTTTTGCCATCGCAAATAGTTGTGCGGCAGCCGCAAGAGAGTTTGGATTTAGCGAAATTTATACCGGAAAGAACGCTCACGGAGATGACTTCGCAAGGGAAATTTTGCCACTTTTAAAAGGTAAAAATGTTCTTTATCTAAAGGGTAAAGATAGTGCTTCAAATTTCTTAGAAATTTTGCAAAATGGCGGAGTAAATATAAAGGCAATTGTCGCTTATGAAAATGTCTTAAATCCTTGTAAAATGGAGCTAAAACCACCAAAAAACAGTATCTTGATCTTTGCTTCTCCACTAAATGTCAAAAATTTTCTTAGTAATTTTGGCTGGGATGAGAGCTATCAAGCGATAAGCATTGGAAAGGTCACTGCAAGAGAGCTAAAATTTACCGAGCCAATAGTGAGCCAAAGTCAAGATATAAACGCCTGTATCGCGCTTGCCAAAACATTACTTTAAGCAAAAAATTTATATAATTTTATTGCCTGAGTGAAGCGAGTCAGCATTTTACGGGGTCCAACACTTTTTTGTTAGCGAAAAGGTATGGGTGCCTTGTGATGTGGCTTCGTTTGAGTCTGAAAAGGCGAGAAGTTGCAACCGTTTGGTATCCATCTATTTGCAAGATTGGCTTTGTTTATGGGCCACTCTTCTATGCGACGCCCACTCGGGTTTTTTAAATTTACGGAGATAATATGAACATTCTCATAATAGGAAGTGGCGGCCGCGAATACGCCATTGCTCTAAAACTAAAAAGCGAAAAAAATATAAATTTATACTTTGCGCCCGGAAATGGTGCGACCTCACGCCTTGGTGAGAATTTAAACATAAAAGACTTTCATGAGCTAGCAAATTTTGCCAAAAAAAATAGTATCGAGCTAACTATCGTGGGACCTGAAGCGCCTCTTAGCGAAGGCGTGGTGGATATCTTTAAAAAAGAGGGCTTGCTTATATTTGGACCAAGCAAAGCAGCTGCTAGACTTGAAGCCAGCAAGGCCTATATGAAGGACTTTTTAGCTAGAAATAATATAAAAACTGCAAGATATTTAAATACAGATGATAAAGAAAAAGCATTTAAATTTATTGATACCTTAAGCGCTCCGATGGTCGTAAAGGCCGATGGTCTTTGTGCTGGAAAAGGCGTAATAATCGCAAACTCTAAAGATGAGGCCAA
The DNA here is from genome assembly GCF_000466745.1 of Campylobacter concisus ATCC 51562. NCBI lineage: Bacteria > Pseudomonadati > Campylobacterota > Epsilonproteobacteria > Campylobacterales > Campylobacteraceae > Campylobacter > Campylobacter concisus. Next base: position 86,356 of record NZ_ANNI01000009.1, on the reverse strand, counting down.
AGAGGCAGTTAGTGACATGTTAAGCGGAGCCAGCTTTGGCGAGGCTGGTAAATTTGTGGTGGTTGAAGAGTTTTTAGATGGCTTTGAGCTGAGCTTTTTTGCTATTTGTGACGGCGAAAATTTTGTAAGCTTGCCAGTGGCACAAGACCACAAACGCTTGCTTGATAATGACGAAGGTCCAAATACTGGCGGTATGGGCGCTTATGCTCCAAGTCCACTTGCTTCAAAAGAGCTGATAAAAATGGTCGAAGAAGAGATTGTAAAGCCAACTTTAAAAGGGATGAAAAACGAGGGCAGTCCGTTTTGTGGAGTACTTTTTGTGGGACTGATGATCGTGAAAAATGAGCCTTATGTACTTGAGTTTAACGTGAGATTTGGCGATCCTGAGTGCGAGGTATTGATGCCATTAATTGACGGAAATTTAAGCGAAATTTTACTAAATGCTGCAAAGGGCGAGCTAAAGCCTATTAGCTTAAAAGATGAATTTGCAGTTGGCGTTGTGATGTCTAGTAAGGACTATCCGTATAAAAGCAGTCCAAAAGCTAAAATTTCAGTTTTAAATGATGTAAAAGATGCTCACATCGCTTATGCTGGTGTTAGTGAGCAAGATGGAGAAATTTATGCAGATGGTGGCAGGGTATTAGTCTGTGTGGCCACTGCCAAGAGCATAAAAGAGGCACGTGATAGAGCTTATGAGCTTTGCGAAAATGTAAAATTTGACGGAGCGCACTATAGAAAAGATATTGCCTGGCAGGCATTAAAATGAGTATGCAGTTAGTTGAAAAACTTGAAAAAGAAGAAATTTCGCTAGCGCCATTTTCAAAAAGAGTGCTAGCCTACTCAATTGATGAATGTATCGTTTCTTTTTTGTTTTTGATCATTTACTGGGATACCTTTTTGTCGGTTATGAGCTATGATGAAGCCAGAAATTTGACTTTAAATTTCTTTTGGCAAATAGTCGCACTAAAGATTATTTATCATACATTTTTTGTTTGGTATTATGGCGCGAGTCTTGGGCAAATGCTAACAAAGACGATGTGCATTAATGTAGAAATTTTAGATAGACCAAATTTTATTTCAAGCTTAGTAAGAGCGATTTTTAGGTTGGTTAGTGAAGCTTGTTTTTATCTTGGTTTTGCATGGGCATTTGCAAATCCAGCTAGGCAAACTTGGCAAGACAAAATAGCAAGAACAGTGGTGGTAAATGCGTAAAATTTTATTTTTAATTCCAATTTTTGTTTTAAGCTTAAGTGCAGATATGCAAGATGTGCAGCTTTTAGCCGATGATGTAAAGCAAGATAAAGGCATCGTAACGGCCAATAAAAATGTTGTTGTATATTCACAAGATTATCTTGTGACAGCTGATTGTGCAGTTTATGATCAAAATAATTCGGTTATCGAGCTATTTGGTAACGTCAACATGATGAAGGGCAAGAGTGAAGTCTCTCGCTCAAACTATGCAAAGCTAAATTTAAAAAATAATGATACTGCTTTTGAATCGCTTTTTATGATGAATAAAGACATGGAAGTATGGATGAGAAGCGATGAGAGCAACTCTGATAGTGAGTACTATAGAGTAAAAAAAGCGATGGTTTCAAGCTGTAATGTCCAAGATCCTGACTGGAGTATCACTTCAAGCTCAGCTATGCTAAATAAACAAAGCAAATTTTTACACCTTTTTAACCCAGTCTTTCGTATAGCTAATGTGCCAGTTTTTTATTTGCCATATTTTGGTTTTTCAACAGATACCACAAGAAGAACAGGTCTTTTGCCGCCTGAGCTTGGATACGGAAAATCTGAAGGTTTTTATTACAAGCAGCCGATTTATTTTGCACCTTATAATGAATGGGACTTCGAGCTTGATCCGCAGATAAGAACAAACAGAGGTGCTGGAATTTATGGTGCGTTTAGATTTACTGAGTCGCCTGATTCAAGTGGCGAAATCAGCTTTGGTATGTTTGACGATAAAAAAAGCTATCAAGATAGACAAAGAAGTAAGATTTCAAATAAGGCTGAACTAAAAAATAAAACACATAAAGGCATTGGACTAAAATACGAAAGAGATAAGCTTATAAGATACCTTAGTGAAGCGGATTTACAAGAGGGAATTTGGATAGACGCAACGAAGCTAAATGATATAGATTATTTAAATTTAAAGGGCAGGGATGATGATTATGATTCGCTTGTAACTTCTAAATTTAACTACTTCATCGCAAATGACGATCATTATTTTGGTGCTTATGCAAAATACTACATAGACACTGAAAAGATTGGCTCAAAAAATGAGAACAAAGACACGCTTCAAGAGCTTCCATCGCTTCAGTATCATAAATTTACAGATGATATTGTCTTGCCAAATATCTTATATTCACTCGATCTTCAGTCACATAGATATGATAGAAAGATAGGCGTTAGAGCGACTCAGTATGAATTTACACTTCCAGCTTCAGTGCATGTGCCACTGCTTGATGATAGCTTAACATTTTCATTTTATGAGTATCTATACGCTTCAAGAATAAATTACGAGAATAAGATAAATTCATTTGATGATAAAAGAGAAGATAAACATACAAATTTTGTAAATAATTACCACAAATTTACCCTTCACACTGACCTTGCAAAAGTGTATGAAAGCTTTTATCACACTCTAAATTTCGGGGCCGAATACCTGCTGCCAGGCTATAGAAAAGGAAATTTAGATGATGAGTTTATCTATGATAAAAATCTAAATGAGTATGAAAATTTCTTGACTCAAGAGCAGAGTAAGGAAGAAATTTCTGGTTATCTGACTCAGTATTTCTTTAACTCTAATGGTAGAAAGATTATAAAACATAGTATTTCTCAAGGATATTACACAAAAGAAGATGAATATTCGAATTTAAAAAATGCTATCTATCTATATCCATTTGAAAATTTAAGCCTTTATAATAAGCTTGAATATTCACACAAGAGCAAAGAGCTTAAAAAGGTACAAAGTGGATTTTCATACACAAATGATCTATTCTGGCTAAATATGCTTCACACCATGAAGAAAAATGATAGCAAAATAAAAAATAGTGCGACAAAAGATAGCTATTTTACAAGTGGTCTTGGAGTAAAATTACCTCATCAATACAGCCTTATTGGCGGCTGGCAATATGATATTGAGCGAAGCTACACAAAAAGCTGGAGAGTTGGCGTACTTCATCAAAGAAAATGCTGGAATTACGGGATAATTTATCAACAAGATGTCGAGCCAACAACAACAATAAATGGCTCAGCATCAACTAGAAAAAATGGTATTTATTTCACGATAAATTTCTATCCAATGGGCGGTTTGCACTATGACTTTTCGCAAAGCAGCACAAAATCGAGTGCCAACTAAATGATAACGGCTAAATTTAAGGATCAATTAGAAGCAGCTAGCAAGCTAATTGAAATTTTGCCAAAAAAAGAGCTCGTAGATAAAAAGACGATAGTTGTTTGTATGTCGCTTGAGTCAGTTATACTCACAGATGCGGTTTGTAGAAGTTTAAATTTAAGCTACGAGATGCTCTTTAGCGAGCCAATACCTGCGCCAAATAATAGCGAATGCGACGTTGCAATAGTTAGCGAGACAGAAGATATAGTATTAAATGATAAACTTATAAAAGCTTTTAATATAAGCTATGACTATATTTACGGCGAAGCACATAGAAAATATGAAGAGAAAATTTTAAAAAACGTTTATAAATACCGAAAAGGAAATTTGATAGGAGAGCTAAAAGATAAAAATATTTTACTAATCGATGAGGGGTGCGAGACTGGTATGACGGCACTCATTTGCATAAAGACGTTGCTTGATGTGAAGGTAAAATCCATCTCATACGCAACGCCAGTGATTGCTACTGATGTCTTTACAAATTTAAATGATATGGTTGATGAAATTTACACGATAAACAAGATCGTTGATTTTATCGATGTGGATTCGTATTACGAGAAAAAGATCGAAGCTACGAGTGAGCGTATCATGTCAATATTAGAAGAGAGCCCTTATTATTTGCCGTTACAAAAACAACAAGGAGATAAAAATAATGCAATATAGTATAGAAGTCAATAATCAGGTTGAAATTTTTGACCTTAATAAAGTAGCAAAACAAGCTAGCGGAGCGGTACTTTTAAGGGTAAAAAATACCGTAGTTTTAGCAACTGTTGCAAGAGAAGACACGCAAGTTGAGGAGGATTTTTTACCTCTAACGGTGCAGTATATAGAAAAAGCCTACGCCGCTGGTAAAATTCCTGGCGGTTACGTTAAGCGCGAGACAAAGCCAGGCGACTTTGAAACGCTAACAGCTCGCATCATCGATAGATCTCTTAGACCGCTCTTTCCAAAAGGTTACGCATATCCAACTCAAATAGTTGTAATGGTGCTTTCAGCTGATCCTGAGGTTGATTTGCAAGTTGTAAGTCTAAATGCGGCTTCAGTTGCGTTGTATCTTAGCGACATCCCAGTAAATCGCCCAGTTTGTGGCGTGAGAGTTGGCTATATAGATGAAAAATTTGTGATCAACCCAAGCAACTCTGAACTAAAACAAAGTGCGATCGATCTTTATGTAGCTGGAACAAAAGATGAGCTTTTGATGATTGAGATGAGAAGCTTACCTCAGCAAACTACGCAGCTCATCCCTATGGTTGCGATTGAGCCGATGATAGATCCGAGCTTAAGTGATAGCATGGCTCAAAAACAGCTGATGAATGAATTTAGCGAAGATATGATGGTTGAGGCGATTGATTTTGCTGGTAAGGCGATACTAAGAGCTAGCAGTGCTTACGAAGAAGCTTTCAAAGAGCATAAGAAAGAGGACGCTGCGCTTGAGCTAAAACCTGAGATAGAAAATGAAAATATCGCTATTTATATCGATAAATTTTATAAAGCTGAAGTCAAAAATGCTATCAACCAAATGGCAAAAAGCGAGCGCGCGAGCGAACTTAGCAAGATCGCAAAACAAATTTCAAGTGATGAGGTCGCTCAAAAAGAGGGCTGGGATGAGGCTGTCATCACAAATGTCCTTGGCAAATATAAAAAGAAAATCGTTAGAGAGCAGATCATAAACGAGGGCGTAAGGGCCGATGGACGTGGTCTTGAAGAGGTTAGGCCTATTAGTATCGAAACAAATGTGCTTCCAAATGCACATGGCTCATGTCTCTTTACAAGAGGACAGACACAAGCCCTAGTTGTCACTACTCTTGGCACTGACAGCGACGCTCAAATGTATGACATCCTCACTGAAAAAGTACCTTTTGTAGAGAAATTTATGTTTAACTACAACTTCCCAGGCTTTAGCGTAGGTGAGGCAAGCCCACTAAAAGCTCCTGGTAGACGTGAGCTTGGACATGGAAATTTAGCCAAACGTGCCCTTGCACCAAGTATCGATCTAGCTTCACCATACACAATAAGAGTTGTTTCAGAAATTTTAGAGAGCAACGGCTCAAGCTCGATGGCTAGCGTTTGTGGTGGCTCGCTTGCACTTAGAGCAGCTGGCGTAAATACTTTAAAACTTGTCGCAGGTGTCGCTATGGGATTAATATTTGAAGGCGATAAGCATGCAGTGCTAACAGATATCATGGGACTTGAAGATCACGATGGCGATATGGACTTTAAAGTAGCAGGCACAAGTGATGGCATCACAGCGCTTCAGATGGATATTAAGCTTGGTGGCATTAGCTTAGAAGTGCTAAAAGAGGCACTTTATCAAGCAAAACGTGGTAGAGAGCATATCTTATCTTTGATGACAGAAGCGGATAAAAATATAGAAATAAATGAAGATGTGCTTCCAAAACTTGAACTATTTAGTGTTGATCCAAGCAAGATCGTAGATATCATCGGGCAAGCTGGCAAGACTATAAAAGAGATCATTGAGAAATTTGAAGTTTCAATCGATCTTGATAGAGAAAAAGGTGAAGTTAAAATCGCAGGTGGTGCAAAGAAAAATGTCGATGCTGCAAAAGACTACATCATCTCTATCACTTCAAAAGATAATGGACGCTCATTTGGCAAAAAGCCGTTTAAACACGACAAAGAGCGTTCAAAACCAAATTTTAATATCGGTGATGAGTTTTTGGGAACGGTAAAGAGCGTAGTTGATTTTGGTGTGTTTATCGAGCTAAAAGATGGCATTGATGGCTTGCTTCATATCTCAAAGATAAAAACTCCATTAAATGTAGGTGATCAGGTCAAAGTGTGTGTGAGCGAGCAAAAAGGAAATAAAATTTCGCTCTCTTTAGTTGAATAAATTTTAAAGGACAGATGATGAAATACAAAAAGTTGCTTTTTCCAATAGGAGCTGGAGACGATATCGAGCCAAGAATTTATGGTGCCCTAAAGGTTGCTCAGTGGTTTAACACACACATGGAAATTATGACTTGCCAGCTTGATCCAAGCGTAGTTTATAATATGAAAATGACGCTTCGTGGAGGAGTGCTTTTTGAAGAATTTCTAAAATCAGCTAAATCTGAACTAGCTGTAGAGCATGAAGAGAATGAGAAAATTTTTAATAAAATTTGTGCCGAACTTGGCATAAAAGTAACTAGTGAAATCATTGAAGATGTTTGCACTGCAAATTTTACTATTCACAGTGGCAAAAGAAGTGCGATAGTGGAGCAAGAGAGTAAATTTTGCGATCTAGTGGTGGCTGCTGTGCCGCTTGATGGAAAAATCACTGGCACATTTGAGTCAGCTGTTTTAAAAAGTGGTAAAAATGCGATTGTAATCCCTAGAAAAATGCGTGAGTTTAAAGCCGATAATATCCTTGTGAGCTGGACTGGCACGACGCAAAGCTCAAGGGCATTAACAGGCTCGATAGATCTTTTAAAAAAGGCGAAAAAGGTTCAGTGCATTACCTCAAAAGCAAGCCTTGGCGATAATGCTGAACTAAATCTTAAAAAGCTTGAAGAGTACTTCAAAATTCATGGCATATCAGCCACTTTTGAAGTGATCGCTACTACGATGATACCTGGTGAAGCGCTTTTAAAAGCAGCTATTGATAGAAATGCTGATCTAATCGTTGCTAGCAGATATGGTGAAAATGGTCTTATGGAAATGGTGCTTGGTGGCACTTCAAGATTTTTCTTGGAACACACAAATATCCCAGTTTATCTATAATGGATTGCGGCTTAGTCCGCGATCTAATTCTTTTTCATTTTATAGATTTTAAATTCCATTCACTCACAAGAATTGACTACTAAATTTTGGCTTCACTGACCGCTTAGCTCAAATTTTAGAGCCGAAATTACTCGTTTATAAAAATTTAAAATTTACAAGACCTTGATAGCATAGTGCGTCAGATGGCAGCGCGCTTCGTTCTTAGCCACAGACTGAAAAATATCTAAATTTTAAAGCTCCCATTAAGTTTTCATCAAGCACCTTATTAGCCAAAATTTTGTAAAATCCACTCATTAAAAAAGGATAAAAAATGAGTGAAAATTCTAGCTTTACGCACCTACATTTACACACCGAATACTCCCTACTTGACGGAGCGAACAAGATAAAAGAGCTAGCTCACGTGCTTCATGATAGAGGCGACACAGCAGCGGCGATTACTGATCACGGCAATATGTTTGGAGCGATAGATTTTTACAAGGCGATGAAAAAAGAGGGAATAAAACCGCTAATTGGCATCGAAGCTTATGTGCATAATGGCGAGCAGCTTGATGATAAGAGTACTAAGCAGCGCTTTCACCTTATACTAATCGCCAAAAACGAGACTGGCTATAAAAATTTAATGTATCTTAGCTCCATGAGCTACATCGAGGGCTTTTACTACTATCCTCGTATAAATAAGAAAATCTTAAAAGAGCACAGCGAGGGCTTGGTTTGTAGCTCTGCTTGCTTGCAGGGCGAGGTAAGCTGGCATCTAAATTTAAGCGATCGTAACGTCAAATTTGGCGCAAAGGGCTACGAGAGAGCAAAAGAGGTCGCGCTTGAGTATAAAGAAATTTTTGGAGATGACTTTTATCTTGAGATCATGCGTCACGGCATCGGCGATCAAAAACGCATTGATGATGACATTTTACGCATCGCCAAAGAGACTGGCATAAAGGTCATCGCCACAAACGATACTCACTACACTTTTAAAGAGCGAGCTGACGCGCATGAGGTTTTTATGTGTATCGCGATGAACAAAACTTTAGATGATCCAAACCGACTTCGCCACAGCGTCCATGAGTTTTTTGTAAAAAGCAAAGAGCAGATGAATGAGCTATTTTTAGATATCCCTGAAGTGATAGAAAATACCCAAGAGATCGTGGATAAGTGCAATCTTGAGATCAAGCTTGGCAACCCAACTCCGCCAAATTTTAAATTTACACTTGAGTATGCTAAAGAGAGAAATTTAACACTTCCAGAGCCTGAAAATAGATATAGCTTTAAAAACGATGCTGTTTTTTTTGAGTATGAATGTAGAAAAGGTCTTGAAGAGAGGCTAAAATTTGTCCCTGAAAATTTACATGACGAATACAAAAAGCGCCTTGAGATAGAGATTGGCATAATCAATAAAATGAATTTCCCAGGCTATATGATGATCGTTTGGGATTTCATAAATGAGGCCAAAAGTAGAGGTGTGCCAGTTGGTCCAGGACGTGGTTCTGCGGCTGGTAGCTTGGTCGCTTACTCGCTAAAGATCACTGACCTTGATCCAATCCCATACAACCTACTTTTTGAGAGATTTCTAAACCCAGAGCGTGTTAGTATGCCAGATATCGACGTGGATTTTTGTCAAAGTAGGCGTGGCGAGATTATCGACTATGTTACACAAAAATATGGAAAATTTAACGTTGCTGGCGTTATTACATTTGGTAAATTGCTTGCAAAAGGTGTTATAAGAGATGTTGCTAGGGTTTGTGATATGCCTTACGCCGAAGCCGATGCGATGGCAAAGCTAATACCTGATGAACTTGGTATTACGCTAAAAGATGCTTATGAAAAAGAGCCAAAGATAGCTGAGCTAATAAACCAAAATCCAAAGGCAGCTAAAATTTGGAAATTTGCCCTTGATCTTGAGGGGCTAAACAGAAACGCCGGTCAGCATGCAGCAGGTGTCGTTATCTCAAATGAGGAGCTGTGGAATAAAACTCCGCTATTTCGTCAGCCAAACAGCCCAGAAGATCGATATGTTACGCAGTATAGCCTTAAGTATCTTGAGGATGTGGATTTAATTAAATTCGACTTTCTTGGACTAAAAACACTAACGGTTATCGATAATGCCATAAAGCTGGTAAAACAACGAACTGGCAAGGATATCATTTGGGAGCAGATCGATAAAAACGATTCTAATGTTTATAAAATGATACAAAGCGGACAAGCGATAGGAATTTTCCAAATCGAGGGCGAGGGCATGAGAAAGCTAGGAACTAGTTTGCGTCCAGACTGCTTCGAGGATATCGTCGCGATGCTAGCGCTCTACCGTCCAGGACCGATGGAGAGTGGTATGCTTGATGACTTTGTCAAAAGAAAACATGGCGAGGCCGAGATAACCTACTCATTTAAAGAGCTTGAGCCAATCCTTGCGCCAACATACGGTGTCATCGTCTATCAAGAGCAAGTTATGCAAATCGTTCAAGCCATAGGTGGCTTTAGCCTTGGTGGAGCGGATCTTGTGCGCCGTGCGATGGGTAAAAAGATCAAAGAAGAGATGGACAGGCTAAAGGGTGAGTTTGTAAAAGGTGCTGAGGCAAAAGGGCTAAATGGACAAAAAGCAGATGATCTTTTCGAGCTAATTGTAAAATTTGCAGGATATGGCTTTAATAAATCTCACTCCGCAGCTTACGCCTACGTCACATTTCAGACGGCTTATCTTAAGGCCTATTATCCGGCTGAATTTATGGCAGCACTTCTTACAAGTGAAGAGAGCAACGTCGATAAGATCGTTCGCTATATCGATGAGATAAAACGCATAAATATAGATACTTTACCGCCATCTATCAACAAATCAACTAAAGAATTTAGCGTCGTTAAAAATGGCGATCATGACGGCATTATCTTTGGGCTTGGTGCGATTAAAGGTGTTGGTGGAGCGGCTATTGAAAACATTATCACTGAGCGTGAAGCAAATGGCGAATTTAAAAGTATGGACGACTTTGTCTCAAGGATCGATCCATTTAAAGTAAATAAAAAGGTTTTTGAAAGCCTTATAAAAGCTGGATGTTTTGATGAGTTTGGCTTTAGTCGCAAGATGCTTATGCAAAATGTAGAAAATATCATAGAAGCTTGCAAAAGTGCTGCTCAGATCCGTAAAAATGCAGTTGAGAGCTTGTTTGGCGAAGATGAGAGCATGAACGATGTGAAGATAAATTTTGTCACTATAAATGACGAATTTGACATCAAACAAATTTTAAAATTTGAGCAAGAGAGCGTTGGTATCTACCTCTCAGGCCACCCGCTTGATGATTATAAAGACGAGATCAACAAGATAAAATACACTCTAAGTTCAGAATTTGAGAGCTTGCCGCAAAGTGCAGAAATTTTAGTCGTTGGCAAGATCGAAGACTTTAGCACAAGGATAACCAAAAGTGGCAAGAAAATGGGCACTATAAATGTGCTTGATTTTCATGGAAATATCGAGATCGCAGTCTTTGAAAGAGAGCTTGGCAACATCGAAGATATAGTAAAAGATGAAGCAAAACGCGACCTGCCTTATGCTTTTAGGATAAATATCACAAAAGATGATCAATTTGTAAGGACAAATTTAAACGAGGTTTATAGCCTAGAAGATGCACAAAATCTTGATTTTAAGACAAGAAAGCTAAAACAAAACTATAAATTTAGTAAAAATGAAGAGGCGAGCGCGCCTCAAAAAGCAAGAGAATATGCCGAGCTAGAGGTACTTTTATGCCTTAGTGAGCTTAGCAAAGATAAGATCACTAACCTTTATAATCTTGGCTATAACGAACATATAAAAAGTGGTACAAACAATGATAAGCGTCTTGTTATTAAGATAAAAAATGAAAATACGGCTCAAATTTTTGTCTATAAGACAAAATTTGTTGTAAATGACAGCTTTAAAGAAAAAGCACTTCAAGCAATAGCTTGCTAAGACCTCGGTGAAGCGATGTTTTTAGATAAGCTTGGCGTAGATAAAAGTAACTGGAGCGAGCTTTTTAGCGCATGTGTTGGCAAAGCGACATTACTTCAAAAACGTGCATTTAAGCTACTTGTTGAAGGTAGCAATTGGCAGGTTGATTTTGATAGTGGTAAAATTTACTTTGATGGGCGTGAGTTTGACATGCAGTTTATTGGCTCTGAAAGCTTCTCGTCAAATACGTGGCTTTGGGGTTATGAAAATATAAATGGCTTTGATGAGCGGCTACTTGAGCTTGCAAATAAAGCACGTGCGTTTGGCGAGAAATTTGGACTTAGCGCATTTAGCACGCCACGATTTGAGCTGGATGAAAATTTTAATGGTTATACGATTAGTATGGTTCTTTGCACCGCTTTTGATGAGCAAAATTATTATAGGATAGAGTACGAGGGAGGAGCGGCGTATGTGGCTTTTAGAGCGGATGTGGTCTTTGAAGAGCCAGTGCTAGCAAATGAGATTTTGAGCGTAGTAAATGAGTGTATAAGCAGTTACGAGCTAGATCACAAAATCTTTATAAAAGGACTTTTGCTAAGCTGTGATATGAAATTTAGCGAAAGTCCTAATGAAATCGTAGCGAATAAATACGAGCTTAGCTTTAAATTTGACGAGCTAAATAGGCTCATAAATATTTCAAGTAAGCTTTAAAATTTAATACTCTTTACCACATCAGCGCCAAGTGCTAGCTTCATATGAAGAGAAAACATCTCGTGGTAAAAATCGCCATTGTGTCCTGGTATGTCATATGTTTGTGTAAGATCAAACGGCACGATAACTCTTGCTTTTTTATTGTATTCATTGGCTCGTAGTTTAAGATAACTAACACACTGATAAACGCACATATCAGTGCAATCTCCGGTAATAACAAAAGTGTCAATTTGTGGGTTTTGCTCTAAAAATTTCTCAAATTCTTTATTAAACGCAATGCTTAAAGAGTTTTTATAAAATGTCTTGAACTCTTTAAAAAAGCTTAGATTTTCTATCTCTTTTACGGTTTTTATCTCATTTGTATCAAGTATAGCATGTGGCAAAAAGTTTTCAAATTCTTTTGAATCACTGGTGTGCCTATCTTCTATAAGGATAAAATTTCTAAAGCCAAAATCTCTCCACGCTCTATCAAAAAGTGTCGCGATCCCTTTTGATAAGGCGGCTACTCTTTGACTAGCGAGCGCGCCACTGCCAGCAAATGCTTCTATCATATCAATACAGATAAATGCAACGTTTTTTGCTCCATTGTTTGAAATTTCTCTCAAATCAAGCGTTTGAAGAGATTTTTTAAAAGCCTCAAGTTCGTTTTGTATGTTCATTCTTACTCCTTTATTGGTAAATTTATGCAAAATGTTTTTGGATTTAGTGTGATCTCGATACTGCCTTTGTGAGCCTCTATGATCTGTAAGCAAAGATGTAGTCCAAGGCCGTTTCCTTTTAGCTTGCTACTTTTAAATGGCTCAAAGACTATGGCTTTATCTTTGATAGGCTCGCCACTATCATAAACGATAAATTTATGCTCACTTGGTGTTTTTTCATAGCTTAAAATAATCTCTCCTTCATCATCATCGCTCTCTTCGATGGCATCAATAGCGTTAAATAAAATATTTTGAAAGACGATGGCTAGTAGATCAAGGTCGCCCATATATTTGCCATCTGGAAATTCTAGGCTAAATTTAATATCCTTTGAATAGTCGTAAAAATTTATAGCCTCTTCGCACTCTTTTTTAAGCTGCGAAAAGTCAAAAATTTGTGCATTTATGTTAAGTCCCTTTGTAAAAAGTAGAGTGGCTTTGATTATGCGTTCGACTCGCCATGTAGCTTTTTGTATTTGATTTACGATAGGCTTTGTGCGTTCATCAGCTCTTTTAAGTAGAGTTGAAGCTAAAAGCGAGATAGAGCCTACTGGATTTCTGATCTCGTGGGCTAGGTGAGCTGCTACTTGACCCATAGAGGCAAGACGCTCGGTGCGTTTTTCTACTGTTATGTTTGTTGCAGAGATTATTAGTTTATTGTCTTTAGAGCTTGTTTTAAAAAGATAAATTTGCCCATCTACATTTATCTCGCCCTCTTTTTTTGGTATCTCTTTAAAAATTTTACCAAGTCTTACTGCTTCCGAGTTTTGTAAAAAAATCTCATCATTTTCATCTAATACCCAGATAGCATTTGGCAAAATTTCTACAATATCTTTAATGAAATTTTGCAAGTTTGCATAAGATGATGTTAAATTTTTATATTCATTTTCTATCAGATAAGTCTGCTCTATCAGGCTTTTTAAGCCAGCTTGGATATCGTGTTCGTTCATTTTAAAAGTTCCTCAAAATCGCTAATTTCATAAAGCTTTAGCCTTTCATCCTTTAAATTTCTTAGCTCGCTACTAAATCCACTCTTTGAAAAAAGAGCAATAATATCTGGCTTAATATTTAGTTTTTCGCATTTTTTTAATAGTAAATTTAGCACGTTTTTACAAACCTTTCTCTCTTTGTATTTTGCCTCGCCGACTATGATCTTGCCGCCTATATTTAATAGCATATCAAGCTCTATATTCCTGCTCCAAAAGCTACTTAAAAATATGCCATTAATCAGAAATTTTTTTGCCATGAGTTCACCGCATAAAATTTCAAATCCAAGGCTTGCATATTCGTCAAATTCCTTTTTTATAATGGCTAAAATTTCATCATTTTTACCAGCTTTTAGCAAGCTTAAATTTGGCTCTATAAATCTAAACCAAAACCTTGAAAAATGGCTATTAAAATGTATTTTATCCTCAACTTTATAGCCCCTTTCTTCTTTTTTTAGCATTTGGTTTTTTGATCTTTTTGGAAGTACTTCTCTACTTTTTTCAAGCAGTAAAAAATTCTTTTCAAAAAGCTTTGCGTAGACTTTGCTAGCTAGGCTTTGAGGTAAAATTTTATTTACGCTAAATTTTTTTCTATCGCTTCGTGCGAGTTTTATGAGGGCAGATTTTATAGCATCGTTTGTATCGGACTCGAAGTAAAATTTTGGCATTAAGGCTAAGAAATTGTTTAAAATTTCAGCCTCGATTGCTTCAAAAACATCATAATATGAGTGCTTTAAATCAAACTCATCAAAGACGAGATGAAATTTAATAAGTTCATTTATATCAAGGTGTTTCATTCGCTCAAATGTTGATTTTAAAGCTTTTATATCGGCTCCTTTATTTGGGCATTGTAGTATATTTTAGCTAAAGTATTCTATAATGCTACGCAAAAAACAAGGGTTGTGAATTGGTAAATTTAGAGCATATTAGAGAAAATATAATTTTAAAAAATGGCATTTATTATTTTGACTTTACAGCTTCAGGACTAGCTTATAAACCTATCGAAGATGAGATGGTAAAAATACTCCAAACATACGCAAATACGCACTCTATCAGCTCATCAAACGCCTATAAAACCGCTCAAACTTATGAAGATTCAAGACGTGAATTAAAAAGCTTGCTAGGACTTGATGATAGTTTTTATCTTTTTGCTTGTGGCAATGGATCTACCGGTGCGATAAAGAAATTTCAAGAAATTTTAGGAATCTATGCATCGCCAGCGCTCAAAAAAAGATATGCCCTAAAGCCAGATGAAAATTCTCCGCTCGTAGTACTTGGACCTTATGAGCATCATTCAAATGAGATAAGCTTTAGGCAAGCACTTTGTGAGGTTGAGCGTATCAGGCTTGATAAAAATGGAGGGATCGACTTTAATCATTTGGAGCAAATTTTAAGGATAAATGTCGGTCGTGAGATCATCGCAACTTTTAGTGTGGCTTCAAATGTGACTGGGGTTTTGAGCGACTACCGCAAAATTTATACTCTTATAAAATCTTATGGTGGCATTGTGGCATTTGATGCTGCAAGTTTTAGCGCTTATGGAAATATTGATTGTGACTATTTTGATGTTCTTTTTTTATCTCCTCATAAATTGCTCGGTGGAGTTGGAAGTTGTGGGCTTCTTGCTATAAAAAAGATACTTGCAAACTCAGATGAGCCGACATTTGCTGGTGGTGGAACAGTAAGTTATGTCAGCAAAAACTACGCTATATTTGTAAAAGATAGTGAGCAGCTAGAGGAGGCCGGCACTCCGCCTATTTTAGGGCTTATAAGGGCAAATTTGGCTTATAGGCTAAGAAATGAGATAGGATTTGAGGCAATATATGAAAACGAGAGCGAGCTTGGAGAGTATTTGGAAAAAAGACTAGCAGAAATTCCTGAGCTTACCTGCTATCATCCAAATAACATAAAGCGTTTGCCGATATTTTCTTTTAATGTGACTGGTGTTTCGCCTTATGAATTAGCCAAAGTTTTAAGCAAAGAATATGGCATTCAAACGCGTGCAGGATGTTCTTGCGCTGGGCCATATGGACATGATCTGCTTCATTTAAAAGAAGATGCACTTTTTACTCATAAGCCAGGCTGGGTAAGGGCTGGCCTCCACTATACGCATACGCTAAAGGACGTGGATTATTTAGTAGATGCATTAAAAAATAGCATTAAGAAGTATTCAAGTATTTGGAAAGTCGATGATCCTTTTAGTGTTGATAAAATTTCAGGTTGTATGGGAGATAGATGAAAAATATATTAATCATTGCAGGAAGTGATAGTGTTGGTGGCGCTGGCGTGCAGGCTGATATTAAGACATGTGAGGCATTTTCTTGCTACGCAGCGACAGCTATTACGGCTCTTACGGCACAAAATACAAATGGCGTTAGCAATATCTTTGCTACAAATGTTACAAATCTAAATGAACAGATCAAAATGGTAGACGAGGAGCTAAACATAGATGCCATAAAGGTTGGTATGCTTTTTAATAAAGAGCTTATATCTTGCGTTGGTTCTTGGCTTGAAAAATTTCATAAGCAAGGCATTAAAATAGTAATAGACCCAGTTTGCGTAGCAAAATCAGGCTCAAAGCTTCTTGAGGATGATGCGATAGCAAGCTTAAAAGAGCTTTTTAAATTCGCAGACATTATTACGCCAAATATCGATGAAGCCAAAGTTTTGGAACTTGATAGCAAAAATTTACCTTGCGATATGATCTTAAAGCGAAGCATGGTTGCAGAAATTTGTGAAGATACTCTTTTTAAAAAAAATGGTGACGTGCTTAAATTTAAAGAGCCACTAATAAAACCAGAGATCATGCACGGGGCTGGATGTAGTTTTGCAAGTGCGCTGGCCTGCTTGCTAGCAAATGGACACACAAAAGAAGAGGCTATAAAACTAGCCAAAAAATATATTTTAAATGCTATTAAAAATGCAATTACGACAAAATTTGGCAAACGTCTACTAAATCATAAAGTTGGCATAAGTGATTGAAATTTACGCGATTAGCGACGATGTGTTGATGCCTGAAAATTTAGCCTTGCAATACACTAAAGAAATTTTAGAGTGTGGGGTGAAATTTTTTCAATTTCGCTCTAAAAAAATACCCAAAGATGAGAGGCTAGCCGGTGAAATTTTCAACCTATGCGAAAAATTTGGAGCAAGATTTATCGTAAATGATGATATTTTATTTGCTGCTCATATAGGGGCAAAGTCCGTGCATTTGGGAAAAGATGATGCGAGTATAAAAGAAGCGTTTGAAATTTTAGGAGATGATGCTTACGTGGGAGTTAGCTGCTATGATAGCTTGGAGCTTGCCCTTAGGGCAAAACAAAATGGTGCTAGATATGTGGCTTTTGGAGCAATGTTTAAAAGCCCAACAAAACCAAATGCGCCACTTTGCAAGGCTCAAACTATATCACAAGCAAAAGAAATGGGAATGAAAGTGTGTGTTATAGGAGGCATAAACTCTAGTAACATTGCAAGTGTCGCTAGAGTAAAGCCAGACATGATCGCCTTAATATCCGCTATCTATAAAGATGGCATGATAAAGAAAAATATAGAAAATTTACAAAGAAATTTATTGCTTTAAAAGATACTTGTTTTGCAAGATTTTTTATGAAAATTTAATTATAATCCCTGCTTTAAATAAAAGGAAAACATTGCTAAATATCGATGAAGTAAGAAAAAATATCATTTTAAAAGAGGGCCTTTACTATTTTGACTACACGGCTTCAGGTCTTGCTTATAAGCCCATTGAAGATGAAATTTTAAAATTTTTAAAAACCTACGCAAACACTCACTCAGATAGTAGTTCAAGCGCGGTATTAACGCAAAAATGCTATGAAAATGCAAGAGCTGAGCTAAAAAGCTTATTAGGCCTTGATGATAGTTTTTATCTTATTGCGACTGGTCAAGGAGCAACGGCTGCGATAAAGAAATTTCAGGAGATAGTGGGAATTTATATCTCACCAGCTACAAGAGCTTTGGTCGGCGAAGCAAATTTAAGAAATTTAAACTTGCCATTAGCGATCATTGGCCCTTATGAGCATCACTCTGTTGAAGTTAGCTTAAGAGAAGGGCTTTGTGATATAAAACGTATAGAGCTTGATGAAAACAATGAGATAGATTATGCGATGCTTGAGAATACATTAAAGCAAAATGCAAAAAGAAAGATAATAGCTAGCTTTAGTGCCGCCTCAAACGTCACTGGCATTAAAACTGATTATAAAAAAATTTACTCGCTGATTAAAAAATATAATGGCATTTTAGCACTTGACGTGGCCACTCTTAGCGCTTATGAAAATGTTGATTGCAGATATTTTGACGCGTTATTTCTATCGCCTCACAAGCTGCTTGGTGGAGTTGGGAGTTGTGGGCTTTTGGCTATCAAAAAAGAGCTTTGTAAAAATTTGCCTACATTTGCAGCAGGAGGCACAGTCAAGTACGTAAGCAGGACATCACATGTTTTTACTAATGAAGTTGAAAATTTAGAAGAGGGTGGCACGCCACCGATAATACAGCTAATACGTGCAAATTTAGCCTACAAGCTAAGAAATGAGATCGGGCTTAATAAGATAAAAGAGGCTGAATGTGAGCTAGGCGAGATGTTTTGTAAAGAACTAGAAAAGATAGATGAGGTGATAAATTATTGTCCTGAAAATTTAGACAGATTGCCTATTTTTGCATTTAATGTAAAAGGCATTTTGCCTTATGATTTTGCTGCTAGTTTAAGTAGCGAATTTGGCATCCAAACACGTGCAGGCTGTGATTGCGCTGGGCCGTATGGACATGATTTGCTTAATCTAAAAGATAATACCATTTTTGACGCAAAGCCTGGTTGGGTACGTGTTAGCATTCACTACACACATACAAAAGAGGATATAAAGTATCTTATAAATGCTATAAAATCTTGCATCAAAAAACACAAAGAAATATAGAGTAAAAACTATAAGCTTGATACTTGCAGAGAAAATTTTAGAAGTGAATTTTTATAAAGCTATAAGTTCTATCAAATCTAAAAGTTAGCAAATTTTGCAAAATTCCAAAAAGTACCATAAATGTAACAAAGCTGCTTCCACCGTAACTAAAAAATGGCAGTGGCACGCCCACAACTGGTGCAAAACCGATCGTCATCGAGACATTTACACCCACATAAACGAAAATAAGTGCAGCAATCCCCGTGGTGGTAACTTGTGTAAAATAGTCATTTTTTAGGCCGTAATTTAAACTTAAAAGATGTGTTATAAGCGCCCCATAAAGCCCAAGCAGAAACAATCCACCATAAAAGCCAAAACGCTCGATATTGTAGGCAAAGATAAAGTCGCTAGTGGCGATTGGTAAAAATTTAAAGTGCGTCTGCGTCGCCTCATCTTTTGGCTTGCCTTTTAGTCCGCCGCTGCCTATGGCGATGATACTTTGTTTGACGTGATAGCTTGGCTCTTCAGCTATGAAATCGTGAATCCTCTTTTTTTGATAGTCATGTAAATTTTCATACAAAACCGGTGCCAAAAAGCCTATCGCAAGGATGATAGTGATCCAAATTTTCTTATTTACGCCGATGACAAAAAGAATAGTGTAGCCAACTATCAGAAGTATGAGTGCAGTGCCAAGATCAGGCTCTTTCATGATGAGCACAAATGGTAAAAGTATATAAAAACTAAGTCTTAAAAAATCTTTTACTCTGTATCCATTAGCTTCTGGAGGACGCTGTTTAATGAGATAGGCTAGCATCAGCAAAAATGCTGGCTTCATGAGCTCCGAGGGCTGAAGTGTGAAGTGAACGAAAGGAATTTCTAGCCAGCGCCTAGCTCCTAGTTTGCTAACGCCAAAGAGATCGACACTTAAAAGTAGCACGATACAGACCCAGTAAAACATCGGAATGATCCAGTCGATACGTCTAATGGGCAGTAAAAATGCTACACAAAACGATGCAAAACCTATACCAAAATACACAAGCTGTTTGTTTGCTAAAATGTCGTTTGCTTCGGAAACTAGGATGTATGAAATTATGATAATTGGGATTATTAAAAACGGCTGAATAAAATCAAAATGTGTTAAAATACGCCGATCTAGTTTTATCAAGAAGCAAACCTTAATTTTTGGGCTAGATTATATCACAAACAAGGCTTTGATTTTGGTTAAATTTAACGTTTTAAACAGCTCAAGACTCGACATAGCAGTAGCACATGAGCTTCAAATTTCACGTAATCAAGCTTTAAATTTGATAAAAGACTCCCTTGTAAGCGTAAATTTAAAACCAATCTCAAAACCAAGCTTTTTGTTAAGTGAAAACGATGAAATTTGCGTAAATTTTGCCCCAAAAAAAGAGATACAAAACGAGTATGAAGTAAATTTTGATATCCCAATCATCTACGAAGATGACGATCTCATAGTGCTAAACAAGCCCCCACAAATCGTCGTTCATCAAGCTCCAAGTGTAAAAGAGGCGACACTTGTTGAATGGCTAAATAAAAAGGGCTTTATGCTCTCAAATTTAAATGGCGACGTAAGAGCTGGCATCGTCCACCGACTAGATAAAGGTACTAGCGGTGCTATAGTCGTTGCTAAAAATAACTTTGCTCACGCAAAACTTAGTGAGCAGCTAAGTGATAAGAGTATGGGACGAATTTATCTAGCGCTAACCGACCTGCCATTAAAAGAGGATGTCATCATCGATAAGCCAATCGGTAGAAATCCAAATAACCGCCTAAAAAAGGCGATTGTCGCAGATGCTAAATTTGCAAAAAGCGCTTTTGTAAATTTGCTAAGCGAAAATGGCATAAATTTAATAGTAGCAAAACTTTTCACAGGTAGGACTCATCAGATAAGAGTGCACCTATCTAGCATAAACCGCCATATTTTAGGCGATGATTTATACGGATTTAAGAGCCAAGGCGATAAAATAAGCAGGGTTATGCTTCACGCTTATATGCTCTATTTTATCCATCCAAGAACTGGCAAAAGGGTAGAATTTACCGCAAAAACGTATGATGACTTTAACCAGATAATTTACAAAAAAATTCCCAAGGAGATTTTTGATGAAAAAATTTGCCCTACGCATATTGACACCATTTTTAGCAGCTTTTTTAGCGGGATGCGGCTCTAGCGTACCGACTCAGCAAAGCATGTCACTACCTACGATTACAAGTTTAAAAACTATTTCAGATATGACAGAAGTTGGCTTCGAGTGGAATCCAGTGACCGATGAGAGCGTTGTTGGATACTATCTCTACCGCTCAAATCCAAATGATGCGAACTCAAAAATGCAACTAGTTGCAAACATAAAAGACCGTTTTGCAACGCACTACGTGGATCGCAACCTAGCTCCAGAGACAACTTACTCGTACCAAATGAGAACCTACTCAAGTAACGCCATCTCTCAACCGGGCACGATCGCAACAGCAACTACAAAGCCACTGCTTGGCTCAGTACCGTTTTCGCAAGCTATCACAGGGCTTCCAGGACGTGTGAAAGTGATCTGGAGACCACATCCTGATAGCACAGTGGCAAGCTATATCATTCAAAGAAGCGATGCAGGAGCTAATAAATTTAGCCAAATCGCAGAGGTAAATGGCAGACTAAATGCCGAATATATCGACACAGAGGTAAAACCTGGCAAGTCTTATGAGTATAGAATTTTAGTTAAAACTTCTTCAGGCGTTGTCTCAAAACCAAGCCAAAACATAAGTGCAACGACAAAGGAGTTACCCTAAATCAGTAACGAATCTTCAGGCAACAAAAAATGCACCAAAAAAGATAATTTTAACTTGGGATTACGTGCCGGCTGAGGATTTTGCTTATTTTAAGGTTTATAGAACAGTGAGTAAAATTTTGCCTTACACATATCTGGCAAAAACGACTAGCAACACCTATGAGGATCTCATAAACACAAATGCAGCGACGAGGTATTACAGAGTCACGGCAGTCGATAAAGACGGCCTTGAGAGCTTAAAACAAGAAGAGCCAATCGTGGGGATAACGCTTGGTGCACCAAAGACTCCAAATATTGGCGCTAGCTACGATGGTAGCGGAGTAAATGTAAATTGGAGTGCAGTTGATAGAGCTAGTTCGTACACTGTTTATAGAAGCGGTGCAAGCGAGAAAATTTTTAGTGGCATAGATGGTACTGGACTTAGAGATGATAGCGTGCAAAAAGGGGCTAGCTATTCTTACAGCGTCGTAGCTATCGATGAGTACGGCATCGCCTCTGATAAGTCATCAAAAGCAGAAGTTAGCATAAAATAATGCCAAATTTCATAGCTTCGTCCTTAAAAGAGCTCTCGTTTCCATTTGGTAATGACAAAGTCAAATTTCTTTGGCAGGCAAATGGTCGAAACGAGAGGCTCATCTACACAAAAAATGAAGAAGATAGCTTTTTTCTAGTCGTAAAGCATGGTAAAAATGGCGTCGTCGTAAAGGGAGAAAAGCTTACAAAACCAGCTAAAGTTGGTCTTTTGCAAGAGGCACTGGAGCTTTTTAAGGAGCAAAATTGCAATGACGTAATCAGCCAAGCATTTGCTGTAAAAAAGACAAATTTGACTAAAAAAGTGAGTGAAATTTTAAGCCTTGAAGAATTTGTGCCAGCGTTTTACGAGCTAAAAGATAAATTTAAAGAGATTTTCATAGAGATCGGCTTTGGTTCTGGCAGACACTTGCTTTATCAAGCTAAAAATAATCCAAATACCCTAGTTATCGGAATAGAAGTCTATAAACCGAGCATCGAGCAAGTAGCAAAGCTAGCCAAGACAAATGCCCTAGAAAACGTACGTCTAATCAATACTGACGCCAGACTTTTACTCTCGCTTATTGGCTCAAATTTAGTTGATAGAGTCTTTTTACACTTTCCAGTGCCGTGGGATAAAGCAGAGCATAGACGCGTGGTCTCATCGGCGTTTGCGCTTGAGTGCGAGAGGATATTAAAAGTAGGCGGCAAATTTGAGCTAAGGACTGATAGCAAGGAGTATTGCGATTTTAGCTTGAGTAAATTTTTAGAGCCTACAAACTCAAAAATAGAAGCTTTCAAAAATAGAAATTTAGAGGTAACTAGCAAGTACGAAGACCGCTGGAGACGCCAAGATAAGGATATTTATGATGTCATTTATACTTGTGAGGTCAAAAGTAGCGAGAGTGTTTTAGCTGGAGATTTTAGCTTTAAAGAAAAGACAAACGTAAAAAATATCATTAAAAATTTTAAAAATTTCATCATTAAAAAAGAGGATTATTTTTTACATTTTGAAGAAATTTACACCATAAATGAGGGTGAAATTTTGCTAAAAGTTGCTTTTGGAGCATTTAATAAACCTGAGCAATGTTTTATCAAAATAAGCGATGAAAAAAGCGAATATTTTATAAAAAAACCGATCTTAATTCGTGAGAATTTAGCAGCACACGAGCTTTTGAAGGAGTATTTGGCTGATGCAAGAGATAATTAGTGCAAGGAATTTGAGCCTAGCTTATGAACGCGATGAAATCGTAATTAATAGCGTCAATTTAGATATTTATGCAAATGATTTTGTCTTTATCACAGGCAAGAGCGGAAGTGGAAAAAGCACACTTTTAAAATCATTTTATGGAGAAATTTCACCTCTTGCTGGAGAGCTAAATGTCTGCATGACGCAAATGGATGATATCGATGACAAAAGACTTTGTGAGCTTAGGCAGCGAGTTGGCATTATATTTCAAAATTATCGCTTGATAAATGAATGGAATGTGGAAAGAAACGTCATGTTGCCCCTCATCATCAAAGGTATCAATCAAAATGTGAGTAAAAAGCAAGTGGCTAAACTTTTAAAACATGTAAATATGCTTCATAAAGCTGATAAATACCCTCGTGAGCTAAGTGGCGGTGAGCAGCAAAGAGTTGCCATGGCAAGGGCTCTAGCACACAATCCAAATTTGCTCTTATGCGACGAGCCAACTGGAAATTTAGACGAATACTCAAGTGATGTCATCTGGTCGCTTTTAAAATCAGCTAGGGAATTTTTAGGCACAAGCGTCGTTGTGGTGACTCATCACATTCCCTCAACGCTTCGTATCCCATACCGTCACTTTGTTATAGAAAATGGAGGCGTGCATGAGATCGCTTAAAAATCATCTTGGATTTATCCTGCCGCTAATCGCGCTTTTGTTTTCAGTGCAGTTTAGTCTCACTGCCGATAAGGTTGTGAGAGATTATGAAAGGCTCATGGGAAATGACTACAACATCGTCATAGTTTCAAGTAAAGAGCTTAGTGATACTATTTTAAAGCCTGTGGTTAGCAATCTATCTAGCCTTGAGCCACTAAGCCCGCAAAAGATCATCGACCGCCTCTCAAATGACATCTCTGCTAAAAATTTATCCATACTGCAAAATGCGCTACCTAAATTTTACTCACTAAAACTTAGTGAATTTCCGACACCGCAGTACATGGATGAGCTAAAGCAAAAACTTTTAAAATTTGATGGAATCACAAAGGTTGAGACATTTTCAAAGACTCACGATAAGGTCTTTAAAATGCTAAATTTAGCAAAAAGCATATCGTATGCTTTTATGGCGATACTTTGTGTGGTTGGGCTTATGCTTATGCTAAAGCAGGCTAAAATTTGGCTATTTGAGCATAGAGAGCGCATTGAGATTATGACACTTTTTGGAGCACCTTTTTGGCTAAAATCAGCCATGCTCTATAAATCAGCCATGGTTGATAGCCTAGTTGCTACCATTGCAGTCGGTGCATTTTTCTTTTTCTTGCCCAGCATTGAAATTTTTAGAGAAAATGCCGCAAGCATCGATGTGGTTTTGCCTAGCCTTGATCCTTCAAGGGATATTTTTATTTTATTTGGCGTGGCTATGTTTTTAAGCATTTTTGCTGTTAGTTTGGTGATGAGTAAGGCTAGAAAAAGCACGATATGAGAAAAGGAATTTTTATATTTTTGCTAGCTTTTAGCTTAGCTTTTGCGTCAAATACCAAAGAGAAGATCAAAGACTCCAAAAACTCGCTAAGATCGAGTCAGGCGATGAGTGAGCAGCTTAGTAAAAAGCTAGATGATTTGGCTGGTGATATCGTAAATGGCGAGAAAAAACTTCGTGGTATAAGTGGCGATATCACAAATTTAAAGGGTCAAATTTCAGTCCTTGAGACAAATGCTTCAAAAGCACTTCTTGAACTTGATGATCTAACGAAACAAAACAAAGAGCTAGAACGCACACAAAAAGAGCTAGAGCAAAATATGATAAGGATCATCGCAGAAGATTTGTCGTTTGATCTTTTGATGTCTGCAACTGAGGGCAAGCAAAGCGAGGAGAGCATTATCTCATCTCAAATTTTAACCAAGCTAAATGCTATTACAAAAGAGGATTTTAAAAGACTTAGCCAAAACTATGAAGATACGATCGAAAAGATAAAAAATAAATCAAACAAAATAAGCGAGATAAACTCAAGCATCAAAAACTATAGACGCAAGCAAAGTGACTTGCAAATTTTAGAAAATACACAAAAAAATACTATAAACGGACTAAAACGAGATAAAGAAATTTATAGCAAAAAGCTAGCCAAGCTTCAAGCCCAGCAAGATGAGCTAAGAAAGACGCTAGAGCAGCTTGCTATCATGCAAAAACAAGAAGATGAAGCCGCACGTGCAGCTAGAGAAAAACAAGAAAAAGCAGCTGCAAGCAAAGGTGGTAAAAAAGGCGAAAAAAGCCAGCCAATGGGTGGAGGCTATCAAACAAGCTCAGTCAAAAAATATTCAGGTGCAAAGACAATCGCTCCTCTTGATAGCTACACTGTAAAGCAAAAATTTGGTAACTATGTAGATCCAATATATAACATCAAAATTTTTAATGAGTCAGTCACGCTTCGCTCAACCACGCCAGATGCCAAGGTCAAAAGCGTGCTAAATGGCAAAGTGGTCTTTGCAAAAGCAACTCCAATGCTTGAAAATGTAGTCATTATAGAAAACGAAAATGGCATCCACACGATCTACGCTCACCTAAGTCAGATCGCACCGACGGTTAAAGTAGGCTCAGTTGTGCAAAAAGGCTACGTTATAGGCCGAGTTAGAAACGATCTAACCTTTGAAGTAACGCAAAGAAACTACCACATCGATCCACTTGAGATGATCTCAAAATAGCCACTTTGCAAGTGCTATTAACTAAATTTAAAGCCTTTTTGGCTAGAATGCGTGAATTTTAAGGAGCAAGACAATGAGTAAAAGAAAACGCGTATTGGTTAAATTTTCAGGCGAAGCTTTAGCGGGGGAGAATGGTTTTGGCATAGATACGGCGGTGCTTAAATTTATAGCAAATGAGATAAAAGAGCTTGTCGAAAATGGTATCGAGGTTGGCATCGTAATAGGTGGTGGTAATATTATACGTGGTGTGAGTGCTGCAAAAGATGGCATTATTAAACGAACGAGCGGTGATCACATGGGCATGCTAGCAACTGTTATCAACTCAATCGCGATGCGTGAAGCTTTAGAGCGAAGCGGGCTTGAAGTAAGAGTGCAAAGCGCGATCAAAATGGAAGCGATCTGTGAGACTTTCATCGTTGGACGTGCACAGCGCCATTTGGAAAAAGGTAGAGTTGTCATCTTTGCTGCAGGTACTGGCAATCCATTCTTTACAACTGATACAGCAGCCACATTAAGAGCTATTGAAATTGGCTCAGATATGATCATAAAAGCTACAAAGGTTGATGGCGTTTATGATAAAGACCCTAAAAAATTCAAAGATGCAAAACTTTTAAAATCACTAAACTACGAAAAGGCAATGAGCGATGATATCAAGGTTATGGACGATACTGCTATAGCTTTAGCAAAAGATAACTCACTGCCTATTTTGGTTTGTAATATGTTTAAGGCTGGAAATTTATTAAAAATAATAAATAAAGAAGAAGCAGCCCTATATTCAGTAGTAAAATAAATTTTAAAAAGGATAAATATGAGAACAGAACAAATAACAGCAAGAGCGTTAAAGCAAGTTGGTGATGATAGATATAAACTTTCACTTATCGTAGCAAAGCGTGCAGAAGCACTAGCAAATGGAGCAGTAGTGCTTGTAGAAGCCGATACTTCAAAGATGAAATTTGCTGACATTGCGCTACTTGAAGTAGCTGAGGGTAAAATAGGCTTAGAGGCAATAGTTGAAGGAAAATAGTCTTTTTTTAGAGCAGCTAATAGAACAAATTTTACCTTGTAAAAATGTTTCAGAAGCTATAACGCTGCTCTTTTCTCTTTGCGAACGAAGCGAGAAATTAGACAAAGCTATAGATAGCTGTGTCACATCTCATGCCGGTCAATATCGCAAAAGTGGCGAGCCATACGCAATCCATCCTATATTGGTAGCATCAATAGTAGCAAATATGGGTGGAGATGAGAGTATGGTCATAGCTGCACTACTTCACGATGTAGTTGAAGATACTGAAGTTACGCTTAGTGAAGTCCAGGCTGAATTTGGCGATGAAGTGGCAAAGCTGGTTGAGGGGCTTACAAAGATAGTTGCTATAAGAGAAAACAAGCTTGCAAGCTCAAGTAGTAACGAAAAACTAGCAAGTTCGGCGCTAACTTTTAGAAAAATGCTTTTAATCTCCATTGAAGATGTTAGAGTTCTTGTGGTTAAGCTTTGTGACAGACTTCATAATATGCTAACCCTTGATGCGTTAAAGGTAGAAAAACAAAAACGAATTGCTGAAGAGACGCTTATGGTCTATGCTCCGATCGCTCATAGGCTTGGAATTTCATCGATTAAAAATATACTTGAAGATCTAAGCTTTAAATATGCGATGCCAGAAGAATACGCCAAGATCGATAGCTTTTTAAATAAAAATAAACAGCAGCTTAGCCTTAAACTAAATGCTTTTTACGAAAAAGTAAATCAAATTTTACTTGAAAATGGCTTTATTGAGGGTACTTTTGAGATTCAAAAACGTATAAAGCATTACTATTCTATTTATTTAAAAATGCAAAGAAAAGGTATTTCGATTGATGAGGTGCTTGATTTGCTAGCTATTAGAATTCTTGTGCAAAAGCCGCTTGATTGCTACCTTGCGCTTGGAAATTTGCATATAAATTTTAATCCTCTTATTTCGAGATTTAAGGATTATATTGCACTTCCAAAGCAAAATGGTTATCAAACGATACATACAACTATTTTTGATAATAAGAGTATTTTTGAGGCACAAGTTCGTACTTACGATATGCACAAAACCGCTGAATACGGTGTCGCAGCTCATTGGAAGTACAAAAATGGTGAGGGCAGTTTACTTAATCCAAAGCTTGACTGGCTAAACGACATTGGTATGCAAAACAATGAAGCTGAAAGTAACGTCGAAGAGCTTTATGAATATGCAAAAGATAGTCTTTATATAGAAGATATTGCGGTCTATTCGCCAAAAGGTGAGGTTTTTACACTTCCGCGCGGGGCTACTGCACTTGATTATGCTTATGAGATTCACACAGAGATCGGACTTTACGCAAAAGAAGCTTATATAAATCGTGTCAGGATGCCACTTTTAACGGAGCTAAAAAACGGCGATATTGTAAGGATCGTAACTGGTGAAGAGGCAAAATTTCGCTGTTCGTGGATAAATAGCGTTCGAACTGGTAAAGCAAGGGCTACGATAAGGACATACTGCAAGCAAAAGATAAAAGATATAAATTATAAAATCGCAGTTGATATTTTAAAGTCGGTTTTTGGCGTTTCGAAAGATAGAATTTTAGACTGGATAGAGCATGAAAATTTAGGCAAAAAAGTTTTTCGTGCTGCAACTGAAAGCGAATTTTTGCAAGAGGTCGTAAATATGCTTAAAAAGTATATAAAAAAAGAGCGTCCTTTTATGATCTCTTTGGGCGACAAATATCAGGTTAAAAAGCAAAAATTTGAAAATATCGTAATCTATTCAAATCATAAAATTTCAAATGTCGAGTTTGACTATTGTTGTAACCCAAAAAGAGGCGATAGTATAGTTGGCTTTAAAAATGGGCACAATGTGACAGTGCACCACAAACTTTGTGAGCGTGCCGGGAAACTTATGGATAAGGGCAATGAGATCATCTTTGTCAAATGGACTAGAAATGCCCCACATAGATATAAAATTTTATTAAATCTTGAGAACCGAAAAGGCGCGTTGGCTGAATTTTTAACATATCTTGCTAGACTAGATGTAAATTTGGCTACAATCTCGCTAAATGAAGCAAATGACCTTAGCGGCGATACATTTGAAATAAGTGTTGAGATAGCCGAAAATATCGATGCAAACGAGCTAAGGGAGAAGATCAAAGATAGATATAAGATTATAGATTTCGTTTCGCAAAGCGATCCATACCATAACTAGGAGAAAGATAATGCAAGATATAGCTGAAATTTTACAAGAGATAAAACGCGGTGTTGCCGAGATTATTGATTTTGAAAGAATTGAGACTTTAATAAAAAACTATTATGAAAAAGGTGAAAATTTCTATGTAAAGGCTGGTTTTGATCCAACTGCTCCAGACCTTCACTTAGGACACACAGTCGTTTTAAGCAAGATGGCTTTGCTTCAAAAACATGGCGCGATCGTACAGTTTTTAATAGGCGACTTCACTGCTCAAATAGGCGATCCAA
Organism: Campylobacter concisus ATCC 51562; assembly: GCF_000466745.1. NCBI lineage: Bacteria > Pseudomonadati > Campylobacterota > Epsilonproteobacteria > Campylobacterales > Campylobacteraceae > Campylobacter > Campylobacter concisus. The sequence continues at coordinate 57,372 of NZ_ANNI01000009.1, read as the reverse complement.
CCGGTAAATCAGTAACTAGAAAGAAGCTAGATCAAGAGACGGTTTTAAAAAACGCTAAAACCTATGAAGAGCAAGTTTTTAAAATTTTAGATCCAAAAAAGACCGTGATAATGTTTAACTCAAAATGGTCAAATGAGCTTGGAGCTGCTGGAATGATAGAGCTAACTAGCACATTTTCAGTCGCTAGAATGCTAGAGCGCGATGATTTTGAAAAAAGGATAAAAGCTGGCAGTCCAATTTCAATTTGTGAATTTATGTATCCGCTTCTTCAAGGTTATGATAGCGTTGCGATGAAGTGTGACATCGAGATGGGCGGTACGGATCAAAAATTTAACCTTCTAATGGGTAGAACCTTACAGCGGACATATAATGTTGGCAAAGAGCAAGCTGTCATCATGATGCCACTTCTTGAGGGGCTTGATGGTGTAAATAAGATGAGCAAAAGTCTTGGAAACTATATCGGTGTAACTGAAAACGCAAATGATATGTTTGCAAAAACGCTTAGTATAAGCGATGAGCTAATGTGGCGTTGGTACGAGCTTTTAAGCACAAAAAGCCTTGGCGAGATAGAAAATTTAATGAACGATGTAAAAAACGGCAAGTATCATCCAAAAAAAGCAAAAGAGGACCTTGCGTACGAGATAACAGCGAGATATCACGGCGAGGAAGCTGCAAAAGCTGCGATGGCTGAGTTTAATAGCGTACACTCTCAAAATCAGCTCCCAACTGACATCAAAGAATTTAGTCTAAAAGCACCAGTTTGGATCGTGGAAGCTTTATCGCAGTGTGAGTTAAGTGAGTCAAATTCTCAAGCAAGACGCGACATAAAGGCAAATGCGGTTAGCATTAATCAAGAAAAGATTAGTGATGAGCAGTTAAAATTAGAGGCAGGTGAATATATCTTGCAAGTCGGTAAGCGTAAATTTGCAAAAGTAAAGGTTGAATAGATGGAGTTAAAGCCATTAAAAATAGGAAAATATGAGATAAAGTATCCGATATTTCAAGGCGGTATGGGGCTTGGTATCAGCTGGGACAAACTAGCTGGCAATGTCAGCTTAGAAGGCGGCCTTGGAATAATCAGCTCAGTTGGCACAGGATATTATGAAAATCGTAAATTTATAAACAAAGAGCTAAATGCAAAGCCATTTGGAAGTGAAAATTTCTACTCAACAAGAGGTCTTAGAGCAATTATTGAGAATGCACGAAAAATTTGTGGAGATTTGCCACTTGGCGTAAATATAATGTACGCTGCAAATGACTACGCAAGAGTGGTAAAAGATGCTTGTGAAGCCGGTATAAATATCATTGTGTCAGGTGCTGGACTACCTACGAATTTGCCAGAATTTACACAAAATTTTAAAGAGGTTGCACTAGTTCCTATTATCTCAAGCGCAAAAGCACTAAAGATCATCTGCAAACGTTGGCTACAAAGATATGACCGTTTACCAGATGCTGTCGTGCTTGAGGGGCCACTAAGTGGTGGACATCAGGGCTTTACTTACGAGCAGTGCCTTGATCCTGAGTTTTCGCTATTTAATCTAATCCCACAAGTAAAAGCCGAGATAAAAGAGTGGGGCGACTTTCCGCTCATAGCAGCCGGCGGAATTTGGGATAAAAATGATATCGAAAAAGCAATATCGCTAGGTGCAGACGGCGTTCAGATGGGTACACGCTTCATCGGCACTCATGAGTGTGACGCGGATATTGGCTTTAAGGAAGTGATACTAGCAGCCGAAGAAAAGGACATAGAGCTTATAAAAAGTCCAGTTGGCTATCCAGCTCGTGGGATTAGAACAAATTTGATAAATTTGGTAGAAAAAAGGATGGGACCAAAGATCCAGTGTATAAGCAACTGTGTGAGCCCTTGTCAAAGGGGCAAAGGTGCTAAAGAGGTTGGATATTGCATCGCTGATAGGCTGTTTGACTCATTTAGTGGCAAAAAAGAGACAGGGTTATTTTTCACGGGAGCAAATGGGTATAAACTAAAAGAGCTAATAAGCGTAAAAGAGCTAATGCACAAGCTGGTACATGGTGAATGAAACGAGCGATAATTCTCTTTTGTATTGTTTGTAATTTTCTTTTTGCTGCGACAAATTCTGATATATTTGCAAAATTTGATAAAAATTTTGCCAGCTCAAGCAGAAGCGCAAAGATCAAATTTCACAACGATATAAAAGATATTTATGTCGACGCGATCATCAAAAATGACAAAAATATAAAAAAACAAGCACTCACAAGACTCATAACTAGCTCAAAATCGCTTGGTTTTGATTCAAGTGGGTATATAAAAGATCTAAATGCATTAAATGGCGTAAAGAGCGCTAGCATGCCTAGTACTGCTACTTTGACGCTGCTTAGTGCAACCAAGGTAAATGACACTTTAGTACTTAAGTTTAATACAAAAATCGATACTGCAAAACTAAAAACATCCTTTTTAAAGCAGCAAAATACATATAAAAATATTATGGATATTGATGGTAGATTAAATGGCAATCCGCTAACTTATAAAAATTTCATATCTGATTACATTCACATCTCGCAGTATGATAAAAACACTGTTAGAGTTATTTTTTCTGATAAGATCCAAAAGACTATAAAAGCAAATGTAACAGGTGATCTGCTTGTAATCAGCGCTCAAAATTTTATCTCAAACGAAAATGTAAAAGCACCACTTCATAAAACTAAAAACAAAAATGAAGAAGTGCCACACAAAGAGCCTGAGCCAAATTTAAAGCCTCAGCCTGCACAAAGTGAGCCAGTGGCAGCACCTTTGCCACCAGTTGCGACTGGTAAATTTTCACGCAACAAAACGATCGTCATCGATCCGGGTCATGGTGGCACTGATCCAGGTGCAGTAAATGGCAAACTGCAAGAAAAAACAGCCGTTTTAGGCGTAGCCAAAAAGCTTGGCGACATACTAAAAGCGCGTGGCTACAAGGTCTTTTTTACCAGGTCAACCGATGTCTTTATAAATTTAAGAACAAGAACAAAATTTGCAAATGATAAGATGGCTGATCTATTTGTTTCCATTCACGCAAATGCCGCTCCAAATGCCACAAAGGCAAAGAGCATGCATGGCATCGAGACATTTTTCTTATCGCCTGCAAGAAGTGAACGTAGTAAAAACGCAGCCGCGCTTGAGAACAAATCAGATATCGAAGAGATGAATTACTTTTCACAGCAGACATTTCTAAATGTACTAAATCGCGAGAAGATCATCGCGTCAAATAAGCTTGGCATCGATATCCAAAAAGAAATTTTAGCAAGTGCTAGAAAGGTCTATGCTGCAAGTGATGGCAGTGTGAGAGAGGCGCCGTTTTGGGTACTTGTTGGCGCTCTTATGCCAGCAGTTCTTGTTGAGATTGGCTATATCACGCATCCAGTCGAGGGCGAAAATCTCTTTAATGATGCATATCAAAATGCCCTTGCAAACGGCATCGCGAATGGCATCGATGGATATTTTGCAAAAAATAGATGAAAAATGCAAATTTAAGCTTTAAAGGACAAATTCCATTTAACGAGGAGTTTGGCGATATATATTTCAATACCGACAAACCTTGGCTTGAGAGTGAATTTGTCTTTGCAAGTGCACTTGATGAAATTTGGCAGAGCAAAGATAGCTTCATAGTCGCTGAAACTGGCTTTGGTGCTGGGTTAAATTTTTTCACGCTTTGTAAGAAATTTAAAAATAGCTCTAAAAAACTTCACTTCGTTAGCATCGAAAAAAGCCCCATAAAAAAAGAAGATATTTTAAAAATTTATGAAAATTTAGGTATTTTTAAAGCTTATGCTAAAAAGCTGGTCTCGCTCTATCCACCGCTAATTTCAGGCATACACCGTATAAATTTTGCTCTAAATATCACACTTGATCTTTGCTACGGCGAGGCTAAAGAAATTTTACCTGAGCTTGATTTTAGTGCTGACATCTGGTTTCTAGACGGCTTTGCTCCAAGTAAAAATGGCTCGATATGGAGCGAAGAAATTTTTAGACAGATCGCAAGACTAAGTAGGGTTGGCACGATTGCTAGAACCTACTCGTGTGCAAAAATAGTAAAAGACGGGCTAAAGGGCGCTGGCTTTTTGCTAAGCCTAAAAGAGGGTTATGCTAGAAAACGCCAGATGAGTAGCGCCGTGCTAGAGAAAAAGGATGAAAATTTAAAGGATGCTTGGTTTGCGAGATGCGAACCAGTTGCTAGTGTAAATGGTAAAACAGCGCTTATCATAGGAGCTGGCGTGGCTGGACTTGCAACAGCTGGCGAGCTAGCCAAAAATGGCTTTAAAGTGGTGATCGCCGAGGCAAATGGTGAAGTGGCTACAAATGGCTCAGGCAATCACTGTGGTGCTTTGATGCCACTAGTTACAAAGCCCGGGGTAAATTTAGGCCGCATGCACTTAAACGCATTTTTGCAAGCAGTGAGATTTTACAAGGCAACTTTGCCAAAAAGCCTTATTAAATTTAGTGGCTGCATCGACTACGCATTTGATGATGAGCTCATCAAAAGATATGGCTCGTGGCAAACTCAAAGCGTAGAGGATATTTTTAAATTCGATGAGAACTTAAAGCCATATCCTGGGGTATTTATAAAAGATGGTGCATACGCTAGACCAAGAGAAATTTGTAAATTTTTATCAGGTAGTTTTGAAATTTTACTTAATCACGAGTATGAGAGCAGAGCACATCTGCAAAACAGCAAAATCAGCGTTAAATTTAAAAATGGTAAAAATTTAGAGACCGATATTTTAGTCTTTTGCACTGGCAGTAAGAGCAGTGAAATTTTTAAGGGCTACGACATGCAAATAAGCAGTGTCCGAGGCCAAGTAACCCACTTAAAACCAGTGCTAAAAAATGCCATGCCGCTAAGCGCAAAAGGCTACATCTGTCCAGCCGTAAAAGGTGTGCAAGTTATCGGCGCTACTTATGCCAGAAATGAAATTTGCGATACGCCTAAAGTTGAGGATAACGCTAAAAATTTAAGCGATGTAAGCGAGTTTTTTGACACCACAAAAGCCGCCATTATCGGCTCACGTGTGGGATATAGGAGCTATAGTGGAGACAGATTTCCGATAATTGGCGCCTTGCATGATGAGGAATTTTACAAGCAAAACTACAAAGGGCTATTTTGGAGCAAAAATAAAGATAACAATCCAAAAGCAAGCTACGAAAAAAATGTCTTTGTAAATTTTGCTCACGGCTCGCGAGGTCTTTGCACAGCGATACTTGGAGCAAATTTGATAGCTGATCTTGCGCTTGAACGCCCACTTTGCATAGAAAGATCGCTATTTCACGAGCTTCATCCAGCTAGATTTTTGATAAGAAAACTAAAAAAGGGATTAAAATTTTAAGAAGGAATTAGCAGAAATTCCTAGCACAAGATACTAGGAATTTCTTGTAAGTTTAGGCTTAAAGCCTTGTTTTCATCTTTTCAAATTCATCTTTTATGACTTGCTCGTGAGGTTCGCTCGTCATTTTATTTATCGCGTCTCCCCAGATACTTACGCTAACGATCGCTATGCAAGACGCTATGATGCCAGGTAAAATTTCATAAACATAAACGTTTAGCCCTGACGTGATCCAAAATATTACGGTCGCGCCTCCAGCTATCATACCGGCTAATGCTCCAAGTGCACTCATGCGCTTCCAGTAAAGGCTAAAAAGTAGCACTGGTCCAAAGCTCGCACCAAATCCAGCCCAAGCGTTGCCAACGACTTTTAGAACATTATCTGTTGAGATAAAAGCAAGCATAGTAGCAACTATAGCCACTACTACGACAGCATAGCGACTGATCGCTGTTTGTGTATTTTGACTAATCTCTTTTTTATAGAATGCAAAGATAAAATCCTTTGTTACCGAGCTAGATGTAACTAAAAGCTGACTTGAGATAGTACTCATGATCGCTGAAAGCACAGCTGAGATGATAATGCCTATAAAAAATGGTGGGAAAAGTAGCTCGCCAAGCTTTAAAAACACCGTCTCAGGATCACTAAGCCCGCCCCTTTGACTAAAGTAGACAAAGCCGATAAGTCCGCTCATAATCGCACCAAGCAACCCAATGCTCATCCAACCAATGCCTATTCTTCTTGCTTTAGCAAGCTCTTTTGAATCGCGTATCGCCATAAATCTAACAATGATATGTGGCTGGCCAAAATAGCCAAATCCCCAAGCCATAAGTCCTAAAATTCCCCAAAAAGTTTGATCTCTAAATGGATTTAGGTGATTTGCATCAAGCTTGCTTATCTCTTTTAGTAAATTTGTATCACTTGGCAAGTCTAAATTTAGATATGCTACGACTGGGATCGAGACTAGGACACAAAACATCAAAAGCCCCTGAAATGCGTCAGTTATACTAACTGCTTTAAATCCACCAAAAAATGTGTAAAAGACCACAATAACAAGTGTAAAGACCGCTCCGTAGGCAAATTTTAAACCAAAAAAGCTCTCAAATGTCTTTCCTCCAGCGATGATGCCGCTACTTACATAAAGTGTGAAAAATATCAAAATGATAAGACCAGAGATGATTCTTAAAATTTTAGTCCTATCTTTAAAGCGATTTTCTAAAAAGTCTGGTATCGTGATGCTATCACTCGCAACCTCAGTATAAATTCTAAGCCTCTTTGCTAAAAATAAATAGTTGCAGTAAGCTCCAATGATAAGACCGATTATCATCCACACATTTGCTATGCCAGTTGCGTATAATGCTCCGGGCACGCCAAGTAGCATCCAACCACTCATATCAGAAGCACCAGCACTAAGTGCAGTAACCACTGGACCCATTCGACGGTTATCTAGCAGATACTCGTTCATACTTGCATTTTTATCGTAGAAATATCGTCCGATAAAGAGCAAAAAGCCAAAATAGATGGCGATGGCTAAATAAGACCCAAAGCTCATAAATTTCCTTTCAAATTAAGATAAATGGCTTATGTTAATATAAATTTTTTTAAATTACAACATTCGGCGCCGATCCTTAAACGCTTTTAAGCAAAATGATATAAATTTTTTCGTATTATTTAAAGCCATATTTTAAAGAGAAGGACGAAGTTGAAGGCTCAAAATTTAGCTAAATTTCTATTTTTTATAATTATCGTTTCACTTGGAGCATATTTTTTCTATCCAAGAGATCTTAGTGAGGCTCAAGAGATCGCTTATATCAAAAGTTACGGAGTGACTTTAGGACTTACGATAGGTGGTATTGCCATAGGCATAACACTTGGATTTACCTTGGCGTTTATTAAATTTTTAAATATCAAAGTCTTAAATTTTATAATTGATGAATATATCGATATCTTACGTGGAACACCTGTAATACTTCAACTTTTAATATTTTCAGTTGTCATTTTTGCAACATGGAGTGATAATTTTTATGTAGCTCTCATCGCACTTGGACTAAATAGCTCTGCTTATGTGGCCGAGATCGTGCGAAGTGGCATAAATAGCGTCGATAAAGGACAAATGGAAGCGGCTCGTGCGATGGGCCTAAACTACTATGTTTCGATGCGCGAGATAGTTTTTCCACAAGCTACAAAAAATATCTTGCCAGCTCTTGCAAATGAGTTTATATCGTTATTTAAAGAGACATCAGTCGTTGGTTATATAAGTGTCGTTGATATTACGATGCAAAGTAAGAGCTTGCAAGCGGTCTTTTATAGTCCAGAGCCAGTCATTTTTACAGGCATTGTCTATTATGTGAGTGTTAAATTTTTTACACTTTTGACAAAACTACTTGAGAGGAGATTAAACCGCCATGATTGAGATTAAAAATTTAAACAAAAGTTATGGCGATTTGCGAGTTTTAAATGATATTAGTGTAGATATAAAAAAAGGTGAAGTTATAGCGATAATTGGTCCAAGCGGTGGCGGTAAAAGTACGTTTTTACGTTGTATAAACCGCCTTGAGGAGCCAGATAGCGGGCACATAAAGATAAATGGCGAAGATATTTTAGATAAAAAATCAGATATAAATAAAATTCGCCAAAAAGTGAGCATGGTTTTTCAGCACTTTAATCTTTTTGCAAATAAAAACGTCTTGCAAAATTTAACCCTAGCTCCAATAAAAGCTGGGATTTTGGATAAAGAAAGTGCAGAAAAAAGAGCTGATGAGTTGCTAAGAAGTGTTGGACTAAGCGATAAGAAATTCGCCTATCCACACAAGCTTTCAGGCGGACAGAAACAACGTATTGCGATCGCTAGAAGCCTAGCGATGGAGCCAGAAGTGATACTTTTTGATGAGCCGACAAGTGCGCTTGATCCTGAGATGATCGGAGAGGTGCTTGATATTATGAAAGATGTTGCCGCAAGGGGCATAACGATGCTTGTGGTTACCCATGAGATGGGCTTTGCAAGAAATGTGGCAAATAGAATTTTCTTTATGGATAAAGGCAAAATCGCAGTTGACGATACACCGAAAAATGTCTTTACAAATCCGCAACATGAGCGCTTAAAAGAGTTTTTAGGCAAAATTTTAAATCATTAAAGGGGTAGAAAATGAGTAAAATTTTAAAATTTTTGATGGCAAGCTTGGTTTTATTTTTACTAGGTTGTGGCGATGACGCTAACAAAAAAAATGCAGTAAATAATGCCGAAGAAGCTAGTAAAAATGTAGTTTATAAAGTTGGCTCGAGCGCTGATTATCCACCTTTTGAATATCTTGATGAAAACAATAAAATTGTTGGCTTTGAGATAGATTTATTAAATGAGATCACCAAAAAAACTGGAATAAAATTTGATGTTGCAAATATGAGCTTTGATGGACTGATATCAGCATTAAAAATCGGTAAAATCGATATTGCTATAAGCGGAATGAGTGCAACTGACGAGAGAAGAAAATCGGTTGATTTCACCAAGCCATATTATTTTTCAGAAAATTTATTTATCCGCAAAAAAGGCTCAGATGTAAATAAAGACAACCTTAAGGATAAGAAAATTTCAGCCCAAGTAGGAACATTGCAAGAAGAAGCAGCCAAAAGCATAACTGCCAAGGCGATACCTGCTGAAAATGTAGCAGCTGCTATCATGTCACTAAACGCTGGTAAAATCGACGTTGTACTAACTGATAGTCCGATAGGGGTTGAATATTTAAAACAAAATCCAGATTTGGAAGAATTTTTAAGAGTTCCTGATGGCACGGAAGGATTTGCGATGGCGTTTGATAAAGGCAAACATACTGAGCTTATCAAGAAGATAGACGCAGCGATCGATGAGCTACAAAAATCTGGTGAATTTGACAAAATGCTAGATAAATATGGATTAAAGAAATAAATCTAAATACAAAATTTGCAGAGAAGCAGGAATTCTCTGCAAAAACTCACTTTTTTCTAATTTTTAAAATTTAATATCTTTTAAAAGTAAAATTAATAAAATGACTTAATTATTTTCAAGGAGAAAAAATGAAGCTTCTCAGGATGAGAACGGCATTTATTTTAAATGTGCTATTTTCTATTTGCATGTATCACAATTTTGTTAAAAAATTCTACACTAGCATAGATAAAGAGAAAAAATTCCTACTATTTAGTAAAGTCAAATATAAAATAAAATTTTACATAAATAGACTAATCAATATTTTTTATAAAAACAACCAAATGCATTTTTTGGTTGATAAATTTTAAGTATTAAAGTCGTATGACTTTATTTTTGAAGCAAATATTAAGAAAAACTAAAAGGAGAGAAAATGAATAATCTAGGTATTAAATCAAAGATTATGGCGATAGTTATCGTCAGTCTTATTGGCCTTGGTATCATGAGTGCATACATGCTAAATGGTATCTTAAAGACTCGCTCAAAAGCAGAGTTTAGCGAGAAAATCGTGGATACAATAATAAATCAAAATAATTTTATCCATGAGATGCAAAAAGAACGTGGATTTAGCTCAGGTGTGTTAGCAGGAGGGGATAATAAAAATTTATTAGAGCAACGTAAAAAAGTAGATGCTGCGCTTGATAAGCTTGAGGAGAAAAATGAAATAGTTTCAGAGATAAATAGTATCCGCTCAAATGTAGATCAAAAAAGTGGCAATGATCTAATTAGTCGTATAACAAAAATTTTAAGAAAAGAGGTTATCGCTATAAATGGATATAGCGATAAGCTCGAGCCTAGCTTGGTAGATGATCTAAAGCGTATCATTATTGTTGGTGAGATAAAAGAGTCTTTTGGTATTTTGCGTGCTGCTTTAAATGGGGTTTTTACTAAAAAGAGCATAAGCAAAGAGGACTACAATAAAGTAGTTGCACTAAATAGCGTTATAAATAAATTTATGCAGGACTTTGACGAATACAATCCAAAAGAATTTAGTGATGAATTTGATGCCATCGCTAGAAAAAAGGCAGATTTTATAGATGCTATAAATATTATTAAAAATGTAGTTGCCACTGAAGATGCATCTTATGATGCAGCGAGCTGGTTTTCAAAGATAAGCATTTCAATAGATGCATTGAGAGAGCTTGAACTTAAACTACTTGATAATATGCAAAAAGATGCAAGACGTATTAAGGGCGATGCAAATACCGAACTTATTATAAGTTCTATTGTGATTGCGATTTGTATTTTGCTTATGTTGCTAGTATCTACATTAATAGGTAAAAACCTGATCTCTGGTATAGATCAGACTAAAAATGGCTTAGTTAGATTTTTTGACTTCTTAAATTATAAATCTAATAAGGCTGAATTTTTAGATCGTAGTGGTAGCGACGAGATCGGACAGATGAGTGCACTGATAAATGAGAATATCAAACAAATCGAGGCAAATTTATCTGAACAAAATAATTTCATTAAAGAAGCAAATACTTTTGTAAATCAAATCGGCAAAGGTAACTACGTAGCTCAGCTTAACGCAGATACTTCAAATCCTGCACTTAGCCAGCTAAAACAAACTTTCAAAGACTTACAAATCGCACTTAAACATGCTATTGCGGAAAATGGCGATGATGTGTTAAATCTACTAGAAAGCTTTAAAAAACAAGACTTTACTAAAAGGCTTGAAGATGATGGCAAAATGGCGGTTGGTATAAACGCTCTTGGTGAAGAGATAGCCAAGATGTTAAGAGCAAATTTAGATCAAGCTCATGTGTTAGAAGAAAAGGCTGAGGCTTTAAGTCAGTCAATGAAAGAACTAACTCAAGGCGCAAATGTACAAGCAAACTCACTTCAGGAGTCTGCTGCCGCAGTAGAGCAAATGTCAAGCTCAATGAATGCAATATCTCAAAAAACATCTGATGTTATTAGACAAAGTGATGAGATCAAAAACATCATAACTATTATTAGAGATATAGCTGATCAAACAAATTTACTAGCTCTTAATGCTGCGATCGAGGCAGCACGTGCAGGAGAACATGGTAGAGGCTTTGCGGTTGTTGCAGATGAGGTTAGAAAACTAGCTGAAAGAACTCAAAAATCTCTAACAGAGATCGAAGCAAATACAAACGTACTAGCTCAATCAATCAATGAAATGAGTGAATCTATAAAAGAGCAAAGTGAAGGAATCAATATGATAAATCAATCAGTTGCTCAAATAGACACACTTACAAAAGAGAATGTAGTAATTGTCAATAAAGCAAATGAAGTAACATCTGATGTTGACGACATGGCTAAGGCGATAGTAAACGAAGTTAGAAAAAATAAATTTTAATCTTTGACTTACTCTTAGAGCTCCTACTATTCTATCCCTTAAAATAATTAAGGGATAGAACTTATCTATAAAAATTTATATGCTACTTTGCTATACGATTATTTATAGCATTTTTCTTTTATTACGGATTTAAACAATTTTTAATAGAGAAATACTGATAATTAAGCCACTAAATCACCTTAAAGGACACTATTATGAAAAAGATCTTTGCTCTTTTACTCACAGCTTTTGTTGCTCTTTGTGCAAATGAGCTAAAATTTGGCACAGCGGCGAACTATCCGCCATTTGAATATATCGATGAGAACAACAAAATAACAGGCTTTGATATCGAGCTAATTGATGAAATTTCAAAGCGTGCAGGCTTTTCATACAAGATCATAAATATGAGTTTTGACGGCCTCATCCCAGCACTTAAAGCCGGCAAAATAAATGGCATTATAAGTGCGATGAGTGCGACTTCAGATAGACTAAAGTCGATTGATTTTACAAAGCCATACTATCTAACTGAAAATCTTTACCTAAAGAAAAAAGGTAATGACGCACTAAAGGCTAAAGAAGAGCTAGCTGGCAAAAGAGTTGGCGTGCAACAAGGCACCGTCCAAGAGCTAGCAGCAAATGCTATAAATGGCGTAAAAGTAGTGCCTTCAGAAGATACTGTGCCACTCATCATGGGATTAAAAGTTGGTAAATTTGACGCAGTCATCCTTGATAGCTCTATCGGATATGGCTTTATCAAGAAAAATCCAGAACTTGAAGCATTTTTCAAAGAAGTTGATGGTAGTGAGGGCTTTTCAATAGCTTTTGATAAAGGAAAAGAGAGTGCGTTAATAGAAAAAATAAATCAAATTTTAGATGATATGAAAAAAGACGGAAGCTGCGAAGCTTTACTTAAAAAATACGATCTAAAATAATCTTCTAGCCTGCAAATTTGCAGGCTTATGCTAAATTCTGCTTTGTCTATCGATTAAAATTTAAAAGGAAAATAATGAGAAAAATTTTGTTGCTTTTTTGCCTAGTAATGGGTCTTTTTGCGCTTCAAAACGATAAAGATATGTTAAATGGAGAGCTAAAAAACGGGCTAAAATACTATATCAAAGAGAATAAATTTCCACAAAAAACAGCTATTTTTTATCTTGTTATAAATTCTGGTTCAACTGATGAAAAAGATGGCGAGCAAGGTCTTGCTCACTTTTTGGAGCACATGGCGTTTAATGGCAGCCGTGACTTTAGTAAAAATGAGCTCATTAAACAGCTTGAGAGCCTTGGTGTGAAATTTGGAGCCGATCTAAACGCGCAGACGAGCTACGATCAGACGAGTTATGTCTTAACGATTAATGTAAATGAGAAAAATTTACAAGATACGTTTAAAGTCTTTTCGAATTGGATAGATGGCGTTAAAATCGATCCTAAGGAGCTTGATAAGGAGCGTGGCGTCATAATGGAAGAAGAGCGTCAGAGAAATACGCCAGGATATAGGCTTTATTTGGCTCAAGTAAAGGATATTTTTGAGGGCAGCATCTATCTAAAAAGAGTGCCAATAGGCGATATGAACGTCATCAAAAGCGTAGATGCTAAGCACATGCAAGAATTTTACGAGAGGCTTTATCAGCCAAGATTTATGAGCTTTGTCGCTGTTGGCGACTTTGATAAAAATGAGATAAAAAACTTAATCGAAAAAAGCTTTAGCCAAGCAAAAAATACAAATTCTTACATTCATCCAGAAAAAAATATCAGCTTTAAAAGTGGTTTAAATATTTTTAACTATGACTCAAATGAAACTGGAATGGAGATAGTTAGGCTTAGCTATTTTGATAAATTTAGTCCGGTTTTAAATGAGGCTGACGCAAAGAGAAATCTAGAAGATGCACTTATCGCAAGCCTAATAAATATGCTTTATGAGCAAAAAAATGCAAATAATTCATCAAATTTAAGTACTGATTTTATAGCTCAAACACTTCAAGCAAAGCAGAAAATTTATAGTTTTGAAACAAATGTGCTTGGAGGCGATTTTAACGCAAGCCTTAAAGATATGCTTGGCGTTATAAAAGGCATTAAAGAGTTTGGCTTTAATAAAGATGATTTTGAAGATGTAAAAAAGGCGTTTGCGGCAAATGTATATGCAAAATTTAAACGCTCAAAGACTAAAAAGTCAAGTGCTTACGCAGGACAAATTTTAAATATGATAGAAAATGGTGGCTTTGTGTTAAGCGATGAAGATGAAAAAGAGCTTAGTTTAAAGCTGTTAAACGAGGTTACATTAGCTGACGTGAATGCTAGATTTAGAGAAATTTTGGCCATTTCTGATGAGCGTGTAAGAATTTTTAGCAAAGATGGCTTTAAGCTTAGCAAAGATGAGTTTTTAAAGCTTTTTGCCAAAGCGCCTGCTTATAACACAAACCTATCTGCTAGCAACAACGGCAAGAGCCTAGGCAATGAAAATTTAGAGCCAAAAGAGATAAGCTCAAGAAACTTTGATGAAAAAAATGGAATTTATACCTATAAAATGCAAAATGGCTCGCAAGTTATCTTTAAGCCACTAACTACCAAAAAAGATAGCGTTTTGTTTGCGGCCATCAGCAAAGGAGGCACATCAAATTTGACTGATCCAAAGCTTGGTAGCTTCGCGGTGGCGCTCACAAATGAAAGTGGTGTTGGTAAATTTAATAACTATGAGCTCTCAAAGGCACTAAATGGAAAGATCGTAAGCTATGAAAAGGGCATAGAAGTGCTCACACAGGGCATTTATGGCTCGTCAAGTACAAACGACCTTGACTCGCTGCTAGCTGTTATAAATTTAGAATTTAACGCTCCAAGAGCCGACTCGCACGTGCTTGAGAGGATAAAGCAAAGAGCAAAGGATGAGCTAAGCAAAGAGCAAAATTTGCCTGAATATAAATTTAGTACCGAATTTAGCAAGTTTTTTTATAAAAACAATAAACGTGTCGCGCCGCTTGAGATGGCTGATATCGATGCGTTAAAGCTAAATGAGCTAAAAGAGATCATCAAAGATAAATTTACAAACGCGGCCTCATATACTTTTGTAATCATCGGCGATACCGACGAGCAGAGGCTTTTGCCACTTGTTAAAAAGTATATCGCCACCTTGCCAAAGCTTGGCGAAGCTGAAAATTTTAAAGACGATGGCGTGCGAAGTATCAAGGGTCAGCACACCTTTAAAAGGGAGTATCAAAGCACAAAAAGAAGCGATGTTGGCATAAATATCATAAATTCTGATGCGAAATATAGCTTTGAAGGAGTGATTAGGCTAAGGGCATTAAGTGAAATTTTAAAAACGGCGCTTCGAGAAAAGATCAGAGAAGATAAGGGCCAAACATATGGCTTTAGCCTAAATACCAAGCTCGCACGCTATCCTTTTGAGCATTCAGATATGCTAATTAGTTTTACTTGTGATCCTACAAACACGGACAAGATCATCACCGAGATAAAGCAGATAATAGCTAGCATCAAGAGTAGTGGCGCGATCTTGCCAAAGCATTTGGAGGATTTTAAGGCACAGAGTGAAATTTCTATAAAAAAAGATTACGAAAAGCCTGAATTTTGGCAAAAGCTCATCATCTCAAATAAAATTTTTAACACGCCACTTTATACGGCTGATGAGTACATAAGTGCGGTAAAAGCCATCACAAATGACGACATCAAAGAGGCTGCAAAGCTATATCTTGATGAGAAAAATATGGTGATAAG
Organism: Campylobacter concisus ATCC 51562; assembly: GCF_000466745.1. NCBI lineage: Bacteria > Pseudomonadati > Campylobacterota > Epsilonproteobacteria > Campylobacterales > Campylobacteraceae > Campylobacter > Campylobacter concisus. The sequence continues at coordinate 42,049 of NZ_ANNI01000009.1, read as the reverse complement.
TATAAATAATCCAAAGTAGAAAATTAAGGGGCAAAGCTGGCTAGCTTTTTAATTTAGCCTGAGTAGAAATTTGGTGAGCCAAGCTGGCTTCAAGAAATTTAAATATAAATAGAATTTTAAAGAGCAAAGCTAACTCTTTAAAATTTAAGACTAAGCAGAAATTTGAGAAGTCAAGTTAGCTCTTTAAATTAAGCCTAAGTGGAAATTTAGCGGATCAAGTCAGCCCCTAAAATTTCAGCCTAAAGCCAAAGCTAAGCGAGAATATCCTTTGGCTTTAGCTTGTTTAGCTTTTGCACTAGATCATCAAAGCTCGCTCCATTTTCGACCTCTCGCCTAATAAATTCCTCAAAAAACTCACGTTTTATATCTTTATCGGTGTATGTCACGCTCTTTTTGGTAACTTGCATAGGCTTAAATTTCTCTTCTTCTATCTCTTCATCGCCATTTTCTCTAACTGGCGTAAGAGCGATATTTTGAAGCACATCGGCGATGCTCTCGCCCTTTTTATAACTTGTTTTTAGAAATTTTAAAAACTCATCTTTGCTATTTTTATCAGCGTAGCTCACACGGTGTAACATAGGCTGACCTAAGAATTCTATACGTTTTTTATCCGAGCTTTGTTCGTAATGTAAAGCCCCGTCTTTAAAAGAAATTTTCACATTTGCGTGCTCGCCAAGTATCCTTTCGGCGGTAAATTCCAGCCATTTATCTTTAAACTCATCGATACTTAGATCAGAGTCTAGCAAATTTGTAGCCTCGCGGCTTAGATAAAGAGCACCAAAAGCATTGTTAGTTATTTTGTTATTTACGTTCATTTTGTGATTTTTGATGAACTCATCTACGCTAAAGCCGTTTTTCTCGCTAGTGGTGATGGAATTTAGTCGCCAAAGCTTCGTGCTATCAATGAAATTTTTAAGGCTAGAGATTTCATCTTTGCTCGCTCCGCTATCAAGGCCATTTATCTTGCCCCAGATAGAAATTTTATCATTTGATGAGTAGCCAGAGAGTGGTAGATGCTTGATGTCCGCAGTTTTGGTGGGAATTTCTACTTTATTTAAATTTGCATTTGTGGCTTGGCGCTTACTAAAAGTGTCTTGATAGTTAAAGCTTTGATTAAGTCCATTTAGTGCGTTTATCATGTCAAATCCTTTAACACAATATCGGCAAACAGATTTAAATTTTAAGTGGATTATTTTTTATTGCGGTATTTTTCAAAAATAGCGATCATTTGGTATGAGTTTTGGGCGATTTTAAATTTATTTGGATTTTTACCAAGTAGCTCTTCTCTTAAAGAGTCGATAAATTCCCTATCTTTTTTGCAAGCCTCAAAGCTTACTCGTCCCCTAAGTACGGCCATAAATATAATATCAGCAGTCGCATTTATCATCTCAAGCATTTTTTCTTCGCTCATTTTTGTGGATTTTGCCCTTTTTAAAGCAAATATTATTCCTTTACGCTTACAAAATTTACTATTTTTACATCTTGGCTCTCTTTGCAAGCCTCCAGCGCGGCTGCATTTTTCACCATATGAGCGCTTTTCATATGCTCTTTTTGGCTTGCAAGATCTTCCCAAATTTCCATAAAGCAGTATTCGTTTTTACCACCCGCAACTATGCCACACTCGTAGCTTATGCAGCCTTTATCTTTTCTTGAAGCTGGCACGATCTCTTTTAAAATTTCTTCAAATTTTGCTTCACACCCAGCTTTTAACTTTACATTTACATAAAATCCAATCATCTGCCCATCCTTTAAAAATTTTTGGCTAAAATAGCGCAATTTAGACGCAAGTTTGCGTATTACATTACAAGGCCTTTAAACGATGAAATGATACAAAACCCTAAATTTATAATTTCTAAAACCAACCAAAAACAATAAATTTAACCAAAATTGGAGAGAAAATGAAAAGACGAGACTTTTTAAGATTAAGCGCATTAGGCGCGGCTAGCCTTCAAGCAAACGAGCTTGGAAGTGCAGAACAAGCGTTATTTGACAAAAAAAGCGGACTAAGCGCAAATAAATTTGGCGCATTTTATGTAAGAACTATCGCAGGGCGCGTGGTCGAGACCGTGCCATTTGAGGGCGATGCGTGCCCAAATGAGCTAAATAACGCAGTCATTGACTATATCCAAAACGAGAGCAGAGTAAAATATCCATTTGTTAGAAAGAGCTTTTTAGCCAATCCAAACAACCCAAAACCAGAGCTTCGTGGCAAAGAGGAATTTGTGCGTGTGAGCTGGGACGAGGCTATAAAGCTAAGTGCAAAAATTTTAAAAGAAAATTTTGATAAATACGGCGCTGAAGCGATCTATGGGCAGGTTTATCAGTGGGGTAGCCTTGGTAAGGTTGGTCACAGCCAAAAGACCGCAAAAAGGCTACTTAACGTGCTTGGTGGCTACGTAAATGAGCTAGGTGGCTACTCCTACGGCGCAGCGACTGTCATCATGCCTCACGTCACTGGCTTTGTCGATCCTGCGCTAGCGCCAACAAAGTGGGAGGCGATCTTAAAAAATGCCAAAACGATCGTATTTTGGGGCACAAACCCAGTAGTTTCAAACAAGATCGCCATTGGCGTGCCGCTTCACAACTCATATAAATACTATGATGAGATCAGAAAAAAGGCAAGAGCGGCGAGATGAAAATTTATAGCGTCGATGTTTATCACAACGATAGCGCAAAATACTTTGACTCAAAATACCTTGAAGTCGTGCCTTGCACCGATACGGCGATGATGATAGGTATGTGTAACTACCTTTATGAAAAGGGACTTTACAGCAAAGAATTTATAGAAAAATACACAGTTGGCTTTGATAAATTTAAAGAGTATATGCTTGGCAAAACTGATGGGGTAAATAAAAATTTAGCTTGGGCAAGCAAAATTTGTGGTGTGAGCGAGCAAGATCTTGCGAAATTTAGCGAGGATCTAGCTAAAAATGATTCAGTGATAATTAGTGGCTACGCCATTCAAAGACAAGATCACGGCGAGATGGCATACTGGGCGCTTGTGACGCTAAATGCGATGCTTGGCCACATCGGCAAAGAGGGTTGTGGCTTTGTCACAAATGACGGCATGCACAAAAACGCTGATGAAAGCTTCATAGCGCCTAAACTAGCGGCGTTTGAGACGAAGGTACCTCAAAAATTTATTGATAGCGGGCTGGTACCAAAGACAAAGGGCTACGAAATGCCAAACTCAAGGCTAATAGATGCACTTCTTAAGCCAGGCAAAGAGATAACAAGAAATGGCAAGAGCTATAAACTGCCAAAGATCAGAGTGATGTTTAACGCAAATGGCTCGACTTTCACAAGGCATCCTGACGCAAATAGAGCGATAAAAGCTATGCGAAATGTTAATGCTATCATCACTTGCGAGCCATTTTGGACGAGCACGGCTAAATTTAGCGACATCGTCTTGCCAGCTGCGCTTGAGTACGAGCGAACAGACATCGAAATGGCAAACTCTACAAGTGAGTATCTATTTGCGATGAAGCCACTTGTTAAGCCATTTGGTGAGAGTAAGAGTGACTTCGAGATCGCAAGACTGATCGCCAAAGAGTGGGGCAGAGAAGAGGCATTTAGCGAGGGCAAAAGCGAGCTAGAGTGGGTCAAGACAATATATGAAGATGCCGTTAAAAAGGCTACCGAGCTTGGGTATGAGAACATGCCTAGCTTTGAGGAATTTTGGGAGAAGGGATATTTTAGATTTGACAAGGTCGATGAGAAAAAACGTTACTTTACAAACTACAAGAAATTCCGCGACGATCCAGTGGCAAATCCGCTAAAAACGCCATCTGGCAAGATAGAAATTTACTCTGAGACGGTTGCTGGCTTTGGCTATGATGACTGCCCACCGCATGCAGCTTGGCTTGAGCCATTTGAGTGGCTGGGCGCAAAAAATAAAAAATATCCTATCGCAATTAGCGGCGCGCACTCTAAATTTAGGCTTCACTCACAGCTAAATAACTCCGTGCTTCGCAACTTTAACGAGATCGCAGAGCGCGAGCCAGTGCTTATAAATCCAAAAACAGCTGAGGCTAGAGGGATAAAAATGGGCGACGTGGTGCGTGTGTTTAATGATAGGGGTGAAATTTTGTGCGGTGCCTTTGTGACCGAGGATGTACCACAAAATGTCGTGATAGTAAGCGAAGGTGCTTGGTACGACCCTGAAAAACCGGGCGAAAAGAGCCTTTGCTTGCACGGAAATTTAAATGTGCTCACAAAAGATGTGCCATCAAGCAAGATGAGCCAGAGCAACACCGCTCACACAAGCCTTGTGAATGTTGAGAAATTTAAAGGCGTGCCAAAGCGCGTGACTGCATTTGACGCACCAAAGATCGGCATAATGCACGCATAAAATAAAAGCTATCCTTAAATGGATAGCTTCTAAGCTTTAAAAATTTTTATTTATCTTAGTAATAATGAATTTTCACAAAGCTCTTCGATCTTTGAAATTTGCTCTTTAACTCTTTCTTTTAAGCCATCAAGCATTGCTATTTTTAAAGTATAAATTTCATTAAAATCTCTTTTTATATCAAGCAAAATTTTATTTAAAAACGAGCTATTTGAGCACATTAAAGCTTCAAATTCATAAAGGCTAAACGCATCAAGCATACGCTCATAGACGTCTTTTGCACTTGGAATATAAAGTGGCGTATTCATCTGCAGATGCGATTCTAGCGTCTTTTCTATCTTTTGTTTTATAAAATAAACCGCGAGTTTGAGTGCGTTTTCATAGTTTGAGGCTAGCTTTATATCAAGCTTTTCAAAAAACAAAGAGACCTTTTGTATAGCCTTAAATTTGGCAGTTTCATACTCTCTTAAAAAATTTTCATATGTCCGTCCGGCATAGGTGTTTATGGATTTTGTTTCATAAGCCAAGACTTGATCATCAAAGCTAGCGTAATTTTCATAGCGAGATTTATATATTAAAAATTTATCCTCTAAATTTTTATAAAGCTCATTAAATGCTGAGGTTATTGCATTTTCTAGCTCTTTTAGATCTTTTTTGTAGCGTTTAAAAAATTTATTAAAAACTACATCTTCGTAGATAAGTTTTGAAAAGACTTCGTCGCTATCAAGACTTATTACCTCAAAATTTTCACGCTTATAAATTTCTTTGTTTAAAAGCGTCTTTGAAGCGTTAAATTTTGTCTTTGAAAATGGCTTAAGTAGCTTAAATACCTCATCGGCGGCAAGTTTTATGACTTCACTCATTTGACTATATCTTAAAGCGATCTTTGGTTTAAACTCCTCTTTTATCGCATCTAGCCTCTCATCTAATGAGCCATTAAATTCATCTAAAATCAACCGCGCATTATCATAAATTTCTAGATGTTTTTCTTGCTCGTTAGTTAGGAGTTTTACGATCTTTTTTGCCCTTGCTTTTATGAAATTTTCTTTAAAGCTCTTGTCTAAAAAGTATTCTTTAATAGCCTTTAGAGCTTCGTTAAAATTTGAAGCTTCAAGTAAGCTTTTGTCATTATTTGTGATGCCAAGGAGTGCTTGCTTTGATGAGATAGCGATGATATCCTCAAAAAGCTCGCCATAAGTTTGCCTAGCGTGCTTTAGCAAACTTTCAAGCTCCTCCTCGCTTAGCTTGTCTTTTTGGTTGATTAGGCAGATCGCTTTTAGATCATTTGCTTTTAAAATTTCTTTGATACTTTCAAGCTCGCTTGCCTTTGCGGCGTTATTTGCAAGGCTTAGCCATATCGTGCCACTAACCTTTTTTAGCGTATTTTTTGTCTCTTTTGTATCAGCATCTCTTAGCGAGTTTAGGCCAGGAGTGTCGATGAAATTTATCTCTTTTAAAATTTCACTTGGCGCATAAAGCGTCATACCAGAAACTTGCTCGCCTAACTTATTTAGCTCGGCTAGATCGCTACTTGCTAGTAGGCTTTCGCTACCATTTATAAATTTCACGCTTAGAAGTGGCATCTTTGCAAATTTTAGCCTCACAGCTTTTGCGGTGACTGGAGTTAGTCCTGATGGCAAGATATCTTGACCAAGAAGTGCGTTTAAAAACGTTGATTTTCCACTTGAAAATTGACCGATAACAGCTATTAGTGGTGGCTCATTTAGAGTGTCTATTAGTAAATTTAAGCTCTCTTTTATCTGCTCGCTTATATGCAAGCTAGGATCGTTTAGATCATTTACGAGCCTAGCTAGCTCGCCTTTAAAATCATTTGTAAAAACCTTAAAATATCTCGCTTTGTAGGCATTTATAAACTCATTAAACATTTTTAATATCCTCTAAAAGTGAGTAAATTTCATCTTGCAAGGAGGTCTTTTGTTTAAGCTTTGAAATTGAGCTTTGATTTTGTAAATTTAGCTCATTAAGTTTTTCATTGAGCACTAAAAGCCTTTGGTTTAAAGCCTCTTTTTGACTCATTTCATAAATCTTTACTCGCTCTTTTAGCAGCTTTTTTTCATGTTCTGTTAGCGTCTCACAAAACTGCGATATGCTTTTATTGTTAAGTAAATTTTGTCTTAAACTCAAAAGTGCCTCATCTGGCTCATTTTTGCTTAAAATTTTAGCTTCAAGCTCATCTAAAAGCTCACTAAAATCAAGCTCCACGCCCATTTGCTTTAAAAAGTCATTTATACTAAAAATTTTATTTTCACTTACCTTAAAGCCATCAAAGCTTAAAGCAATATTTTGCTCGCATGACTTTGTCTGCACCAAAGTTTCATTTCTGGCCTCTCTCATAAGTGCCGCAACTCCGTCACAAAGTGTAGTTTTTGCTATTTGTGTAAGACGTTTTAGGTTTAAATTTTCTCTTTTATTTTTGCAGTAAGCGATCTCACTTTTAATCTTTTCGTTTAGATTTTGAAGTAATGCTTCAAGTCCCATTTTATAGATATCTTTTGCATTTTTATCATCTAGTTTTTTTAGCTCGCTTTCTAAAAGCCTTTCAAGTTTTGTGAAATTTTCATTAAGAGAATTTTTGATATTTGCTTGCTCGTTTTGCAAAGCTTCTAGCTCTAAACCAAATGCTTTAAGCTCTAAAATTTCAGCCTTTGCGGCTTCGAGTTTTGTTTTTAAAATATTTTGCAATTCTTTTTGATATGAGCTTAAAATGAGAGCTGATTTTTTAGAGTCTTTACCAAAAAGCACATCGTAAAGATACTCTTTAAACTCCGGCACGCCACTATTTAAAGCACCATCAAGATAAGCCTTTGCACTAAGGGCAAAATAATCTATCTTAATGTCATTTATCTGCTCGCCAATCGCCTTTTTTGCGTAGTTAAGCGTTTCATTAATATCCTTTGCGTCTAACTCATCAGCGTGAGTTAGCACGATAGCAACTCTTACGATGTGCGAGTTTTCAAGGCATTTTTTCAAAAATAGTGCGTCTTTTTGCGTTGCACTTTGTGAGGCATTCATGAGATGTGCTAAAAGGTCGCACTCTTTCATAAAATTTGTAGTTATTTGCTCTCTTAAAACGATCGCATCGTCTATGCCCGGAGTGTCTATAATGCAGACATTATCTCTTAAAAGCTCCAAGTCATCATAAAGCTCAACGCTTTTTACGAGATTTGCTGTTTTTGAGCTTGAAGATGTATAGTTTTTGATCTCATCTAGGCTGATCTCTACGCTACTAGCTGGTAAATTTTCGCTTGAAAGTCCAAGCTTTTCTAGCTCGTCTTGGCTATAAAAATTTACCTTTGCATGGCTATTTGATGCGTGCTTTAAGATGGTTAAATTTATGGTCTCAGGTACATTTGAAGTGCCAAGGACGGATTTATTTAAAAGCGCATTTAAAAGCGTTGATTTGCCAGAGTTTATGACGCCACTTACTGCGATATTAAAAAGCGTTTCATTTGATCTTTTCTTGGCATTTTTCAAAGCTAGTAAAAATTCTTTATCTTCATCAAGCATGCTTGCTTTTTCATTTATCTCATTTAGAAAATCCAAGCTCTTGTGAAAGTGATCTTTTGGCTTTACATTAGAAATTTTTGCTTTATTTTGATTTGAGTTTTTGCTTATAAATTTTATTAAAAAATCAAATTTTTCATGGCCAATTATCTTTTCATCACGTAGCTTTTGTAAGCGGGTTACAAGTTCATCGCTTGAAATTTTTGCCTCATTTAGCGCTTTTAGCGTGGCTAGCTGAGCACTTTGTATGCTAAAGATATCAAGTCCAACGCCTAGCTTTTTTAAGATAGTTCTAAACTCGGCAAGAGCCATAAACTCATCTAAATTTTTCTCATCGCAAGATAAAAGAAGTGCCAGTAGATCCGGGTAAAAAGGTACGCTTGCATCGGTATTGGCGTAAATTTTATTTAAATGCCAAGCGTGATTTAAAAACTCGTCCATTAAAGATTCTTTTTTTGAAATTTTTTAGATTTTATTACGTTTTTACTTACGAAGCTATCAAGATTTAGACGCAAAATTTTATGTTTTTAAAAAGTTTAATTTAACTCAAGCTTTTTAAAGCTAACTCTTGGGTTTATATTTAGCTCGCTATGGTTTACAAACTCGCCTTTTAGGTACTTCTCACGCCCCGCTCTTGCTATCATCAAGGCGTTATCAGAGCAAAACTCAAGTGGAGCTAGCAAAAGCTCGCACTCGTTTTTTTGACAAAGTATCTCAAGTCTTTTTCGTAAATTTAGATTTGCACTTGCGCCGCCAACTACACCAAAACGCTTAAAATCTCTTAAATAAAAGACCTTTTCAAGCTTGTTTAAAATGTGCTCACAGGCAGTATTTTCAAATGCGTAGCAGATGTCAGAAATATCTTTTTTAGTGATACTATCTAGCTTTGAAATTTCAACCCTGACTTGATTTTTAAGCCCTGAAAAACTATACTCAAGACGTTTATCGTGAAGAAGTGGAATGGTAAAATGAAACCTCTCTTTGTCTTTACAAAGTATGGCATTTTGCTGAACTACGGCACCGCCTGGATAGCCAAGATCAAGCATTTTAGCAACCTTATCAAAGCTCTCACCAAAGCTATCATCGCCAGTACTTGCAAGCTCAGTGATTTCACCATTTTCGCTTACTTCTAAGATCATCGTATGCCCGCCACTAACTAACAGGACGCCAAGTGGAAAGGTGGCTTCACGATCTAAAAATAGTGAGTAAATGTGGCCAACTAAATGATTTACGGCAATTAGCGGGATATTAAGAGCAACGCTTAATGCTTTTGCCATGCTGACGCCACCTATTAGGCTCACACTAAGACCCGGCTCATTTGTTACAGCGATCGCTTTTATTTCTTTAAAATTTGGCAAGATATCCTCTAAAAGTGCTGGCAGTGCCTTTGTATGAAGCCTAGCTGCAAGCTCAGGAACCACGCCACCAAAGATAGCGTGCTCCTCCTCTTGAGAAATTTTTTTATAATAAATTTTCTCTAAAGTGCGTTCATCTATTAGTGCGACCGAGCTATCATCGCAGCTACTTTCGATGCCAAGTATCATTTAAACTCCGCTAAGATCATGCCAGCAAATTTCTCTTTGCCATCTTCGTTTTTATAAAACTCGACTCTATAAATTTTGCCATCTTTGTCGATGCTGTAGCTTTTATTTAGGCTATTTTTAGTCACTTCTTGCTCGCTCTCATCTATACTTTTTGTGCCATATCCTATGACATTTACGCGCACGTTTTTGAGTGATTTTATTTTAAAGCTCTTTTTCACGCTAAATTTATCGCCACTTTTTAATGTAAGCTCGCTACCGTCACTTATTAGTGAAATTTCATCAAGTGGTTTTGCAAACTCAAAATATTGTGGCTTTAGCCTAGTAACAAAGCGGTTGCCGTACTGCACTTTGAAGCTACCATTTTCTTTTATAACAGCTATTAGCGGATTTGGTGAGCTGTAATTTAACTCGCTTTTTTTAAGTGGGACAAAATTTATTAAAGGCTTTAGATTTTTAAGACTTATCGCGTATGAATTTTCAAGTTCAAGTCTGATCTCTTTCTCGATTGCTTTTTTTACGCTTTTAACATCAAGATTAAACGGCCTAGTAAAGCTGATGCCAGCCTTTTTCATATATTCTTCAATGGCGATTAGATGGTAATAAGTCCTTTGCTCGGCGTTTAAATTTTTACTAGCTTCGTTTGCAAAGGCTGACTTATTTTGCGTAATAGCATAGTAAGTTAGGCTTTTTAGCATCTCTTTATCACCCATCGCAGTGTGCGTGTTTTTGATGTGATACTGGTGTTTTTGATCTATTAGATGCTTATTTAGCACATCTTTTACGCTTGAGGCGATACTTTCAAGCTCTGGATATTTTGAGCCAGGAAGCGTGCTTTGATCTATTATGCAAGTATTGCCCCATTTGTCTGGATTTTCGTCTTTGTTTATAAATTTATCTCTGTAATAGCCACTTCCATCGTGTAAATTTAAGATGAGCGTGACGTTTTTATCAGTGATGACATCTTTTATCTTCATTACTGAGTTATAGTCTGGATCATTTTTATCTACATGGGCAAATTTTCTATTCATATCGCCTTTTGTGCCACGACTTCGCTCGATTATGCTTGGGAAATTTAAATTTGGCACGACCCAAAGCGAGCCTTTTGTGATGTTATAGTCAGTTGCCACGATAGAGGCTGCCAAAAATCCACCCGGCTCATCGCCTTGAATACCGCCGATTAACAACATCGTGTTTTCGCTTGGCTCACCTTTTTTGATAAGCGCATAGTCTAAAGTATTGGCTAAACTAGCAGTGGTAAAGGTTAGTAAAAAAAGTAAAAATTTACGCATTAATATCCTTCATAATGCTTTGTCTTTGGTAAAAGCAAATTTAAAACTATACCAGTAACCGCACCAAGCCCTATACCTGAAAATTTAACCGCTCCAAGGTCAAGCACCATGCCGCCGATGGCAAAGATGAAGATGAGGGCTACGATTATCATGTTTCTAGGGTCTGCAAGGTCAACTTTATTTTTTATAAGCGTCTCCATGCCAACGCTTGCGATGATGCCAAAAAGTAGCAGCATGATACCGCCGATGACTGGGGCTGGGATAGTTGAGAGCACAGCTCCTAGCTTGCCAATGAAGGCTAGCACGATGGCAGTGATCGCCGCAAAGGTCATGATTGCTGGATTATAAGCTTTTGTAAGGCTAACTGCGCCTGTGACCTCTGAGTATGTAGTGTTTGGCGGGCCACCAAAAAAGGCAGCAAGCGAAGTAGCAAGTCCATCTCCAAGGAGCGTATTTTTAAGGCCTGGATTTTTTAGAAAATCCTCTTTTGTGACATTTGAGATAGCAAGCATATCGCCTATGTGCTCGATCGCTGGAGCTATGGCGATAGGTATCATATAAATGATTGCTTCAAACTCAAATTTTGGTGTAGTGAAATTTGGCATTCTAAACCAAGGTGCATTAAAGATAGGGGTAAAATCAACCATGCCAAAGCAGTAAGCTACGATGTATCCGACGATAATACCAAGTAAAATAGGTATAAGCCTAAACATGCCACGTCCAAGCATCATCACTAAAATGGTAGCCACTAGCGAAATGCCAGCGACGATCATTGCTTCATTTTGAGTATAAATTTCAGTGGCTGATGTTGCCATTTTGACGGCATTTGGAGCAAGGATAAGGCCTATTGTCATGATGACAGGTCCAACGACAACTGGAGGCAAAATTTTATGCAAAATTTTCTCTCCGCCAAATCGGACCACGAGGCTTAAAACAACGTAGAAAAATCCAGCAAATATAACGCCCCCCATCGTCACGGCTATGCCCCATTTTTCGATACCGTACTGAAGTGGCGCGATAAAAGCAAAGGAGCTTGCTAAAAAAATAGGCGGAACATTTTTTCTAGTAATTAGCTGAAAAAGTAGCGTGCCAAGACCAGCCGTAAAGAGAGCTACATTTGCATCTAGTCCCGTAAGTATCGGCACTAATACCAGTGCACCAAAGGCGACAAATAAAAACTGAACGCCGATTAAGCTTTGTTTGGGATCAAATTTATAACCCTCATACCTTTGCATTTAACATCCTTTTTGCGTAATTTCTAACTTCTTTATCAGCTTCAAAAATTTCATCAATACTTGAAATTTTAATATTTCTAAAATTTTTAACAGAGCTTAAAACGAGCCTTGAGATATCCAAAAACGAACATTTTTTCTCTAAAAAGCTAAATACTCCAACCTCATTTGCAGCATTTATCACTACACCTAGATCAGGGTTTGCCAGGACTTTATCTTTTAGCGAAAAAATGGGATATTTTTTAAGGCTGATTTTATGAAATTTTATATTTTTTAGATCAAGTAAATTTGCGTGTGAGACAATATTTTCATTGATATTTTCAAACATAGCATGAGCGATAGCTAGTTTCATGTCAGGTTGCGAGAGGTGCATCGTGCTTGAGCCATCTATAAATTCAACTACGGCATGTATCGCAGAAGTTGGCTCTATCACAGCCTCGATCTCCTTGACGCCATAAAGCCAGTAAGCTTCCATCACCTCAAAAAGCTTATTTGCCATCGTCGCACTATCAATAGTGATCTTTGCGCCCATATCCCAGTTTGGATGCTTCAAAGCATCACTTGGTGTGGCGTCTTTTAGAAATTTGATCGGCTTTTTGTAAAAAGCACCGCCACTTGCTGTGATGATGAGTCTTTTTGGTGCAGTTTTATTTTCAAGTAGAAATTTAAGTCCAAAATGCTCGCTGTCAATGGGCAAAATTTCTCTAGTTTTTAGAAATTTGCCTCCAACAACAAGGCTCTCTTTGTTTGCAAGCGCAAGTCTTTTGCTAAGAGTTTGTGTCTTTAGACTAGGAGCAAGGCCAGCAAAGCCAACAAGGGCGTTTATTACCTTTTTTGAGCTTGAAATTTCTAGCATTTGTAGCAGTCCAGCCTCGCCAAAAAAGATATTTTTAGCTTCTATGTTTTTTACATTTTTAGCTAGCTTTTCATCGCCTACGCAGACAAATTTTGGCTTAAATTTTAAGATTTGCTCATTTAGCAAATCTACATTTTTAGCGCAGCTTAACGCCTCAACCTCTACGCCAAATTTTTCGCAAAGGTTAAGGGCGTTTTTGCCGATTGAACCAGTTGAACCAAGTATTACCACGAGAGCGACCAAAGTAGGGCAACTACACCAAATAAATAGCCATCTATCCTATCAAGCATGCCGCCGTGTCCTGGGAAGAGCGAACCACTATCTTTGACACCGCAAAGTCTTTTTAGGTAGCTCTCAAACAAATCTCCCCAAACCGCAAAGACGCAGACTAAAAAGCTTGAGAATAAAATTTGGAAAAATCCTTCAGTTACAAAATTTCCAACAATGCAGCCAATCACGGTGCCTATCGCCATACCGCCTGCTGCACCTTCGATTGTTTTGTTTGGTGAGCTTGGGCTAAATGGATGTTTGCCAAACATTTTCCCAACAAAAAATGCACCGCTATCGCTTGCAACGACGCTTAATATAAGCCATACAAGATAGCCTACGCCATACTCTGAGTAAAGCATCCACATCATAAAGATCGGCGTGGTTGGATAGACAAAAGGTGCGACTAGCTTTAAATTTTCACTTTTTATGTGAGCTAGGATCGAAGCAACTAGCATGATAGCAAGGATCGCTATGAATATTGGATTTGTAAAATATGTAAGCACGTAAAAAGCAAGTGCGGCAAAAACTAGCTGTTTGTGATCGATATTATAAAGCTTGAGCGACTCATTAAAAGCAAAATAAAGCACAGCGCCGAGCAAGATAAAATTTAAAATATAATTATCAATAAAAAAAACTACTAAAATAGCAACAAACATCAAAACGCCAGTGATTATGCGAGATTGCATACCCTCTCCTTAAAATCGTTATTTCGCTGTAATTATAACACTTAAATTTTAGACGGCGTTTATAAGAGTAAAATTTGATTTAAAAAGCATTTTAAGCTGGTAAATTTGGACTATTTTGGCGTTAGTAAAGATTTAAATTTATTTTTTAAGCACACAAATAAAGCAAGACCGAAATGATCCCAAGTAGCAACTTGCAATAAATATACACAGTAATGCTTTATGGCTTAAATTTTAAAAATTATTTTCCTCAAAAAAGTCGGTGTCGATTTTGCAAATTTCATATATTTGGCTTGTTTGAACGCCGACTTTGTATTTTATCATTAGCTCTGCAAGCTTGTCGCCGTATATCAAAACCACACTAAAATTTTGATTATCTTTGGCGAAATTTTCAGCTTCTTTAGTAAATTTTGCCGTAGTGATAAAGACGCCTTTTTTAGTATTTTTATTTGAGATGGCACCGATAAACTGCTGAATCTCTGGCCTACGGATATTACTGCCGTCTTTGTATCTTTTTGCTTGGATATAAATTTTAGAAAGCCCAAGTTCATCTTCATCTATGATGCCATCTATTCCGCCGTCTGGGCCTTTGTTCGTAAGATTTCCAGCTCCATAATTCATCTTTTCAAGTAGCTTTGTTACAAGGTATTCAAAAAATCTTGGCTCTTTTTCTAAAATGCTAAATAAAATTTCACTTTTTAGCTCTTCTTTTATTTTGCAAAGCGCTTCATCTATATTGTCATCTGGGGTATTTTCTGTGGCTTCTTTTTCCTCTCGCCTTATCTCTTGCTTGTAAATTTCATCGTACCAAGAGAGAAATTTACTCTTTTTATCCTTACTACTTACTAGCTTTTTGCCAAAATTTGTTATAGCAAATAGACTTCTACCAACTTTTTGAAGTGGCACTTTTTCTGGCCTTGATTTTATTTGAGCTGTTGTGGCCAGATAGGATAAGGCCCAATCGGTACGATTTATATAAGTTGGAGTTCCTCTTTTTATTTTTTGCAAAAGATCTTCGTCTTTTAACTTAAAATGCTTAATTATAAATTTAGAAATTTCAGCTCTATTTGCCTCTTTATTTTGCGCAACAAATTCTAAAATAGGTAGCATCATATCTTTATAGCTTGGTAACATTTTATACCCTTAAATGAAGTAAATTTTTGAAATTATATAAATTTTTTGGCTTAAAAGTTATAATCAAGACATGAGAAGTCTTGGTCTAACAAATTTTCTTTTAGAAAATATTAGCTTATTTGTAAATACCTTTGCTACGATATTTGCGCTAATTTTTTGTTTTGTTTCTGGTGTTGGAATCGTCTTTATATTTATCGTATTTCCACTTGGTTATATAATGGGCGCACTCTTATCAATCCCATTTTTGATATTTTTATTTTTCTTATTTGTATCTATTGATATCTTTTTATGCCTTTTGGCATCTATTTGCAGTCTTTTTTAACAAATTTAGAAATAAATTTGGGGCTTTTACAGCCCCTTTGCTACTTTATAGCAGCCATTTTTCTACGCATATAAGCTATGCGGCTTTGAAGTGGTAAGTGTTTAGGGCAGTTGTCTTCACAGCCTAGCAAAGTCATACAGCCAAATACGCCGTCATCGTCGCCGATAAGCTCGTAAAAGTCCTCGTCGGTTCGTTTATCGAGCGCATCGATTTTAAATCTAGCTACACGGTTAAGTCCAACCGCACCGATGAAATCAGGCCTCATGATAGCCGTACCGCATGCAGCCACGCAGATACCGCACTCGATGCAGCGATCAAGCTCAAATACCTCTTGAGCCACTTCAGGCTCAACCTTTTCCTCAAGTTTAGAGATATCTGTCTCGTGGTCTGTATGTATCCAGCTCTCCACACGCCTACTCATCGCATTCATCCAGTTGCCCGTATCTACGCTTAAGTCTTTTAGTAACTTAAATACTGGCAAAGGCATAAGCTCAATTACTCCGCTTTCAAAATCCTTAGTAAGAGTTCTACAAGCTAATCTTGGCTTGCCATTTACAAGCATGCCACAACTTCCACAAATTCCAGCACGACAAACAAAGTCAAAGCTAAGATCTGGGTCAAATTTCTCGCGAATCATATTTAACGCGATGAACAATGTCATACCATCAGTCTCTTCTAGCTCGTAGGTCGCAAAGTGCGGCTTTGAAATTTTGCTTAACGGATTATATTTAAATGCTTTTATGGTTATTTTTCTACTCATATCCTATTCCTGCTCTTTCGTTTGGTGCTTTATATTTTGGTTGAAGATCATAGTGCATTAAAGCCTCTTGAATTTCTTGTCTGCTCTTACCTTCAGCTTGCATTTTCTCACGAATTTCATCAACCTCTTTTTGGCGGATGGCACTATCTGGATGCTCAATAATATTACCTTTCGCACCATAGCCTCTAAATGCTGGTGGCATTTCCATTTTCATAATATCAAGTGGCTCATATACGATAGTCGGTAGCGTATCGCCCTCTTTCCAGCTAGTTAGAGTTCTGTTTAGCCAGTTTAGGTCGTCGCGTTTCGGATAGTCCTCGCGGCAGTGCGCTCCGCGGCTCTCGGTGCGATCAAGCGCGCCTTTTGCGATACAAAGGGCTAGTTTTAGCATCTTTGGTACGCGGTAGGCCTCCTCAAGCTCAGGGTTGCCAAATAGCGCCTTATTTGTGACTTTGACGTCCAAAGATTGCTTATAAAGCTCTTCTAGCTCTTTTACCGCTACGGCTAGACCTTCGCCTGTTCTAAAGATCGCCACGTGCTCCCACATGATGTCTTTCATCTTGTTTTTGATCTCAAATACGTTAAATTTACCCTCTTTTTCGACAAGGCTCTTTAGATAGTTTTCCTCTTTTTTAACGAATTTTTCTATATCTGCGGTATTTATATCTATCTCGTGGCTGCCGCAGTAGTCGGCAAAATAGTCTCCAACGATCATACCCGCGACGACCGTTTCCGAAACGGAGTTGCCGCCTAGGCGGTTAAATCCGTGCATATCCCAGCAAGCAGCCTCGCCGGCGCTAAATAGACCCGCTAGCGTAGGACTCTCGCCTGTAGGCTTAGTTTTTATGCCGCCCATAGAGTAGTGCTGCATAGGCAGGATCGGCGCCCAGCCTTTACCGCGCTGTCGTCCGTTCTCGTCAGTATATACTTCGGTATCGGCAGGATCGATACCGTTAAAAATTTCGCAAATTTCTTGAACATCGCGTAAATTTTTCTCTATATGCTCGCGTCCAAGGATTGAAATATCTAGCCAAACGTGATATCCGTATGGGCTAGGTACGCCCTTGCCTGCGCGGATATGCTCCATGATGCGGCGGCTTACGACGTCGCGGCTAGCTAGTTCTTTTTTCTCAGGCTCATAATCAGGCATAAAGCGATATCCGTCCACGTCGCGTAAAATTCCGCCGTCGCCGCGGCAACCTTCCGTTAGCAAGATACCGCTTGGAACGATCGGGGTCGGGTGAAACTGCACCGCTTCCATATTTCCAAGCTGAGCTACGCCCGTTTCAAGAGCGATGGCAGCGCCGATACCTTCGCAAACTACGGCATTTGTAGTATGTTTATAAACCCTTCCGTAGCCGCCCGTAGCTATTAGCGTACCTTTTGCGACGTATGCCGTGATCTCGCCGTTAACTAGATCGCGAACGATCGCGCCGTAACAGCGGTTGTTTGCGTGGATTAGCGCGATAGCTTCTTTTCTGTCATGAATTTCGACGTTGTGTTTTAGAGCTTCGTTCGCTACAGCAAAAAGCATAGTGTGACCGGTGGCGTCGGCTGTAAAGCATGTTCTCCATTTTTTAGTTCCGCCAAAGTCGCGAGAGTGGATGAGTCCGTGGACCTCTTCTTTTTCTACGATAGTCGTTTTTTGAGCGTTGATGATAGCGCTTCTCTCGCCTTTTGTTATACGAGTCCAAGGCACGCCCCAAGCCGCTAGCTCGCGGATCGCCTTAGGTGCGGTTTGACAAAACATACGTGCAACTTGCTGATCGCAGCCCCAGTCGCTACCTTTTACCGTGTCGGCAAAGTGTACGTCCTCGTTGTCGCCTTCGCTCATTTTTGAATTTCCCAAAGAGGCTTGCATGCCGCCTTGCGCAGCCGCAGAGTGCGAGCGTTTTACAGGTATTAGACTTAAAACGACGGTGCTTAAGCCCTTTTCTCCAGCAGCCACAGCAGCTCTAAGACCAGCTAGACCACCACCAATTACCAATGCATCATAATATTTTACATTCATCTTCTAGCTCCTTTTTAATGGCTGATCCACACGAAATCGGCGATTAGCGCAATTATAGCAAGTATGCCATAAACGGCAAATACAATTGTTTTTGCCTTATTTCTTTTGGCAAACATTTCGTGCTTATTTGCACCATCAATGCTTATCCATTTGACATACAAGCGGTACATACCGATACTAGCGTGAACGACCATAAAAACAAGTAATGCGAAGTAGAAAATTTCTAGTTGATGAAATGCAGCCGCTGATTTATCTGCAGTAATATGTCCGCCAAAGACTATATCCACTAGGTGTGCGCTGGCTGCGAAAAATAGAGCAAAACCGGTTAAAAACTGAAACCACCAAAGCGTAGTATCAAGGTGTTTCATGCGGTCTTTGTGACCTCTAAACATTAGATATTGTCTGTAGTTTGCTGGAAATTTTCTCATAGCTAAAAATGCATGAGCGATAAAAATGGCGAATATTACCGCAGCAATAACGTTAGTGATCCACCACGTAGCTTCTCCAAATAAAAATTTAGCTTCCGCAAACCCTACGACAGCGTTAAATGCGTCTTTGCCAAGTAGTATAGTAGAAGTAAAAACCATATGGCACAATATAAAACAGGCCAAAATAAACCCTGTAATACTTTGCCATCTATCCCAAGCGGCTGGAGTGCGACTTTTTTTGTCGTCCGACCGTTTTCCCAAAAAACCTTCTATAAGCCCGGTCATGAGCCCTCCTAAGAAATTTGAAATAAATTATCATTTCTTAATACTAATTTAAATATTAGTATTAATTGATAAAGCTAATGCTATCAGATTTTTACTTTAATATTTTTTAAACACTTATATTAGAGCTTTGAAAATTTTTTATAAAGCATGGCATAAATAAAAATTCCAAAACCACACATGATAAGTGATAAAATTTGACCCATTGAAAGATTAAAAATAATAAATCCAAGCCCTGAGTCAGGCTCTCTAAAAAACTCGCAAATAAATCTTGCAAAAGTGTATAAAATAGCATAAAGCGCGATCAGCTCGCCATTAAATTTCTTAAATTTCCTATATAAAAATAAAATAATAAAAATAACTAAACCTTCTAAGAATGCCTCATAAAGTTGGCTAGGATGCCTTGGTTGGCCAAAAACATTTATCGCCCAAGGCACATCCGTAACTCGCCCAAAAAGCTCTTGATTTAAGAAATTCCCGACCCTGCCAAATGTATAGCCAAAAGGTATGCAAACTGCACAAAGATCAAGTAGCTGCCATAAATTTTGTTTATACCTTTTGCAAAATAGATATGTCGCAAGCAAAAAGCCAACTACTGCTCCGTGGTAACTCATGCCACGAATTCCTATAAACTCGCCGTTATGAAATGGATTAAAAATTTGCCAAGGTTGCGCCAAGTAGTAGCTTACTTCGCCTGAATATACTAAAACCCAGCCAAGCCTAGCGCCTAAAATAACGCCTATTTCAACCCAGAAAAAGTAATTATCCAAGAGCTGATTTGAGATTGGGATTTTATCTTTTTTAACGAGATATTTTGCCATGGCAAGCGCCAAAACAAGGGCTAAAATATACATAAGCCCATACCAGTGCACGCTAAAGCCAAAGATACTAAAGGCTACTGGATTAAAGTGGTTATAAATGTCGTTCCAAATTTCCATTTTTACTTTCTTTTTAAAATTTTTGCGATTTTACAATGATTTAGCTTTGATGAGCGAATAAGCTCTTGCTACTAAGCGCAAGGGCTAAAAATTTAAACTCGCTTGCTTCAAATTCTTTGCAAAATTTAAATAGCTCGGCAAACTCAGCTTCGTTTAAATTTACGCTCCAGATCGCTCCAGCTTCATTAAATTCTCTTTCAAACTCACTTAAATTTTTAGTGGCAAAATAGTGCTCAAAGCGGCTCATCAGCGAAAACGGCGTAAAAAATTTGATCTCATCTTTTATCTCAAATTTCATCATGCCACCATCTTTTATCGCCTCGTTTATCGCTTCATTCACAGCCCCTGAGTAGGCTCTGACAAGCCCTCCAGTGCCAAGCTTTATCCCGCCAAAGTAGCGAACTATCAAGACCCCAACGTTTATTAGCTCAGCGCCACGCAGGGCATTTAGGCTGGGCTGGCCGCTAGTGCCCTTTGGCTCGCCATCATCGCTTTGATTTTCAACGATTTGTCCGTATTTGTTTAGCTCCCTTGTCGCCCAAACTACGTGAACAGCCTTAAAATGCTCCTCTTTTAGGTGTTCGTGCAAGCTTTTAAACGAGCTTATCGGGCATAAAAATGCTAAGAAATTTGACTTTTTTATATCAAGCTGGGCTTTAAATATCCTATCAATCGTCTGCAAATTTGCTCTTTTTTTAAAATTTTAAAAATCTTATCAATTTGCTAATTAAAGCCTTGTAAATTCAGACAAATTTATATTATTAAGGAAAAGATAGTAGAATTTTGCAATTTTTCACGAAGGACTAAAATGATACAAACTTGCCTATTTCCAGCGGCTGGATATGGAACGAGGTTTTTACCAGCTACAAAATCGCTCCCAAAAGAGATGTTGCCGATCCTTACAAAACCGCTCATTCACTACGGCGTTGATGAGGCGCTTGAGGCTGGCATGGATAATATGGCCTTTGTCACAGGACGCGGAAAAAGGGCGCTTGAGGACTACTTTGACATCAGCTACGAGCTAGAAAAAGAGATCGCAGGCAGCTCAAAAGAGTCACTACTTAGCGAAGTTAGAAATTTGATGAGCTCATGCACATTTTCATTTACTAGGCAAAATGCCATGAAAGGGCTTGGACACGCCATTTATACGGGCAAGACGCTAGTTCGAGATGAAGCTTTTGGGGTCATTTTGGCAGATGATCTATGCATAAATGAAAACGGCGAGGGCGTGCTTTCGCAAATGGTTAAAATTTATGAAAAGTATCGCTGCAGCGTCGTAGCTGTGATGGAGGTGCCAAAAGAGCAGACCAAGTCTTACGGCGTCGTAAGCGGTAGGTTTATAGAAGATGATCTCATAATGGTCGATGATATGGTTGAAAAGCCTGATCCTGCCGAGGCTCCGACAAATTTAGCGATAATTGGCCGCTACATCCTAACGCCAGATATTTTTAACATCTTAGAGCGAACAAAACCAGGCAAAAATGGCGAAATCCAGATCACAGACGCACTAAAAACGCAGGCGAAAGATGGCATGGTGCTGGCTTATAAATTTAAAGGCAAGAGATTTGACTGCGGTAGCATCGATGGGTTTGTCGAGGCTACAAATTTCTTTTACGAGCGCAGTAAATGATAGAAACTTCATTTAAATTTAACTTTGCAAGTAGCGATGTCATCGACTCCTACGCCAAACGCATAAACGACGAGTACGAAAGTGGCGAGATAGGCTACTACCACCTGCCAGTGCTTGGGCAAAATTTACTTGGCGAGATCGAGGAGTATGAAAAGGGCCTTGCTCATATCAAAAATGTAGTACTTGTTGGCATCGGCGGCAGCAGCCTTGGCGTAAAGGCGCTAAAATCGATGCTTGAAGGCACAAAGGGGATAAAAAGAGAGCTTTTATTTTTAGATAACGTCGATCCTTGCAGCTACAAAAGCACGCTTAGTGGGCTAAAATTTGACGAAACGCTTTTTATAATAAGCTCAAAATCAGGCAACACGATCGAGACGATCACTATTTTTAAGTGCTTGCTTGATGACTTTAAGCCTAAAAACTTAGGCAAAAATTTCCTCATCATCACTGATCCTGGGACAAATTTAGAAAATTTTGCCAAAGAAAATGACATTAAATTTTTTAACATCCCAAAAAACGTTGGCGGTAGGTTTAGCGTGCTAAGTGCGATAGGTCTTGTGCCTCTTGGTATCTGTGGCTACGATATAAAGGCACTTCTAGATGGCGCGCTTGCTTGCAAGAAGCAATACATCGAGCAAAAGGATAGTTCAATAGTCGCTAAAGCTTACCACTACGCCACTAGCAGAAATGCGAGCATAAATGTCATTTTTAGCTATTGCGATAGATTTTTTGAATTTAACGACTGGTACGTGCAGCTTTGGGCAGAGAGTCTTGGTAAAAAAAGAGGCTATAAAAGGGTCGGCCTTACGCCAGTTGGACTTGTCGGCAGCCGCGATCAGCACAGCTTTTTGCAGCTTATCATGGACGGCGTAAAAGATAAGAGTGTGACATTTATAAAGATAAAAGATCACGCAAGCGACAAGACTATTCCAAATTTAAGCCTAAAGGGGCTTGAAGAGTGTGATTTTGTGGCGGGTATAAGCCTAAATGAGCTTATAAATTTGCAGTGCGACGCGACTGCTATGGCGCTGGTGCAAGAGGGCATAAGTGTCGATACGATCACGCTTGAGAGGCTTGATGAGTTTCATGCTGGCTGGCTCATTTTTTACTACGAGCTACTAACCTCGGCCACTGGTATCATGCTAGGCATCAACACCTACGATCAGCCAGGTGTTGAGATAGGAAAGCGCATCTTAAAAACCATGCTTTTAAAGTAAAAATGAAGAAATTTCTACTTTTAGCTCTTTTCGCCACACAAATTTTTGCCTTTTCAGCGAGTAAATTTGTAAATGACACTAGGTCGCAGATCGGCGTGACGCTAAGTTACGATCCAAGCTACGAAAGGCTCGCCTATCCAATGGGCGACGTGGATATCAAAAAGGGTGTTTGCACCGACGTTGTGGTAAGGGCGCTACGTCATCAGGATATGGATCTGCAAAGACTTATTTTTGAAGATATGAGTAGAAATTTCGCAAGCTATCCTAAAAAATGGGGACTTAAAAAGGCTGATAAAAACATCGATCACAGGCGTGTTTTAAATATCGCTACCTATCTAAAAAGGAAAGGTTTTGAGGTGAGTGATGATAAATTTCTGCCAGGGGATATCGTCACATGGATGCTACCAAAAAATTTACCTCACATCGGTGTGATCTCAGATAAATTTGAAGGCCAAACACCGCTTGTCATCCACAATATCGGCTCTGGCGTGCAAGAAGAAAATATACTTTATAACTACAAGATCACGGGTCATTTTAGGCTAAAGTAGCAAAAATGGCTTTTTAATCAAATTTTAGGCAAAATCGCAAAAAAATAAATTCAAGGAAAAATAATGTTAGAAGTTAGGGGACTTACTCAAAGATTTGCAAGCAGTTTGCTATTTGAGGATGTAAATTTAAAGCTAAATCGCCACAACAGATATGGACTAATCGGTGCAAACGGCGCTGGCAAGTCGACATTTTTAAAAATTTTAAGCGGAGCTATCGAGCCAACTAGCGGCGAGATCGTCATAGAAAATGGACTAAAGGTTGGCGTGCTTGGGCAAGATCAGTTTGCGTTTGAAAATTTCACGCTAAAAGACACGGTACTTTATGGCAACAAACGCTTATACGACGCTGTCAAAGAGAAAGAAAAGCTCTATATGAGCGAGGAATTTACAGATGAGATAAACGAGCGCTTAAGTGAGCTTGAGATGATAAGTGCCGAGGAGGACCCAAGCTACGAGTACGAGACTAGGATAGAAAAAATTTTAAGCTCGCTTGGGTTAAATGAATTTGATAAGCTAATGAGCGAGGTCGAAAACTCAGATAAAGTTAAAGTTTTGCTAGCTCAAGTACTATTTCCAAAGCCAGACATCTTGTTCTTAGACGAGCCAACAAACAACCTTGATATAGACGCGATCGCATGGCTAGAAAACGAGCTAAACCGCCACGAGGGCACGCTTGTGGTTATCAGCCACGACAGACACTTTTTAAATAGAGTTTGCACAAACATTTTGGATGTGGATTTTAAGAAAATTCGCGAGTTTTCAGGCAACTACGACGACTGGTATATGGCTGCAAATTTGATCGCAAAGCAGCATGAGATGGAACGCGATAAGAAACTAAAAGAGAAAGAGGAGCTGGAGAAATTTATCGCGAGATTTTCAGCAAATGCGAGTAAGGCAAAGCAGGCGACCTCTCGTGCAAAACAGCTTGAAAAGCTTGACATAGCAGAGATTGCAGTATCAAGCAGGCGTGATCCAAGCATACTTTTTCGTGCAAACCGTGAGATAGGAAACGAGCTAATAGAGCTTAAAAATGTAAGTAAGAAATTTGATGATAAGGTGATATTTGAAAATTTTAACTTTAAGCTTGAAAAGGGCGACAAGCTAGCCATCATCGGCCATAACGGTGTTGGTAAAAGTACGCTTTGTAAGATCATAATGGGTGAGCTAAAGCCTGACGCGGGCGAGGTGCATATAGGCGCGACCATCGAGCTTGGATATTTTGCGCAAGATACGGTAAATAAGATAGATGGCGAGCTAAAGCTTTATGAGTACTTGCAAGATGCCAAAAACAAGGACATCGACGAGATCAGAAAGTGCCTTGGTAGGATGCTCTTTAGCGGCGCTGAGCAAGAAAAGGCAGTAGGCGCGCTAAGTGGTGGCGAAAAACACCGAGTAAGGCTAGCTCAGCTCATGCTTCATAGACCAAATTTACTTGTCATGGATGAGCCGAATAACCACCTTGATCTCGAGGCTATCATTGCACTTGGCGAGGCATTTTATAACTTTAATGGCTCAGTTATCTGCGTGAGCCACGACAGGGAGCTAATAGACGCCTTTGCAAATAGAATTTTGCATCTAAAAGGCAATGGCGAAGTGGTTGATTTTAAAGGCACATATGAAGAATACAGAGCAAATTTGGGGCTTGAGAGCTAAAATTTGTTATTTCTTGCTCCTTATTGTAGGGGCAAGATTAAAATTTATATTTACTACAAAATCTTGCAAGTATTAATCTAGCTATATAAATTAAAAATAGCTTATAAAAATTATTAAAATCCAATAAAAAGACTTTATAAATAAGAAAGAAAATTAATAAGAATTTTCTAAAGTATTAGTAAGATTTGTAAAATAAAATTTATTAAATAATATTTTTATGATGCTTAGTTTAAGGGCTCTATTTAAAAATTTAATAAATTTACTTTGCAATATGGTGATATTTACTTAGTTTTTACTTTCTAAAGTAATATTAGAAATAAAATTTAACTTTATTTTTTATATTTTTGGATATAAAAAGTGTGATTTAATATTTATTTTATGTTATTTTTCTATATATTTACCTTTTAAGCTTAAAAATTTAAATAAATTTGAGCTAATTATGAGCTTTTTATATAATAAAAAAGTGATATTATTATTAAAATAACAATTTATCTAAGCTATATTATTAAATATAGCTTAAAAGCTACTATAAATTTTTCTCCAAAAGTCGTTTTATCTAGGTTAAAAGTCAAAGCTTAAAAAAATAAAGTAGTAATTAATATTTAAAATATTAAATATCTATATAATTTCATTAATACATTTTTTTATAAGGAGAATGGTTATGGCAACCAGAAAAGAACACGATTTTATAGGTGAGTTGGAAATCTCTAACGATTTTTATTATGGTATCCAAACATTTAGAGCTACCGAAAATTTTCACATGAGCGGTAGAACTTTAAAAGAGTATCCATACTTTGTAAAAGCATTTGCACAAATCAAAAAAGCAGCTGCACTTGCAAATAAAGAGGTTGGCGTTTTAGATCCTAAGATCGCTGATACGCTAGCAAAAGCCGCTGATAGAGTAATAGCTGGTGAGTTTTTAGATCAATTTGTGGTTGATATGGTCCAAGGTGGTGCTGGAACAAGTACAAACATGAATGCAAACGAGGTTATTACAAACATCGCGCTTGAGAGCATGGGTCATAAAAAAGGTGAGTATCAATACATCCATCCAAACGATCATACAAACCTTGGACAAAGTACAAATGATACTTACCCAAGCTCAATAAAAGTAGCAACTTACGCAAAACTTACTGATTTGCTTGCTGCGATGAATCTACTAAAAGATGAACTTGATAAAAAAGCAAAAGATTTTAAAGATATCATTAAAATGGGTAGAACTGAGCTTGAGGACGCAGTTCCTACAACACTTGGAAATACATTTAATGCATTTGCAAGCTACATTAAAAGCGATATCGAAAAGATCACAGCTGCACGCGAGTCAATGACATATCTAAATATGGGTGCAACTGCGATTGGTACAGGTATTAACTGCCACCCTGATTATAAAAATGTAGTTGTTAAAAAGTTAAAAGATATCACTGGTGTTGATTTCAAAAAAGCTGATGATTTCATCGCAGCTACACAAGATACAGCAGACTTCGTTCACGTAAGTGGCGCGTTAAAAACTGCAGCTGTTAGACTTTCAAAAATCGCAAATGACCTTCGTTTGATGAACTCAGGTCCAAGATGCGGTCTTGGCGAGATAAATTTACCGCAAATGCAACCAGGTAGCTCAATCATGCCAGGCAAAGTAAACCCAGTTATCGCAGAGGTCGTAGGCGAGGCATGCTACGAGGTAATCGGCAACGACGTAACTATCATGCTTTGCTCAGAAAGAGGCGAATTTGAGCTAAATGCATTTGAGCCAGGCATCGCTTATGCGTTATTTAACTCTATATTTATCCTTGAAAACGCGATGAAAACACTAGCTGAAAAAGCTGTAAGAAAACTAACAGCAAATCCTGAAGCTTGCTTAAAATCAGTTCTAGGCTCAGTTGGTATCGTAACAGCATTTAACCCGTACATTGGCTATGAAAAATCTGCAAGCATCGCTAAAGAGGCTTTGCAAACTGGTAAAGCTGTTGGCGATATCTGCCTAGAGAGAGGCTATCTAAGCAAAGAAGAGATCGATAAAATTTTAGAGCCAAAAAATATGCTAAATCCAAGCATGGTTAGGTAGAAATTTAAGCAAAGTATTATTAAAAGCGTGTCAAAATTCTGACACGCTTAAGTAAAAATTTTAGTTATAAAATTTAATAGAGGAGTTTTCAATGGATATTTCATTGATATTACAGTTGATCGTACTCTTTGGTGCGATATTCTTGGGTGTTAGACTAGGCGGTATGGCCATTGGTTATGCTGGTGGTATTGGCGTCGTAGTTTTAACTTTAGGACTTGGATTAAAAGCAGGTAGTATACCTTGGGATGTTATTTTAATCATTATGTCCGTTATAGCCGCTATTACAGCGATGCAAGTAGCAGGTGGCCTTGATTATTTGGTACAAATAGCCGAAGGGGTGCTAAGAAAACATCCAAAATACATAAATTTCTTAGCTCCAGTTGTCACTTATCTGCTAACTGTATTTGCTGGTACTGGACACACAGCATTTTCTATGATTCCAGTTATTACTGAAGTTGCAAAGACACAAAATATTAAGCCTAGCGCGCCTCTTAGTATAGCTGTTGTTGCTAGTCAGATAGCTATTACAGCAAGCCCAGTTTCAGCAGCGGTTGTATTTATGGCTGGTGAGCATGCCTTGGGCGGACTCGGCATTAGCTATCCATTACTATTAGCTATCTGGATACCTACAACTTTTATTGGTTGTATGCTAACAGCTCTTGTTATAAATATATTTTATAATCTTGATCTAAGTAGCGATAAAGAGTATCAAAGAAGACTTAAAGAAGGGCTAATAAAAGATGTTAAAATCGAAGAGAAAAAAGAGCTTCCAAAAGGAGCTAAATTATCTGTTTTAATATTCCTGGTTGGCGTTATCTCTGTCGTTTTATATGCTACTGCTATTAGTAAAAACGTAGGCTGGATAAAACCAAGCTATGTAACAGGTTATGAAAAAATTTATGAGACCAAAAGTCCAGATAAATTTAATGAACTTGTCGCAAAAGATATAAAAGTCAAAACTGACTCAACTACTAATGTAAAATATGTAGAAGATCCAGATAAGCCTACAAAGGTGTTGGTATTAACTAGAGATAACGCTATTATGAGCTTTATGCTAGTTATCGCTACTTTAATCACACTAACTTGTGGTGTCAAGGTCGATAAGCTATTTAATACAGCTACATTTAAAAGTGGTATGACCGCGTGCGTCTGCGTGCTAGGTGTAGCGTGGCTTGGAGATACTTTTGTGGTAAATCACACCGATGCGATCAAAAATTTTGCCGGCGATTTTGTTAAAGACTATCCGTTTATGCTAGCGGTTGCGTTATTTTTTGCTAGTATGCTTCTTTATTCTCAAGCTGCTACCGCAAAGGCACTTATTCCTACAGTTATAGCTGCACTTGGTTTAACTGCTGCAAATAACGGTGACGCATATATTTTAGTTGCATCATTTGCTGCAGTTTCAGCATTGTTTGTATTGCCAACATATCCGACACTACTTGGAGCCGTTCAAATGGATGATACTGGAACAACTAGGATAGGTAAATATATATTCAACCACTCATTTTTTATTCCAGGTGTTTTAGCTATTGTTTTTTCTGTTGCACTTGGATTTTTAGTAGCTCCGATACTTTTATAAGTATTTTAAATCAGACTTAAGCCGAGATCTCTCTCGGCTTTTTTAAATCCCTTTAAAATTTTTAATTTCTATTCAAAATCCTTAATCAAAATTTTATATTTAAAATTTTTATAAGATCGCGTTAAAAATTATATTAATTAAATTTATAATTTTTAGAATTTTATTCATTTTGATATTAGAATACCCATTTTTTAAAACTAAAAATCTAAATATAAATATTAAGTAAGATTTAATTTTATTTTCAACTTTAAATACTAGAATAACTAAAGGCAAATATCTTTAAAGGGAGAAAGATGAGCTTAAATAGACGAGAATTTTTAAAATTCGGTGCTGGAGTTAGTATGGTTGCATCATCCTTGCCGGGCGGTGCTTTAGAAAATGCTGCAAAGCAAGATGAGAAGTACGTCCGTAGCTTTTGCGAGATGTGCTCTTCAAGATGCCCCATCGAAGCAAAGGTCGTTGATAATAAAATTTGCTTCTTAAGTGGTAATCCAAAAGCTGGCGGTACGGCAACTTCGCTTTGTGCAAGAGGTGGCTCTGGTTTTAGTCAGCTTTATGACGAAAATAGAGTCAAAAAGCCTTTGATTAGGGTTGGTGAGAGAGGAGAAAATAAGTGGCGTGAGGCTAGCTGGGACGAGGCACTTGATCTAGTTGCTTCAAAAATGCTTGAGATAAAGCAAAAGTATGGCCCTGAAAGCTTTGTCTTTACCTGTAAAAGCTCGCAAACACATAAGCTAATGGTAAATTTTGCCTCAGCTTACGGCTCGCCAAACTGCTTTTCACATTTTTCGTGCTGTCCGATCACCTATCAAATGGTCTGCGAGCAGATGTACGGCATAGCTAAACTAAAAAGAGACTTTGCAAATGCAAAATATGTTGTAAATTTTGGCCACAACCTCTTTGAGGGCATCGTCATAGCTGATGCTAAAAAGCTTGCTAAATTTGCAGCTAAAAAAGATACAAAGCTACTTGTGCTTGAGCCAAGATTTAGCGTGGTGGCTTCAAAGGCTGATGAGTGGCTACCAGTTAGACCTGGCACTGATCTAGCTTTTGTTCTAGCTATCATAAATACATGGATACAAAATGGCACTTACGATAAAGAATTTATTGAGAAATTTACAATTGGCTTTGATGAGATCGTTAAAAGTGTAGAGGGCAAAACGCCTGAATGGCAAGAGGCAATCACTGGCATAAAAGCAAGTGATGTTAGACGCATTGCTGATGAAATTTATAAAGCTGCTCCAAGAGTTATTTTTGATTTTGGACATAAGACAACCACCACAAAAGCTGAATATATGAGGACAAAGGCCATCATGGTGGCAAATGCGATGATGGGTAACTGGGAGGTTAAAGGTGGTCTTTTTGGTGGCAAAAATGCAAAAACCTTTAACAAGCTAGTTGGCGAGGATAAATTCCCAGTTCTTAAAAATCCAGATGAGAAATTTAAAGTACCAAAAGTCACTAGACTAGACTTTGCTGGCGAGACTGGTAGGCATAAATTTGTAAGTAGAAAACATGGCGTTTTGATGGATATAAATGACGCTATCTTAAGCGAGAAACCATACGCCATAAAAGGCTGGTTTAACATCCGCTTTAATCACCTAATAAACGTTGCTGAGACGATGAAGAGTATAGAGGCGATGAAGAAACTTGATTTTATAGTGGTAAGCGATGTTTATCTAAACGATATGGCGACATTCGCTGATGTTATCTTGCCTGAGAGTAGCTACCTTGAGCGCGACGAGGGCATAGAGGATAAGTCAGGTCTAAAACCAGCTTATATGATAAGAAATAAAGTTATTGATCCAGTTGGTGACACGAGAGACGGGGCATTTATCTTTAGGGAGCTAGCACGCCGCATGAAGATAGATGAGCTTTATACTTGGAACGACATACGTGAGTTTAGGATGCAACAAGCTGGCGGAGATGTAAATTTACTTGCTACGCTGGAAAAAGATGGCTTTATCACGTGGGATGAGCCGGGAATTTTGTTTAGAGAAAAAGGCATGATCGATAAATTTATCGCTAAATATCCAGTAGCTGCTAAATTCGTAGGCGAAAATGGCCTAATGGATGATATGGCTAAGCTTAAAACAAAAAGCGGCAAGATAGAGCTATTTTTGCCTGATGTCGAAGCGCAGTTTGTAGGATATGGCGCGCTAAATGATAAAGATATGGATACATTTGACGGGCATGATCTTTGTCTAACTTGTGGCAAAACGCCTATTCATACCAATGGACATACTCAGGCGGTGCCGTCGCTTCATGATCTTATGAGTGATAGCCCTATCTGGATAAATCCAAAAACAGCTAAACGTAAAAATTTACGTGATGGCGATATGGTCGTGGTGAAAAATAAATTTGGCGAGCAAAAAGGCAAGCTCATGGTGACCGAGGGCATTAGGGAAGATACACTCTTTATCTATCACGGCTTTGGGCACATCACTCCAGCTCTTAAGAGTATAGATCACGTGGGACTAAATACAAGCGTGCTTCTTAATCCAGCCGAAGGGCCAGTGGCTGCGACTATGGTTACAAATGTTGGCGTTAGCATAAGTAAAGCGTAAGGATAGAAAATGAAAAAATATATGATGATACATGATGAAAATTTATGCATCGGCTGCCAAGGCTGCTCGGTAGCTTGCAGAAGTACAAACAACGTACCAAGGGGACTTTACCGCTTGCAGGTGCATGCAAAGATGAGTGGGACATTTCCAAATTTAAAGACTGACTTTTTGCGTCAAAGCTGTGTTATGTGCGAAGATGCACCTTGTGTTGAGGTTTGCCCAACTGGTGCTAGCTTTAAAACAGCTGATGGCGTGACGCTGCTTGATCATAGAATTTGTGTTAGTTGCAAGTACTGCATCCTGGCCTGTCCATACGACGCTCGCTACGTCTTGCCAAATGGTGAGATAGGCAAATGCACATTTTGCTATGAGAGTAGGCTAGAAGAGGGCAAAGAGCCAGCTTGCGTTAGCGTCTGCCCTACAAATGCCCTAACTTTTGGCGACGTAAATGATGAAAACTCTAAAATTTCAAAGAAATTAAAAGAGAGTAAATACTACTTGCCAAAAGCGGAGTTAAACACAAAACCTTCACTTGCGATGATCGCAAATACAAAAGGAGCACACCATGAATAACATGTCAGGAAGCCTAGCTCAATACTCTGAAATTTACTGGGGTTGGCCGATAGCCGTTTATCTATTTTTAGCAGGACTTAGTGCGGGTGCTAGCATCGTTGCTGTGCTCATTTCAAAAAAATATGGTAAAGAGAATTATTACTTTAAAGCAGCCACTCTTGTCGCTCCATTAGCGATCATTCTTGGACTTGCTCTTTTGGTGCTTGATCTTGGCAAACCGCTTAGCTTTTACTGGATACTATTGCTTTACAACTTCGACTCAGTCATGTCAATAGGTGTTGCGCTACTTCTAGTTTATACGCCTCTTAGCGTTATATATGCAGTTGGTGCATTTAAAAACGAGATCGCAATGCTTAAAATTTCTCTTTTTGACGTGGTTGCAAATTTTGCTAGCAAGCTTTCAAGCCTACTTGAAATTTTACTTTTTATCCTAGGCATTGGCGTTGGTGCATATACAGGCTTTTTGCTAAGTGCAGCTCACAAGATCGCACTTTGGAATACATCAGTCTTGCCGGTATTATTTTTAGTATCAGGCTTGAGCTGTGCTGGTGCATTTACGTTACTTGTTGGCGTGCTAAAAGATAAGGCAAAAAGGCAAAACGATATTGCACACTATTTATTAAAATTTGATTTTTTTGCGATTATTGCTGAGTTTTTGCTCATAGTTGCTCTTTTTATGGTTGTAAAAGGTGCAAGCACAAGTGGTGCAGAGAGCGTAGCAAACGCACTTAGCGCAAATTCTCTTGGGCTGATGTTTTATATTGGTGTCATTGGTTTTGGTATGGCTTTGCCTATCATTTTAGACTTAAGCGTTTTAAAGGTGCATGATTTTAAACGCGAATTTGCCGTGATCAACGCATTATTCGTAATATGTGGCGTCTTTTTGCTAAGGTGTTACATTGTCTATGCGGGGCAAATTTTTATTTAATGCTTAAAAAATAATTTTAATTTTGAATTTACCTATTAAATATTACAATAGGGCTAAATCTTAATAAGACTTATTTTTTAGGAGAGAGATTTGAAAATTTTGCTTTTAGAAGATGATTTAGGGTTTCAAGAGAGCGTCTGTGAGTTTTTGCAGACGCTTGGTTATGAAGTTACAGCTGTAAGCGATGGCCAAGAAGCGTGTGATCTGATAGAGAAAAATTTCTATCATCTTTTTATACTTGATATAAAAGTCCCTGGCGTAAATGGGCATGAGGTTATCAAATACATAAGGAGTTTAAATCCAAACGCTCCTATCATGATAACAACATCTTTAGTTGATATAGGCGATATGGCGATTGGCTACGAGCTTGGCTGTAACGAATACCTAAAAAAGCCATTTGAGCTTGCTGAGCTTAAATTTAGAGTAACTGAGCTTATGAGAAAATACTATGGAACTGACGATAAAAACATAGTAAAGATCAATGACGAGTTTAGCTTTAATCTAAACAAGCGTGCGCTATTTAAAAACGGCAAAATGGTCGATCTTAGTGCAAAAGAAGTCGCACTTGTTGAGTGTCTAGTTTCACATCTAAATTCTTACGTCAGTATGGAAGAGCTAAGAGATCTTGTCTGGAATGACAAAGAGATAGAAGGCGCTGATATTAGAATGCACGTTTTAAAGATAAGAAACAAAACAACTAGTGACTTTATCACTTCAAAGAGGCGTATAGGCTACAAGATAGATGCACAAGAGCTTTAAGATCCAGATCATAGCGACATTTGTCATAATGTCGCTTTTTTGTTTTCAAAGCTTTGTGATCTTAAATTTAAGCCAAAAAAATAGCACTTCAAAAGCTCTTTTTGGTGCGATGAAGCATGAAACTATTATCAAAAATTCGTTTTTAAAAAATGAAAATATAACTCCTTCTTTAAAGTATAAATTTGCAATCTATGATGTAAATTTTAATCCAATTATTTCAAATCTTACCAAGCAGCCAAGCAACTTTAAATTTGTAACACTTGAAGAAAATGGCTTCTTGTTTTATAAAAGCTTTTTTATAAAGGATAAAACGCCTTATTACATTGTCGTTGAAAAAGAGCTTGATAATGAAAAAAGCATATTTCTAGCGGCACTTATGCTCATTGTCATCCTTGTGGCGGTGCTTTTTATCGTCTATTTTTTATATCTAAGCAGTGTTAAGCCTTATAAAGAGTTTCAAAAATATATGAACAACTTCTTTAACGACGCCATGCACGAGCTAAAGACTCCACTTGGCGTAGCTGGCATGAACCTTGAGATGCTTGGACTTGAAAACAAGTATATAACCCGTATCAAAAATGCCCTAAAACAGATGCAAATAACCTACGAAGATGTCGAATACTTCATAAAGCGAGGCTATATAAAATTCCCACTTGAGCGGCTAAATTTAGGCGAATACATAATAGAGCGAGTGAAATTTCTCTCAAGCGTGGCCGATGTCAAACACATCGAGATAAAGACAAATTTAGAAGGCGATGCATTTACTATGCTAAGCAAGGTCGAAGCTCAGCGCATCATCGATAACACCATCACAAACGCCATAAAATACAGCCCAAAAGAGAGCGAGATAATAGTAAATTTAGAGCTTGAAGCAGACCGCATAAATCTTAGCGTGCAGGACTTTGGCAAGGGGATAAAGGACGTCAAAAAGGTCTGGAAACGTTATGTAAGAGAGGATGAAATCCAAGGCGGCTTTGGCCTTGGGCTAAATATCGTCAGTGAAATTTGCCAAAAACATAACATTTTATACGGCGTTGATAGCGTCTACGGCGAGGGCAGCACCTTTTATTATAAATTTAAACGAGCTTAAATTAAGCATAAAAGCGTAAAATGAAGCCTTAAATTTAGAAGGAAAAACTTTGGATAGAATCGTTGAAATCGAAAAAGTAAGCTTTGAAAATGACTTTGAAGTCTCGCTTAGACCGACAAAATTTGAAGACTACATCGGACAAGAAAAGATAAAACAAAATTTAGATGTCTTTATAAAAGCAGCCAAAAAGCGAAATGAGTGCCTAGATCACGTGCTATTTTACGGCCCTCCAGGGCTTGGCAAAACCACCCTTGCTCACATCATCGCAAACGAAATGGGTGTAAGCATCAAAATGACCGCAGCGCCGATGATAGAAAAGAGTGGCGACCTTGCAGCGATCCTTACAAATTTACAAGAGGGCGACGTGCTTTTTATCGACGAGATACACCGCCTAAGCCCAGCTATCGAAGAGGTGCTCTATCCTGCGATGGAGGACTTTAGGCTAGACATCATCATAGGCTCAGGGCCGGCTGCCCAGACTATCAAGATAGACCTGCCAAAATTTACACTTATTGGCGCAACGACGCGTGCTGGCATGATCTCAGCGCCTTTAAGAGACCGCTTTGGGATGGATTTTAGACTGCAGTTTTACACAAGCAGCGAGCTAAGCCGTATCGTGCAGATAGCCTCTGCCAAGCTTGGCAAAGAGTGCGACAAAAACGCCTCGCTTGAGATCGCCAAACGCTCACGTGCCACGCCTAGGATCGCTCTTAGACTATTAAAGCGAATTCGCGATTTTGCCGAGGTAAATGACGAGCTAATCATCAGCCACGAGCGCGCAAAAGAGGGGCTTAACGCGCTTGGGGTAAATTCGCTTGGATTTGACGAGATGGATATTAGGTATTTAGAAATTTTGATGCAAGCAAGGCGCCGTCCTATGGGACTTAGCACGATCGCAGCGGCACTTAGCGAGGATGAGGGCACGGTTGAGGACGTCATCGAGCCATATCTGCTTGCAAATGGCTTTATCGAGCGCACCGCAAAGGGCAGGATCGCTAGTGCGAAGTGCTTTGAGACCTTTAACGTCAAGATCGACATCGAAAAAGGGCTTTTTGAGTAGCGAAATTTAAATTTGGAGCAAAAATGAGCGAGCCACATCTTTGTCCTAAGTGCAAGCAAAGGACGATTTACTTTGATGGGATCTGCTATGATTGCAGGCAAAAAGAGAAGCTGGAGTTTTATCAAGGTTTAAGCGAAGATGAGATCAAACAAAAGCTAAAAAATGTCCTAGCTCACACAGATGAGATAGGCAAATACGATGAAATTTATAGCGATCTTGTCTATATTTTCTACCTGCATGGCATTTGCGACGAGCAGATAATAAGAGAAGTGACAAAAGAGCGTGAATACTACCCATTTGAAATTTACAAAAACGCCCCAAGCGACGTGAGAGATGAGCTCATAAATAGGCTTAATGGCGCTGAAAATATCGTAAAAATAAATCACATCCTTTGTGCACTTGCATGGCAGGGCGATGAGGTGGTGAGGGAGCTATTTTTTAAGCTCTATAATGCGCCAAAGCCTTGGAAGGCAAAGCTTCACGTCGATACTGATGCATACGCTCAGGTTGCTGGCTGGAGCTTTGACGAGAGTGGTAAGAGAAAAAGCCTAGTTTTTGATAGGTGTTTTACATGTGAGCCAAGCCAAAACGCAGATGCAGACGTTAAATTTAAAGCACTGAGCGATGAAAAATGTAAATTTTGTAGCGGTGAGATGCTGGAATTCACCATCAAAAAAGAGAGTCTAAAGCGACTTGGGCTAGAGCTTAAAAACGATGCTGTGCTTAAATTTTGCCCAACATGCGTTGTCCTTGTGCAGTATTTTTGCCAAAATGATGGCAATAATGTGCAAACAGAGGTAGTAGGCGAGGGTGAGAGTGAGGACTATTTAAGAGATGCTGTGGCAACGCTTGATGGGCAAAATTTTGAGCTAGCCAGCGAGGTTTGCGCTCACTACTCGTATATGATAGATAGTGAAATTTTGCTTGGTGGATATCCACAGTGGGAGCAAGATGCTGAGTATTTAAAATGTCCAAAATGTAGCAAAAGCATGAAATATCTAGCACAAATTCCTCTTGGAAGTCTAGTAGATGGCGAGGGAACTATATATGTTCAAATATGTGATGAATGCGAGATCGTCGGGGCAAATTTTCAGTGCACGTAAAAGTCTAAATTTGTAGGAGCTTTTGAGCTAGAAATTTTGCGTAAAACTATAAATTTATCTAAATTTACTAAGCGCCAGTAGCATGCTAAAAATGCCAAAAGCCTAGCCGTACTTGCTAGCTTTGCAAGCTTGATGGCAAAGAGATTGAGCAAATTTGGGAAGCAAATGAGCAGCTTTGATAAATTTGCTATAATTACCCCATTTTAAGGGAGCAAGATGAACAATAGACTATTTTTTGGAATTTTTGTACTTTGTGCTTTGGCTTTAGTGGTCTATCTTTTTAAACCATATCTGCTTGATATTTTTATCGCTGCACTGCTTGCTGTCGCGGTTTCAAATGTCCAAATCGCATTTTTATCGCTCACTAAAAACCGCAAGACGCTTTCATCAGCTCTTACCACGTCTGTGCTTCTTTGCTTATTTATCGCCCCACTTCTTTATGCGGTAGTTGAGATCGCAAAATACGCAGCTGGCTTTGATATAAACAATGTCACAAAGACTATCGAATTTATCAAAAATTATGATTTTAGGATGCCTGAGTCGATAAATTTTTTAGAGCCAAAGATAAAAGAATTTATCGGCGGACTTGATATTAAAATGCTTTTTTCTCAAATTGCGGCAAATCTTGCAAGCCTGGGTAAGTTAAGCCTTAAATTTGGCGTTGATATGATTATTATTTTGGTCTTTTTCTTCTTTTGCAATCTTTATGGCAATGAACTCATCAGCTATCTAAAATATGCACTTCCGCTAAAGCAAGATGATACAGAGTCTATTTTAAGCGAAGTTGGCAACGTGATGAGTGTCGTTTTTTACTCAACCATTGCAAATATGATAATCCAAGGCTTTTTATTTGCTATTGTCACAAGCTTTTACGGCTATGATGGCGTGCTAACTGGCATCTTTTTTAGCTTTGCTTCGCTTATTCCAGTTGTTGGCGGTATTTTGGCATGGGCGCCTATTAGTATTTATGAGTTTGCAAATGGCAACACAGCAGCAGCGATAACTATCGCAATTTATACGATCGTAGTGATCTCATTTGCAGCTGATACGCTTTTAAAACCACTTGTTATTAAATTTATAAACTCAAAGCTGGTTAAAATACCAACAAAGATAAATGAGCTTCTTATATTCTTTGCGATGCTTGCAGGTATCACGACATTTGGGTTTTGGGGCGTGATCCTTGGACCAGCGATCGTGACATTTTTTATCTCGACTATCAAGCTTTATACGCTTTTAAGAGAGAGAAATTTCGTATAAAAATAGGAACAAATATGATCTATGAAGATAAATTTATAAAAATCGAGCGTGAAGACAACGAACTTCCATGGATAAAAATTTTTACCATTAAGCCATTTCGTGAGCTAAGCGATTGCGATGAAGCGAGTAGGGCAAGGCTTTTTGAGGCGATGCTTATAAGCGAAAAGGCTATGCTTGAGTTTTATAAACCAACCAAAATAAACATTGCAAGCTTTGGAAACTACGTGCCACACGTGCATATTCATGTCATTGCTAGATTTAGTGATGACGCATTTTTCCCAGATAGTGTTTGGGCTAATCCAAAAAGAAAAAGCGAGCTTGCATTACCAGAATTTGATAAATTTGCAAAATTTTTAGAAGAAAAGTTAAGGGCTAGTTTTGAATAAATATAAAAAATATCTTAATGTCTATATCGTTTTTATCTTTATCATAGTACTTGGATGGCTTTTTTACTTTCTTTATAGCTCTTATATGGCTGAAAAGATGCAAAATAATATGCGAGTCTTTTTTGATTACCAGGTAAAACAGCTTAATAAAAGTATAGATGATGAGAAATTTTCATCAATGGCGATCTCTACCTTGCTTGCTCAAAATGAGTCTATACAAATGTGCTTGCTAGGGCAAAGTCGCGATGAATGTATAAAAAATATCGAAAATTTAACCAAAACCCTTGGCGCAGCATTGATGTATAACAACATTAAGCTTCATATTTATGATAAAGATCTAAAAAGCTATGTAAGGAGTTGGGATCTAAACAGATATGGCGATATGATCGCTAGTAGTAGGTTTTTAGTGCAAGAGTCAAGGCATCAAAACAAGCCCATGGTCGGCATCGAGGCGTGGTATGCTGGAACGCATATAAGGGCTGTCTCAAACGTAATACGTGATGGTAAAATTATTGGCAACATCGAGGTTTTGTTAAATTTTGACTCACTTGGAAATTATTTTAAAAAGCAAGGAATTGATCTATTTGTTCTTTTGGCAAAAGACAAGATGCCATCTCGTAAAAGCATTCCAAGTAATCAAATTTTAAATGATTACTACATCGAAAATTTAAGCAGTGCAAATTTAAATATTGTAGGTTTTTTGCGTGATATTAATTTTAAAGAATATGAATTTTACGTTTATAAAACGCACTACTTTTGCGTGGTACCATTAATAGACGCTAGCAACACACAGATAGGCTATTATGTGCTTCATGTAAATACTAATGAAAAAGAGCAAAATATTTCACAAAATTATTTTGAGTCAGAAGAACTCTTTTAGATTCTATTTATCTGATAAATTTTTGTATTTATAGTGTAAATAAAAAGAATGGTGGAAGCGAGGGGGATCGAACCCCTGTCCAAAAACAAAATGTATACAGCCTCTACACGCTTAGCAAAAGTGAAAATTTCATCTAAAAAGGCTCACTTTCCAAAACCAAAATTTAGACTAAGACTAAAATTTCAGCTAGCAAGCAGTCACTTTACGAGCCTACTCTAGCTAAATTACTTGCTTTTGTCCTAGCTAGAATTAGACTAAGCAAGGCTCAACTGAACTTACGCAGCTTTAGCGTAAGCAGGAGCGAAATTAACGTTGTTTGCGTTTAAATTTAATTTGAGCTTTTTACGCTTTGCTCAAAGCGACGTGCCACCGTACACACTCTGCTCCTGTCGAAGCCAAGTCGCTCCCAAAAAATAAAATGGTTAGTGAATTATTTAGTTAAGTTTTGCAGGCACATCAATGATTTTTGGCTCAAGAACGCTAAAATATTCAAAATCGTTCTCGACATCATCTTTATATTTATTAAACTGATCGCTAATAAGCAGCAACCAATCTATAAATTTATCATTTGCTGGTCCTTTTAGACTTCTTGCCTCTTGAGTTATCTCTTCAGCTAAAGTTGTAAGCTTTAATATCGGATCAAGATGCATGAACCCTGCTGCTGATTTAATATTATGAAAAATCCTAGTAAGCTCTAAGATACTATCTTTATATTTATCAGCTCTTCCTAAATTTATTATCAAAGGCTCGAGTAAATCGCACATTAAAGCATAGTGAGATAAAAATTCTTCAACTATATCATAAGAGTAATCTATTTCAAGCCTTTTTAATATACCCATTTTTATGTCCTTAAGAAATTGGCGTAATTGTAGCAAAAATTTGATAAAATTGTTAGCCTTTTAGCTAAAAATCCTTGGAGCTTGCAATGAAAAATGAAAAAACTCAGAAGAAAAAACTAAGCATAAATGATATAAAAAATAAAAAAGGCATTGAGCCTATTGTAATGATAACTGCCTATGATGCGCTATTTGCTAAGCTTTTTGATGATTATGCTGATATTATTTTGGTTGGCGATAGCTTAAATATGAGTTTTAATATGCAAGAAAGTACGATAAGTGCGGACATGAACGCCATGCTTTATCA
This sequence comes from Campylobacter concisus ATCC 51562, assembly GCF_000466745.1. Taxonomy (NCBI): domain Bacteria; kingdom Pseudomonadati; phylum Campylobacterota; class Epsilonproteobacteria; order Campylobacterales; family Campylobacteraceae; genus Campylobacter; species Campylobacter concisus. The sequence continues at coordinate 1,992 of NZ_ANNI01000009.1, read as the reverse complement.
TACAAAGGCAGTTTGTAATGGAGCTAAAAATACTTTTATCATGGCTGATATGCCATTTGGTAGCTACACAAATGAAAAGCAAGCAATAAAAAATGCGATGAAATTTTTTAAACAGACAAATGCCGATGCGGCAAAGCTCGAAGTTGGCATGCACCAAGTAAATTTAGTAAAGCGCCTTTGTGAAGAGGGCATAAACGTTATGGCTCACATTGGCTTAAAGCCTCAGTTTTATAAATTTGAAGGTGGATATAAGATAAAAGGCAGAAGCGAGATAGAGGCAAAAAGGCTAGTTGAAGAGGCTTTGGCATTTGAGCAAGCTGGAGCGTTTGGTATCTTGCTTGAAGGTACGATGAGTAGTGTGGCTAGCGAGATAACAAAGCAAGTTCATGTACCAGTTATTGGTATCGGATCTGGAGTAAACGTCGATGGACAAGTGCTTGTATGGTCTGATATGCTTGGGTTTTTTGAAGACTTTAAACCAAAATTTGTAAAACGCTATCTTGATGGAGCGGATATTGTAAGAAAGAGCGTGCAATCCTACGCAAATGATGTAAAAGGCAAAATTTTCCCAAGTGAAGAATTTTGCTATTAGGATGATTAATATCCGCGTTAAATAAAAAGCGCCAAAAGGCTATCTATTTAAATTTCTTTATAGCCCTTTATATCAAGACCAAAACCTGCAAGGCTTACAAATTCTTTATTTTTATTTGAGCTTAAAAGCTCAATTTCGCTTATGCCAAAATACTTTAAAATTTGTGCCCCAATGCCATAATCTTTTTGTGAGCTTGCATCGCTTTTATTGCTGTCTAAAAATAGCAACACTCCGCCATTTTTACTTAAAAAATCCAATGCCTTTAATAAATTATCAAATTTATCTCCACTTAAAAGCTCATGATCTTTTCTTATTTTTTGAAATTTTACATTAGTTTGCGCTTTTATCTCTCCGAAAACATAGGCAGCGTGATTTTTATTTTCGTGATCTTTTATGTCATATCTTTTTGCTTCAAAACCACAGATTTTTACATTCTTTGCGGGCGAAACCTCTATTAAGCTTTCGTGGCTAAGTCTGTATTCTACTAATTCAGAAACGCTTATCATATTTAGGTTAAATTTTTTACAAAATTCCTCCAAATAATCACGTCTTGCCATTGTGCCATCTTCTTTTACGATCTCGCAAATCGCTGCCATTGGACTAACGCCAGCGAGTTTGCAAAGATCAACTGATCCTTCAGTGTGACCTGTACGAACGAGGACACCACCTTTTTTTGCAATAAGCGGAAATATATGCCCAGGCCTTACAAAATTTTCAGGCACTGAATCAGTACTAGCAGCAAGTCTAATCGTCATATCTCGCTCATAAGCACTTACGCCTGTCGTTGCTTCCTTTGCGTCAATTGTGACAGTAAATGCGGTTTCATGACTAGATGTATTTTTAGAAACCATTAGCGGCAAATCAAGTCTTTTTGCATTTGCTTCATCCATTGCAAGGCAAAGCACACCTTTTGCATGAGTGATCGCAAAATTTACCTTTTGCATATCGCTGCTTGCCGCTGAAAAGACCAAGTCTCCTTCATTCTCACGGTCTTCGTCATCGACCATAATTACCATTTTGCCATTTTTTATATCTTCAATCGCTTTTAATACATTTTCAAATGCCATAAATTTCCCTTATTAAATTTTTACGATTATATTGATTTTTTGATAACTTAGAGATAAAAATATTAATTTTAATTTGTCTTGTATCAATTATTTAGAAATTTTAGAAAAAGATTTATTTTTAAATATATGCGATTTGGTGGTGATAACTTAGGTTTTATTTTTTAATTTGTCTTATGCATAGATTTTTAAAGCATAAATTTTAATAAAATACACTATTTCTAAGAATTTCAGTAACTAGGAAAAATAAAAGTCAAAGAATGAAAGATGGCGCAGCGGACGGGGCTCGAACCCGCGACCTCCGCCGTGACAGGGCGGCATTCTAACCAACTGAAC